>CAYTBH010000036.1:0-20096 GCA_964435935.1 uncultured Alistipes sp.
CGCAGGGGCCGGTATCGCCCATTTCCCAGAAATTATCGTGCTTGTTGCCGTTGATGATATGGTCTTTTGGCAGATGCTTTTCCCAGATTGCGGCGGCCTCGTCGTCGCGGCTGAGGTTTTCGGCTTCCGAACCCTCGAAAACAGTGGCATAAAGGCGCTTGGGGTCAAGGCCCAGAACGTCCACGAGAAATTCCCACGCCCAGTCGATAGCCTCGGCCTTGAAATAGTCGCCAAACGACCAGTTGCCGAGCATCTCAAACATGGTGTGGTGGTATGTGTCCATGCCCACCTCTTCGAGGTCGTTGTGCTTGCCGGAAACGCGGAGGCACTTCTGGCTGTCGGTGACGCGGGTCCATTTGGGCGCCTTGTTGCCGAGGATAATATCTTTGAACTGGTTCATTCCGGCGTTGGTGAACATCAACGTGGGGTCGTCCTTGATAACCATGGGGGCGGATGGGACAATCTGATGGCCCTTCCCTTTGAAAAACTGCTTGAAAGATTCGCGTATCTCTTTGGCAGTCATCGGTTTGTTACTCATATAAAGTGTAAGTTTACTAATATCGGAGTGATGCGTCGCCAAATGGCGGCCCTCAATGTGCTAAAAAGCATAGAATTGAACGCGCAAAATTACGGAAATTTAGCTACTTTTGCAAGAAGATGGCAACCGAAAACATTAACAAGAAATACTACAAAATAAGCGAAGTGGGCGAGCTGGTGGGCGTCCCGCTGTCGACACTGCGCTTTTGGGAATCGCAGTTCTCGATTCTGTCGCCCAAGCGCAATGCGAAAGGCACCCGGTTCTACACGCCGCGCGATGTGGAGCGGCTGCGCATGATTCGTTACCTACTGAAAGACAAGGGGCTGCATATCGACGCCGCCCGCGAGGCACTGCGCACCAACCGCGAGGGACTCGAACGCCAGGCCCGGGCCGTAGAGCGGCTTAAGTCTGTGCGCTCCACTCTTGTAGAGATGCTCGACGCTCTTCACAAACTCCGATAACCTCCCTGCGGCGCAGGCATGGCAAAGGGAGGCAGCTGCCAAATAGCGGCTTCTGCCTCCCCGACGTTTCAACTATTTATTTATGAGAGCCTTAATACCTGGTATCACTACCCAGTAAAAAGGACGAGGGATGTAACGTTTAAATTGCCATCCGGGAGCCGGAGCGACAAACGCCGCGCACTCCCTGCAGCTGTGTTCCAAACTCACATTTCATTGATTTCTTTTTATTACTATAACAACCCCTATCGGGAAAAGATAAAGGATTGATAGCTAAAAGAGTTTAAATAGTGTTACCGCGGCTGGGAATCCGTTAAGAATCAGCCTTCGGCCCTCGCTATCACGCGGAAATCGGGGGTCAATGTCACCCTCCCGGCGTCGGCGAGCGAGCGCAGACGGTCAACGAGGAGGTCGCGCGGAATGGCGCCAACCTGCTGAATGTAAGCCATGGTGCGCCCTTCGGGCAGCTGCGAGGCAATATGGCATATCACGCGGTCGGCTTCCTCGGGCGACATCGCCGGCGCAATGTTCTGTTTCGAGCGGCAAACATCGCATGTGCCGCACTCGCCGGCAGCTTCTTCGCCAAAGTAACGCAGCATCCCCTCGACACGGCACTCGCCGTCGTCGAAAACAAATCGGTCCATGGCCTTAACGCGGGTTTCAAGCTGTTTGCGACGCGTCTCATAGACCTCTTTCGGCAGAACCACGTCGGACTTCGGCTGGCGGGGCTGCTGAAACACAACAATGGGGGTGAAGCGGTGCGGCACGAAATGAATCACGCGCATCTTGCTGAGGCGCACAAGCGTTTCGTAGACGTGCTGGGTCCCCACCCCCAGGCGTGAGGCCAGACGCACCTCGTCGATATACTCATAGTCGGCAAAAATCCCGGTATAGGTGCGCAGAATCAGCTGCAAAAGGTCGTCGGCAGCGCGGTCGAGCTCCACATCGTAGAGGGCGTGCCGGTCGATGGTCATCATCAGACGCGAGCGGGTGTGGGGCTCCTCCTCATAGTCGATGTAGCCCGCCCGGCTCAGAATTGAAAGGGCACTCCTGGTGGTTGCTGCCGGCATGCGGAAACGCTCGCAATAGGCCGAGAGGTCAAAGTCGCGCACAGCGCCGGCACCCTCGCCCATCGCGACATCAAACCACACACCGATATTATGATATGTGTCGCGGATGAAATCTTTCGCCGGGAAAGAGTCGGCAACGCGCTTGGCAAGCACGCGGCGGTCGCTTTTTGTCGCGAGAATCACGGCAAACGAATGCTTGCCGTCGCGGCCAGCGCGGCCCGCCTCCTGATAATATTCTTCGAGCGACGACGGAAGGTCGACGTGAACCACCGTTCTGACATCGGGCTTGTCGATGCCCATTCCGAAAGCGTTGGTAGCGACCATGACGCGGGTAACTCCCCTCTTCCAGCTATCCTGCCGCGCCTCCTTATCCTCGGGCGACAGCCCGGCGTGATAAAAGTCGGCACTGATGCCGTGGACCTTCAAATATTCGGCCACCTCGCGGGTGCGCCTGCGCGAACGGGTATAGACAATAGCGGTTCCCGGCACCCCGGCGAGCACGCGCAACAATTGCTGCTCCTTCACCTCGCAATGGCGCACTATGTAGGAAATATTCTTGCGGGTGAAGCTGAGCCTGAACTCGCCTGACGGCTCGCTAAAACAGAGCGAGCGCTTAATGTCGGCAACCACCTGGGGCGTGGCCGAGGCTGTCAACGCGAGCACAGGCGCCTCGGGAAACATTTCGCGCATCTCGGCGATGCGCAGATAGGACGGGCGGAAGTCATGGCCCCACTGCGAAATGCAATGTGCCTCGTCAACCACAATCAGGCTCACAGGGAGCTGCCGCAGCTCGGCTCTGAAACGTTGGTTTTGCAGCCTTTCGGGCGAAAGATAGAGAATCTTCGCTTTGCCGAGCCGGCATTTGTCAAACACAAGGCGGCTTTCGCGAGGGGTGAGCGCGCTGTGGAGGTAGTAGGCGCGGATGCCGCGGCCGGCAAGATTGTCGGCTTGGTCCTTCATCAGCGAAATCAGGGGAGTGACAACGATCGTGAGCCCCTCGATGGCCATAGCCGGCACCTGGAAGGTAATCGACTTGCCTCCACCGGTTGGAAGCAGCCCAAGCGTGTCGCGCCCGGCGAGCACCGAGTCGATAATCTCGCGCTGCATCGGGCGGAAAGAGGCGTAGCCCCAATACCGCTCCAAAATGCCGTTGATGTCGGGCTCAATTAGTCGCAAAACACGATTTCCTTGACTTGCAGCTGGATGGCGTCAGTGGCACCTTTGTGCTTGTTATCCTCTATGGTGTAACAAATGTCAAACCGCCGCCCGCTGTGAATCCCTTCGTACATGTCGGCCATGTTAAACGCAATGCCGTTGAAAACCTTGCCGCAAGTGTCGTCAACGAGTTCGAGCTTGATGTGCTCCAGCTGACGGCCAACGAGCTTGCTTGTGCCGAAATCCACCACGCCGCGGGTGCGGAACACGGGCCGGGCGTTTTTGGGGCCGAAAGGCTGGAAACGCCTGAGCATGGAGATGAAATCGGGAGTGATTTCAGCGAAACTGATGTTGGCGTCGATGTCGAAGCTCGGGTTAAGCTGCGAGGGGAGGATGTTGGTCGACACATATTCCTCGAAACGACGGCGGAACTCGGGGATATTTTCCTCGCGGAGCGAGAGCCCCACTGCATAGGGATGGCCGCCGAAGGTTTCCAGCAGGTCGCGTGCCGACTCCACCGCCTTGTAGATGTCGAAGCCCTGCACCGAGCGCGACGAGCCGGTGGCGAGGCCGTTGGCAAGCGTCAGCACCACGGCGGGCTTGTAATAGAGCTCCGTGATGCGCGACGCTACGATTCCTATGATGCCTTTGTGCCAGTCCTTGTTGAAAATCACGATTGACTTTCTGCCCGCGAGTTTGTCGGGGTGCTCGGCAAGGATTGTGTTGGCCTCCTCGGTTATGCGTTTGTCGAGTTCCTTGCGGTCCTTGTTATACTGGTCGATGACCCTCGCGCAACGCATAGCGTCGTTGAAATCGCGCGACACGAGCAACTCAACGGCTTCGCGGCCACTCTGCATGCGTCCCGACGCATTGATACGAGGCCCGATTTTGAAAATCACATCGGAAATCGTAATCTCCTTGCCGCTCAGGCCGCATATTCGGATGATGGCCCGCAACCCTAGATTGGGGTTGGAGTTGATGCGCCGCAGACCGAAATAGGTCATCACGCGGTTCTCGCCCGTCATGGGCACAATGTCGGCGGCAATCGAGACGGCCACGAGGTCGAGCATCCCTTCGAGGTCGTTCTGGGGGATGCCGTTGCTCATAGCGAAAGCCTGCATGAGCTTGTAGCCAACACCGCAGCCCGAGAGGTGCTCGAAAGGATAGGTGCTTCCGGGCATTTTCGGGTTGAGGATGGCAACAGCCTGCGGCAATTCAGCGTCGGGGACGTGATGGTCGCAGATGATGAAGTCGATGCCGTGCTCACGGGCGTGGGCAACCTCTTCGTTGGCCTTGATTCCGCAATCAAGAATAATGACAAGTTTGACGCCGTCGGCGGCGAACTCGTCGATGGTTTCCGACGAAATCCCATACCCCTCCTCATAGCGGGTGGGGATGAAATAGTCGATGTTGGAGTAAAAATTTCTCAGGTACTTGTAGACCAGCGCCACGGCAGTCGTGCCGTCGACATCATAGTCGCCGTATACCATAATTTTCTCCTTTGACCCCATGGCCTTGTTAAGCCTTTGAACAGCTTTATCCATGCCGGGCATTAGGAACGGGTCGTGGAGGTTCCTCAGCGAAGGATGGAAAAAGCGCTCAGCTTCTTCCTCTGAGGAAATTCCGCGACGGACCAGCAGCTCGCTGATGGGAGGACAGTCGGCGTATTTTTTTGCCAAGGCTGCCTCGGTTTTTCGCTCTTCGGGTGTTAGGGGTAAATAATTCCATTTACCGGTCATTTATGTTGTTTTTTTTATTGCGGATGGCAAGGCGGACGCGGGGCGCCCGGCGGAGGGAGAGTCGCCATCGGGGGAGCCCCGACGACAGCCCGCAGATTAAGTGTTGAGCGACAAAGGTTTCCGTGCAAGGGTCGGAGAGAGACGGATGAACCTGCCGCCGCATTCTGCGGTATGAGTGCAAATATAAGAAAAAAAACGCTTTCCGCAAAACGTTAAAAAAGCATAAATGGCACCCGTGTCGAGCATACGGATGCTTTTTTCGCAGAAAACCGGTCAATGAATGCCGCGGGCATCGAGCGCGCGACGGTATGCGGCGGCGTTGCGATTGTGGGCGGCGAGGTCTGAGGCAAAAGCGTGCTTGCCCGAGAAATCGGCCTTCGCGCACATATAAATCCAGTCGTGGGCGGGAGCATCGAGCACCGCGTCAATGCCGCTTTTCGAAGGGATGCGGATCGGGCCAGGGGGAAGCCCCTTCACGCGGTAGGTGTTGTAAGGGGAATCCACCTGGAGCATTCGGGCTGTTACGCGGCGCGCGCCGAAATCACCGCTTGCGAACTTCACTGTCGGGTCGGCCTGCAACGGCATGCCGCGTTTGAGCCGGTTGAGATAGAGACGCGCGATGAGCGGGCGCTCGTCTGACGCGTTGCTCTCCTCCTCGACTATCGACGCGAGGGTCGCGACCTCGATGGGGGTCAGCCCCAGCTCAGAGGCTTTAGCTTTACGCGTCTCCGTCCAGAAGCGGTCGCGGTAGCTGAACAGCAATTTTGAGATTTTAGCGGGGGAATCGGTCCAATAGGCCTCGTATGTGTCGGGGACGAACAGCGCCGGGAGCTCGTCGCGATTGACACCCCTAAGAGCTGCTATCGAATCGGCCGCGGCGAGAAACTCACCGGCATCAAATTCCATTCGCGTCGCGAGATTGGCGGCAAGCTGGTCAGCGGTTCTGAGATTGTTAAACGTGAGTTTGACAGGAGTCTGCCTCCCCTGCCCTATTTTCCTGGCTACGCGCCACGCCCGCTCGCCCGGCTCAACGCGATAGGCACCGCGGGAAACCCTTATGTTGCCGCTCCACAACTTGGCCACCCGGCCTCCGAAGCTATCGCCAAGCGCGGTGCGCAGCGAGTCGGCCACCTGCTCGCGGGTGGCATTAGCGGGTATGCGTACCCAGGCAGCTTCCCCGGAATAGGAGCTGAGCGCGCCGCGGAGCCACCATGCCCCGATGGCAAGCGCCACCAAAGCAACGAGAAGCATCAACAAAAGCGGCTTCTTTTTAACCTTCTTCATATCGCGAATATACGAAATTTCTCTCTGCGGGACGAAAAAAACGAAAGCGCCGTGTCGAAATTTCGATTATCGACACGGCGCGTTATTCAAGGGCCATCGGCATCAGCAACACCGAGGCGTTAGGTGCACTTATTTCGCGGGAGCTTCCTCGGCTTCAAGAAGGATGATGCGGAAGTTGCCCTGCTCGTTGAGCTTTTTCACAAAATTCTGAACGTCCTCAACAGTGAAGTTGGCATACATCTCTTCAGCATTGTGGGTGGTATCGACGCCGTTGAGGGCCTCGCCAGCCATGCCGTTGAGCCACCACTGGTTCTTTTCGCTATTCTCCTTGACGCTCTTGATCATGTATTCGGTGACCTTGGCAAGCTCTTCGGGTTTGACAGTTTCCATGTCTTTGAAAGCCTGCTCGACATATTCCATAACCTCTTTCTGAAGCTCGGGCTTCATGGGGAACTGCGAAAGAAGGGTGACGTTATACTTGTCGGCGACGCGCTCCATGTTGCCGTAAGCGCCAATCGAATAGGTGGCACCCATCTCCTCGCGCACCTTTTCGAGGAGGCGCTGGCTCAGAATCTGGCCGGCGATCGAGGCAGCAGCGCGATCCTTCATCGTGTAGGGGATGTTGCCGGCCTCGACAACGAGTGCGTAGGTCTGCGGGGTCTGCATGGGAGTCTTGGCAACGGTCACCTTCTCGCCCATGTTCATTTCAAGCGAGGGGAGGAATTCAGGCTTGGTGACAGTGGCGTTGACATCGGAGGGGAGAGTGGCGATATACTGCTCGACGAGGGGGCGGAAAGTGTCAAGATCAATGTTGCCCACGAAGTAGAAGGTGTAGTCGGCAGCGTTGGCGGTCATCTTCTTGGCAATGTCGAGGGTCTGGTCGAGAGACGCGTTCATGATGGTTTCAGAAGAGATGGCCTGCTTGCGGGGGTTGGAGTAGAGCGCTTTGGCCACTTCCTTGCCAAACACATACTGGGGTTCGGTTTCCTGGTTGTGGAGGAAGCCGGTGATGGCGTTCTGCGAAGCCTTGAACTCCTCGTCGGAGATGTTGAACGCTGTGAAAGTGGAGTAGAGAAGCTCCATCATCACGGGAAGGTCCTTGGGGGTGGTGGTACCCGAAACGTCGCGCACGAAGTCGTCGAGCCCGAAGCTTACAGAGCACTGCTTGCCCTGCATGTATTTCTGCAAGTCCTTATAGGAGTATTCACCGAGGCCGTGCTGCGAAGTAGCGTAGGGGAAGAAGATGAGCGATGCGGCATATTCGTCGGGGAACACCGATGTGCCGCCGATGGCCTGCGCGTCGAAGAGAATCTCGTCGGCCTTGAAGTCGGTGTGCTTCACAACCACCTTGGCGCCATTTGAGAGTACCCATTCAACGGCATCCCACTTGTCGAGCTTGTTCTCGCTCACAATCTTGCCGGGAGCGGGGAGATTGGGGATGAGGGGTTCGGACTTCACTTCGTCGACAAAGGGAGCGATTTCCTCGGCATCAACGCCCTTCATGACGTTGGCAAGCTCCTCCTTGGTGGGAACGGCGAGGCCCTCCTTCTCAGGCATCATCACGGAAACAACGCGGTTATCGTCGGTAACGAGCTGCTTCACAACCTCGTTGATGGCTTCCACGGGAATCTGGTTGGCGAACATCTGCATCATGGGGTACTCCTGCTCGATGTCCATCATGGGAGTGCCGTCGATGAAGTTGCGGACGTAGGTGTGAACGTAGGTGTCGTTCTCGGTCTTGGCGCGGTTGTTGTAGTCCTTTTCGAGCTGCGAAAGGTATTCGCTGCGGGCGCGGTCATACTCCGAGAAGGTGAAGCCGCCGCGGGTAGCGCGGAGGAGTTCGCGGTAGATGGAGGCGAGGGTGTCGTCAACCTTGCCCTCTTTGGCGATTCCGATGAGGGTCAGAGCGTCCTTAGTGCTGGCCACAAAGAAGTTGCCATAATATGTTCCGGCAGCGGCAAAAGGCGAGTCGGCGGTGGAGCCAATCTCGTCGAGGCGGCTGTTGAGCATGGAGGTAATCATGTCGGTGACATACTTCTGGCCGATATACGCGGGAGTGTTGCGCATAGCGAAGGGGAGCACGTCGTTCTTGAAATAAACCTGCACGCGGGTGTTGGGCATCTCGGGGTCGGCACCGATCACAAAGATTGTGCCCTCGTTGTCGGCAACAGGCTCATAGTCGCGGTCCTCGGCATCCTCGGGCATCTCGATGGGGGTGAAGAGGTCCTTGATTTTCTGCTCAATGACATCGACATCGATATCACCTACAACGACAACACCCTGCTGGTCGGGGCGGTACCAAGCCTCGTAGTAGTCGCGGAGGGCCTGGTAGGGGAAGTTGTCAACAACTTCCATAGTGCCGATGGGCAGACGGTAGCCATATTTTGAGCCGGGATACATCTCGGGGAGAAGCTTCTCCATGAGACGCTGTTGGCCAACGTTGCGCGAGCGCCATTCTTCGTGAATCACACCGCGCTCCTTGTCGATTTCCTCGGGGAGGAGGAGCAGGCCGTCGGCCCAATCGTGGAGGATGAGGAGGCAGGAGTCCTGCACGGCCTCGCTGGCAACCGGCACGTTGGAGATGTTATAGACGGTTTCGTCGATCGAAGTGTAGGCATTGAGGTCGCGGCCAAACTTCACGCCCTTAGTCTCAAGCCATTTAACGACCTCGTTGCCGTCGAAATTCTTCGTCCCGTTGAAGCACATGTGCTCCAGGAAGTGGGCAAGGCCGCGCTGCTCGTCCTCTTCGAGGATGGAGCCTACTTTTTGCGCGATGTAGAAATCTGCCTGACCCTTAGGGGTTTCGTTGTGGCGGATATAGTAAGTCAATCCGTTGGGGAGAGTTCCGATTCTCACTGCGGGGTCTTTCGGAAGCTGCTCCATCTGGGCTGACGCGGTGAAGGCGAGCGACACGCACCCGCTCATCAGCATCAACGCCTTAATCAGAAACTTTTTCATCGAAATGTGATTAATTATGATGAGTAAAATAATTTGTTTCAAACAAACGCGCCTTTCGCGCTACAGGCGCATACATATTAGATGACAAAGGTAGGAAAAAAGTTGCAATGAGGCGCAATTTTTTCTCAATCACCTACCAGCCAGCAGATAACGACACGCCTCCTCGACCTTGCCAGCCTCGTAGACCTCGATTTCCAACCCGCTTGTGTCCACACCCTTGAGCGACCCGCGGGGCACGACAATCGTCTGCATGCCGAGCTTTTCGGCTTCGCGGACGCGCTGCTCCATGCGGGCGGCCGGGCGCAGCTCGCCGCTGAGCCCCACCTCGCCACTCAGGCAGACGCGGGGCGGGAGGGCTACGTCGATGTTGCTCGACAGAATGGCAGCCGTCACGGCCAGGTCGAGCGCGGGGTCGGAGACCTTGATGCCCCCCGCGATGTTGAGAAACACGTCTTTCTGGGCCAGGCGGAAACCGGCCCGCTTCTCGAGCACCGCCAGCAGCATGTTCATTCGTTTGGAGTCGAAACCGGTAACCGAGCGCTGCGGCGTTCCGTAGGCCGCCGTGCTGACAAGGGCCTGGGCCTCGATGAGGAAAGGCCGGATACCCTCGATGGTTACGCCGACAGCGCAACCTGAGAGAACTTCGCCACCAGGCTGCGAAAGCAACAGCTCTGAAGGATTGGTGACTTCGCGGAGCCCGCGGCGGCACATCTCGTAGATGCCCAACTCCGACGTGTTTCCGAAGCGGTTTTTCGAAGCGCGGAGTATGCGGTACATATACTGGCTGTCGCCTTCGAACTGCAACACCGCGTCGACAATATGCTCAAGCACCTTCGGTCCGGCAAGAGCCCCCTCTTTGGTGATGTGGCCAATGAGAAGCACAGGCACCCCGCTCTCCTTGGCATAGCGCAGAAGGCGGGCGGCACATTCGCGCACCTGCCCGACGCTCCCTGCCGACGATTCGAGCGCGTCGGAGGCAATAGTTTGCACAGAGTCGACCACCAGGAGCTCGGGATTGAGCTTTTCGATATGGTGGAAAATATTTTCAAGCGATGTTTCAGTGACAATGTAGCAGTTGTCGCTCATGCGGCCAATACGATCGGCACGCATTTTGATCTGCGCGGCACTCTCCTCGCCCGAAACGTAGAGGATGCGGCGGCTTTTAATCGACAAGATGTTTTGCAACACCAGGGTCGACTTTCCAATACCCGGCTCGCCGCCGATGAGCACCATCGAGCCGGGGACCAGGCCTCCGCCGAGCACCCGGTTGAGTTCCTCGGAGGGCATGTGGATTCTTGGCTCGTCGGCGGTGGCGATTTCGGAAACCTTCCGGGCCACACTTTTGGGCGCTTCAAGGCGCTGCGACAATTTGCCGGCTCCTTTGGAGGTTGAAACGACCTTCTCCTCAACCATCGTGTTCCACGCGCCACACGCGGGACACCGACCCGCCCATTTAGGAGACTCGGCGCCACACTCGGTGCAGAACCACATTGTTTTTTCTTTTATCTTAGCCATAGTGTGTTCAGATTAAGCGTCGGCGGAACTCGGCCACCGCGATCGCGGCCGCGGTGCCGACGTTGAGCGACTCGACAGCGTTGCCCGCGGGAGGAAACGACGGAATTTTGAGGCGCTGCCGGCAGTGCGCCCCGACCTCTGAAGAGATGCCGTTTCCCTCGTTACCGAGCACCAGGATACCCCCGGGAGTGAGCCGTGATTGGTAAATGTCGCTCCCATCGAGGAAAGTGCCGTAAACCGGAATCTCCTCGGCTGAGGCCTCCGCGAGAAACGCAGGGAGAGCTACATAGCTCACCTCAACCCCCGCGATGCCCCCCATGGTGGCCTGCACGACCTTTGGGTTGTAGATATCGACAGTGGTTTCAGAAGCGAAAATGCGGCGAATGCCAAACCACGACGCGACGCGGATTATGGTCCCGAGGTTGCCCGGATCCTGGATGGTGTCGAGAGCGAGACACAGCTCACCCTCCTCGGGGAGGCGAGCTTTGGAGAGTCGGGGCATCTCGTAGACGGCGAGCACACCCTGCGGGGTCTGGAGCGACGACATGGAACGCATCTCCTCGGCCGAAGCCACAAGAGGCTGGGCAATTGATTTTGGCAGAAGCGACGCGTTCTCTGCGAGCCATTTAGGGGTCGCCACAAGGTGCAGGAGCTTAAAATGGGGCAACGTCTCCAGCACACACCGGGTGCCTTCGGCCACAAAAGCGCCGGCCTCGCGACGATGGCGCACGCTCTTCAAGGCGCCTACCCACTTTCGTTGTGCGGCAGAAATCTTCATTCTACAAAATTAAGCAAAATCAGCCAAAAGAGGAAAAAACGGCAATGAAATCGCGCAAGTGAGCGGGAGATTTTGTAATTTTGCCCCCACAAAACAAGGCAGCCGGACGTCCCGTCGCGGATTCCGCCCCCTCGGGGACGGAAGATGAGGAAAGTCCGGGCAGCGCAGGGCATCGTCCTTTCTAACGGAAAGCCGCGGGCGACCGCGGAGCAAGCGTGACAGAAAACAACCGCCGCAAGGGCCAAGGCCCGTGCGGCAAGGGTGAAAAGGCGGGGTAAGAGCCCACCGGGCTTCGTCGCGAGGCGAGGCGCCGCACGTCTGACGAGCTGCAAGGCCAAGTATACCGGCATCTAAGGATTGCCCGTCCATTGCCGGGGGGTAGGCTGCTTTAGCGCGCCTGGCAACAGGCCGCATAGATAAATGACGGGACGGGCGTTCAGGGTCGCTCCACTTGCTGGAGATTGAAACCGGAAACCCGACATAACCCGGCTTACAGCCCGGCTGCCATTGTTTTTTCCATTTTTTTCGCGGCTGTATGCAACTTTTCGGGCGTTGGCGCGTCTAATTGGTAAACACCTGTTTAAACCAATCGACATGAAGAAACTCGCGACCATCATCCTGGCACTCGCCGCCGCGGCCTCTCCCTTGGCAATGCGGGCAAAAACTATCCAGAAAACTCTCCCGGTGAAAGCCTTTGAAAAGCTTGAAGCGGTGGGAGCGCTGAACATCACCTATATCCAGGGCACCCCGGTGGGCTTGAAAGTGACTGGCGAAGAAGCCGATGTTGCCGCATTAAAGATAAAGCAGTCAGGCCGGGAGCTCAAACTGTGCCGCGATGACAAGCGAAAGAAATCGTCGGGGAAGCTTTCAGTAGTAATCACCACTCCGGTGCTTAGCGACATAGAGCTTGTAGGCGCTTGCCACCTCTCGGCAAAGCGGCTAACCCGAAATGGTGACATTGAGATAGACATCGCCGGGGCTTCGTCGGTCAATATCGGTCAGCTTCAAGGCACCGAGATTGACATAGAGTGTTCGGGCGCTTCGAGCATTAACGCCGACAAAACCAGCGCCGCGAGCTGCGACGTGGAGCTTTCGGGAGCGTCGAGTGCGACTATGGGTGGCAACACCGGCAAACTTAAAGTGCAATGCTCAGGCGCATCGCAAGCGAAGCTGTCGAAACTCGCGGCGAAAACCGGAAGTGTCTCGGCCTCGGGCGCGTCGCGCATCGAATCAAATATCACCACTCTCACCAAATCGAATTTTAGCGGAGGCTCATCAATTAAAAACCACTAAACAGCTTTCATACATTGTTAAACGAAGGTGTTGCGTCGAAATGCGGAAAATCGACGCAACACCTTAAAAATTTTCTGTAAAAAGGGGAATTACTTCGTCAGCGAAGCCACGCGGGTGATGGTGTAGTTCATTTCGGGATTAACCGACTTAACGAGGCTCGAGCTTACGAGAGTGAGGGTAGAGTCGTTCTCGGCGAGGAAGTAGAGAGTGTCGCCAGGGGTAGCGCCGTCCTCAACGTCGGGCACCATCACGAGGTAGCTCACGGGTTCAGTGGCCTCTTCGGGAGTGCCGGTCTTAACCTCGAAATCACCTTCCGAGAAGAAGCTGCTGATTGCAGAATCACCCTGGAGGTAGGTTTCAGTTAGTTTGTAATCGCCCTTTGCGGGGTTCTCGTCGTCGTATTCGAGGGCGAGGCTGTAACGAACGCCGTCGGCATCGGCCGCGGGCAGAACGCCTTCATAGTACACATACTCCTCGGCTACCGGTTCGGGAGTTTCTACATTAGCGGTTTCGGTTTTCTTAGAACCGCAAGAGGTGAGTGCGAGTGCGGCAAGCGCGAAGAAAAATGTTTTTTTCATAACTTGATATAGTTTTCAGTGTCTATCTATTGATAACAACCCTCCTTTGGAAAGGTTCACAAAATTAGAAAAAATTTTTAATTCGAGAAAACTCACCCCGAGCGATAGGAAAAAATGACTACATTCGCGGTAGACGATAAAAACCCACGCTCGACATGAAAAAATTATTAGCCCTATCGCTATCCGCACTGCTTTGGGGAGTAGCCGAAGCAGAAATAATCCCAACCCCCGCAGGCGCGAAAATCACTATCGACACCCTTACAACCGAGGTGGTGGTGTGTTCGCCAACCACTGTCAGGGTCCTGAAATACATAGGCGAGTCCCCTATCCCGGCATCCATCGACGCTAAAGCCAAGGAATTAAAGCGGGTAGAGGCTAAAGGAAAGCAAAAAATCGACACGGGCGACTTTTATGTGGCCCTCAACGAAAAGGATGGCAACGTTTCTTTCTGGAGCCACGAAGGCGCGCTGATCATGGCCGAGCAGCATCGCACTGGATCGATTAAGCAAAATGGCGATGGCAGTTACGCCGTAAGCCAGGATTTCCAAGTTGGCCGATCTGAAGCTGACACTATCTTCTGCCCTATGTCGAAAGTGGCACCCGCGATGAACCTGAAGGGGCGCTGTGTTGAGTTTGGCAACGAGGCCGAGGGGATGCCCGTTCCCTACATCGCCACCGAAAAAGGATATGGTGTTTACTGGAACGTGCCGGGAGCTGGCCGCATGGACGACCGCCCCGAACGCGAGGTGAAGAAACCGGGCGATGTGACTTTCAAATCAGACTCGGCAAACACCATCGACTACTACTTCCTCTTCCCTGCCCCCGCCGACGTTAACGGGATTAAATAAACACAACCGTTGAACAACAAATCAGGCGGTGCGTCGAAGTTCGACGCGCCGCCTGATTTGTATTATTGATTATTAACGATTGTCATTCAACAGTCCAGGTATCGCCGGCGAGCAGCAACGACCGCAGGGAATCGAAGCCCTTCTTGGCCCGCACCTCCTCAACCTGGCGCGACACCTCGGCTTCGTAGGTGGGACTTTCAACATCGCGAATCACGCCGACAGCGAGCGGCAGATCCGTGCCATCCATCATCGCGAGCTGCTGGTGCAGGAAGTTTGAGGGGGTATGCGCGTCGTGAACCAGCACATCGTCGAGCGTCCAGCCATCCTCGCCTATGGTCACAGCCTTCACGAGGAAGCCGTCGCGCACGAGTCCGCGGTTTTGCTCCTTGCCGAAAATCATTTTTTCGCCATGGCGCAGGTGGATGGTGCGGTCGGCCCGGTGCTCGCGATCAGCAACGGCGGCATGGATGCCGTTGTTGAATATCACGCAGTTTTGAAGCATCTCCACTACCGATGCGCCTTTGTGGCGCGCGGCGGCCACCATCACTTCCTGCGAAGTGGCGAGGTCAACGTCGATAGAGCGCGCGAAGAAGTTGCCACGGGCACCAAAAACGAGCTCCGCGGGAATGAAGGGGTCCTCGGTGGTGCCGTAAGGCGACGATTTCGAGACAAAGCCGCGGGCCGACGTTGGCGAATACTGCCCCTTCGTCAGACCGTAGATGCGGTTGTTGAGCAGCAGCATGTTAATGTCTATGTTGCGGCGCACTGCGTGGATGAAATGGTTGCCTCCGATTGCCAACCCGTCGCCGTCGCCCGAAATCTGCCACACCTGCATCTCGGGGTTGGCCACCTTGAAACCAGTGGCGACCGCCGCGGCGCGTCCGTGAATGGTGTGGAACCCGTAGCTGTTCATATAATATGGTAGGCGCGAAGAGCAACCGATGCCCGAAATAACAGCGGTCTTTTCCGGGGGCACGCCCAAAGTGGCCATAGCTTTCTGGAGGGAGTTGAGCACGGCATGGTCGCCGCAGCCGGCACACCAGCGCACGGGCTGGTCGCTCTTATAGTCGGCTTGGGTGTATTTTTTCTCTTCCATAAGAGTTTATGCTCATTACTTGTTTAACAACTCCTTGACGCCATCGACAACCTCGCTGACCAGGAACGGCTGCCCCTCAACTTTGTTGATGCGGCTGATGGCCACATCGGGGAAGCGCGCCTGAAGATAGTCGGCAAACTGGCCGTTGTTGAGCTCGGCGACAATCACGCGCTTGAAGCGACGCAGCAGCTCGGGGGTATTCGCGGGGAGTGGGTTGATGTAGCGGAACTGCGCCAATGCCACAGGGATGCCCTGGGCATTGAGCTCTTCAACCGCCGTATAGAGGTGGCCGAAGGTTCCACCCCACCCCACCAGGAGCGTTTCAGCCTCGGGGGAGTCGCAAATGAGTTTCTGCTCGGGGATGTCGCAGGCTATGCGGGCCACTTTTTCGCGGCGGCGCTCAACCATCACGCCGTGGTTGCGGGGGTCAGTCGAGATAGCGCCGGTCTTGTCGTCCTTTTCCAAGCCGCCGAGGCGGTGCATCATGCCGGGGGTGCCGGGAATGGCCCAATAGCGCACCAGCGTTTCGGCATCGCGCATGTATGGTTTCCAGCCCTCTTTGAGCTCGTCGGGAACATAATTGGGGCGAATCGCGGGGTAATCGCCTGGTTCGGGTATCCGCCATGCCGAGGAGCCGTTGCCAATGAAGGCATCACTGAGGAGAATCACAGGGGTCATGTGCTCAACCGCGATGCGGCATGCCTCGAAGGCTGTGTCGAAACAGTCGGTGGGGCTGAGCGGAGCGACAACAGCGAGGGGCGACTCGCCATTGCGGCCATAGAGTGCCTGGTTCAAGTCGGTCTGCTCGGTTTTGGTGGGGAGGCCGGTCGAGGGACCGCCTCGCTGCACATCAATCACCACCAACGGGAGCTCAGCCATGACCGCCAGCCCGATTGCCTCGCCCTTGAGCGCGAGGCCGGGGCCCGACGTCGACGTTACAGCAAGGCTTCCGGCGAATGATGCACCAATGGCCGAGCAGACGCCGGCAATTTCATCCTCCATCTGGCAAGCCTTTACTCCGAGGTCCTTGCGCTTGGCAAGTTCGTGGAGAATATCGGTCGCTGGCGTAATGGGATAACTGCCCAGATAGAGAGGGAGCCCCGATTTTTCGGAAGCCATTATCAGGCCGTAGGCCGTGGCTTCGTTTCCTTTGACATCGGTGTAGATGCCCGGACGAATCTCGTCGGTGGCTATTCGATAGGTCGATACCGACGCATGGATATTGTGGCCGTAGTCGTAGCCGGCCTGAAGCACTTTGATATTAGCCTCGTAAACAGCCGGTTTTTTTGCGAATTTGGCGCGGAGCATCTTCGCAGCGCTCTCCAGCGGGCGGTCAAAAAGCCAGCAAAGAAGTCCGAGGGTGAATATGTTGCGGCATTTGAGCACACTTTTGGGGTCCATGCCCGAGTCGGCCAATGCGGCCTTGGTCATCGACGTAACGGGCACTTCGACCACCTGTGCGGTGATTCCCAGCTCTTTGATAGGATCGTCGGTGGCGAATTTCGCTTTCTTAAGGCCCTCCTCTTTAAAGGAGTCCACATCGACAATAACAACTCCGCCGGGTTTCACCGTGCGGTAGTTTTGCTTTAGTGCCGCTGGGTTCATGGCAACAAGCACGTCGCAATTGTCACCCGGAGTGTGCACGCCGGCCCCGATGCTCACCTGGAAGCCGCTGACACCGCCCAGCGAACCCTGCGGAGCGCGGATTTCGGCGGGATAATCGGGGAAGGTTGACACCGAGTTGCCAAGTCCGGCCGATACATTAGTGAAAATGTTACCAGCCAATTGCATTCCGTCGCCGGAGTCGCCGGAGAATCTCACGGCCACCTGTCCAAGCGTTTTAACTCTTTCTTTGGCGTCGCTCATTATTTTTATGGTATAGACTTGTAAAATTCAAGGTTAATTTTCGGCGCAAAGATAACCCTTTTTATCAGCGAAAGCAACAAAAAGGCAAATTAAGTTTCATTGCGAAAACAATAATTAAGCAACCTCGACCCGAAAACGCGTCGCATTCCAAAGTTCGGTGTGTTTTCCCGATAAAAATCGCTAACTTTGCTCTATAATAATCACCACAGACCCGCAGATGGCAACCGACAACGTAAACCGCAAACTACAGAACGCGATTAACTCATTCAAAGAAAATGGCAAACTCAGGGTACTCTTCGTGTGCCTCGGCAACATTTGCCGTTCGCCGGCGGCTGAGGGTGTGATGCGCGCCATTGTCGAAGAGGAGGGGCGCGAGGCGGCATGGGAGCTCGACTCGGCAGGCACGGGAAACTATCATGTGGGCGACCTGCCCGACCAGCGGATGCGCGTCCACGCACGCCGCCGCGGCCTCGAGCTAACGCATCGGTGCCGACAGGTGCGCGAATCGGACTTCGACGACTTCGACCTGATTATAGGGATGGATAGCCAGAACATTGCCAACCTGCGCCGGATTGCACCCTCGCCTGAGGCCGAAGAGAAGATTTTGCCGATGGGCGACCTGTTACCCCGTTCGTGCGGCTACGACTACGTTCCCGACCCGTACTACGAGGGGTCGGAGGGTTTTGAACTCGTCCTTGACCTTCTCGCCGACGGTTGTCGCCGGCTTTTTGACACCGTTGAAGGGCGAATGCAATTATAATCTCCTGACAGATGCGCCACAAGTTCTACCTTAAATTCCGCCATCTGGTCGCCATAATGGGATTGCTGTTTGTCGGCGGCACTCTGCTGGCCGTAAGGCTATGCTCCAGGCACGATGATGCGGCCGTCGACGAGCGCCCTGCTGAGGAAACGCCCCGGCAGCCGCTCGACATCGACGAAGTGCTCGCGGTGCTGACCCCGGCCGACACCATTAGCGCTAACAACCCTTTCAACCAGCATCTCGACTCGATGCCCCCCGGAGGCCACAAGATGCGCATCAACTACCTCGGCGGTCCGTTGGGCCGCATCTTCAACGACAGCAACTATTTGCACATCAACTCGGCACGCTCAATTGGCATCGAACCGATCCACACACTGAAAGACGCGTGGAACGGAGCGCCAAATCTCGTGCCACTACGCACATGCCGCGAATATTATATCGACAATCTCACCCATTCGCTCCCCTACCTCGTGCCGAAGGCCCACCGACTCCTATCGGACATCGGAGCCGCGTTCAACGACTCGCTCGCGGCAAGGGGAGGGGGCAGCTACCGCATAAAGGTGACCAGCGTGCTTCGCACACCGAAACTTGTCAAGAGCCTGCGGCGGCGCAACCGCAACGCCGTTGATACCTCGGCCCACCTTTTCGCAACAACATTTGACATCAGTTATGCTAAGTTCATCTGCGACTCGCTGACGGTGCCCCGCACACAGGAGGATTTGAAAAACCTCCTTGCCGAAGTGGTTGAGGCTCAAAGAGCGAAAGGGCGCTGCTATGTGAAATATGAGCGTAAACAGGCTTGCTTCCACATCACAGCCCGATAATTAAACCGCTGGATTTTTCAAGCAACAGGATGGGTGTATGCGGATTTTTTAGTAATTTTGCGAAACTAATTTTTTCCGATGAAAGAAGTCAAATATAACGGCCTCACCTTTGTGCCATACATCGAGCGAGAGACAATCGACGCCCGCATCAAGGAGTTGGCCAAGCAAATAACCGAAGAATATGCCGGGAAGCGCCCCCTGCTTCTTTGCGTGCTTAACGGCGCGTTTCCGTTTGCCGCCGACCTGTTCCGCGGCATCGACACCGATGCCGAAATAGCCTTCATCCGTCTCAAAAGCTACGAAGGGATGGAGAGCACCGGCAATGTGAAACAACTACTCGGCCTCACTGAAGACATCAAGGGCCGCTCAGTGATTGTGGTTGAAGACATCGTTGACACCGGCCACACCATAGTGGGCCTTCTGGACGAGCTTCGCAAACGGGAACCTGCGGAAATCAAGGTTGCCACGCTTCTTTTCAAGCCCGAATCGCTCCGCGCCGACGTTAAACCCGACTATGTCGGCTTCTCAATCCCCCCCAAGTTCATAATCGGTTTCGGCCTTGACCTGGATGGCGCGGCACGCAACCTTAACGATATCTACGTCCTCAAAGAAACTGCTGACTGACACCAGCGTGGCGACGTAATCAGAGCACTGACAAACATGAATTTAGTAATATTCGGCGCTCCGGGCAGCGGCAAAGGCACCCAGAGCGAGAAACTTATTGAAAAATACGGACTCCGCCACATATCGACCGGCGAAGTCCTACGCGACCACATAGCGCGCAAAACCCCCATCGGGCAAATCGCGAACACCTACATAAGCCAGGGCCAACTCATCCCCGACTCGTTGATGATCAGAATTCTCGAAGAGATTATCGACAACGACCCCAAGGCGAAAGACGGAGTTATTCTCGACGGCTTCCCCCGCACAATTCCGCAGGCCGAGGCCCTGAAGCGCTTCTTTGAACGTAGAGGCCAGGAGCTTCACCATGTAATCGGCCTGGAAGTGCCCGAGGACGAGCTTGTTGAGCGCATGCTACTCCGAGGCAAGCAGACAGGCAGAGCCGACGACAACCTCGAAACAATCAAGAATCGCCTGCAAGTGTACCACGACTCGACCCGTCCCCTCCGTGACTTCTATATTCAAGAAGGCAAATACCGCCCAATCAAAGGTTCAGGCTCGATTGACGACATCTTTAATGCCGTCAGCGATGCAATCGAGGGTAAGAATGGCGAGTCAGCCTCCGAGCAGAAGTAAACAAGCTTGACGCTCGATAGCGTTCTTGACCGCAATCAACGCTTAAGGCGCTGTGTCAATTTATTTGGCGCAGCGCCTC
>CAYTBH010000037.1:0-19833 GCA_964435935.1 uncultured Alistipes sp.
AGATGTTCTTGGGGCACTCAGCCTCGCAAGCGCCGGTGTTGGTGCAGTTGCCGAAACCGAGTTCGTCCATCTTGGCCACCATCGCGCGGGCACGACGTGCGCGCTCAACCTGGCCCTGGGGCAGGAGGGCAAACTGGCTGACCTTTGCCGAAACGAAGAGCATTGCCGAGCCGTTTTTGCAAGCAGCGACACAAGCGCCGCAGCCGATGCAGGTGGCCGAGTCCATAGCCTCGTCGGCGATTTCCTTCGAGATGGGGAGGTTGTTGGCATCCTGGGCGCCGCCGCAGTTGAACGACACATAGCCGCCGGCCTGCTGAATCTGGTCGAAGGCGTTGCGGTTCACCATAAGGTCGCGAATCACGGGGAAAGCGGCCGAGCGCCAGGGCTCGATGGTGATTTCGTCCTCGTTGTTGAACTTGCGCATGTGGAGCTGGCAAGTGGTGATGCCCTGCACGGGGCCGTGGGGATGGCCGTTGATGTAGAGCGAGCACATGCCGCAGATGCCCTCGCGGCAGTCGTTGTCGAACACTACGGGCTCTTCGCCTTTGTCGACGAGCTGCTGGTTGAGCATGTCGAGCATTTCAAGGAACGAGCTGCCGGTCGAAACGTTTTCGACGCGGTACTTGACGAACTGCCCGGGCTCCTTGGGCCCACGCTGACGCCAAACCTTCAGATTGACATTAATTGTTGTTTCCATTATTCGATATGATGCGTTAGAGTGGGTTTGCTTTACGACTTATAGTTACGGGTCTGAACCTTGATTGACTCGTAGTTGAGGGGTTCCTTGAGGAGGATGGGCTTCTCGTTGTCGCCGGTGAACTTCCAGCAGCCGACATACATGTAGTCCTTGTCGTTGCGGGCAGCCTCGCCGTCGGGAGTCTGGTATTCCTCGCGGAAGTGGGCACCGCAGGATTCGTTGCGGTGGAGAGCGTCGATGGCCATCATGCGGGCAATTTCGAGGAAGTCCTCGAGGCGGAGTGCCTTTTCAAGCTCGGTGTTGAGGTCGTCGGCTTTGCCCACGATGCGAAGGTCCTTGTAGAACTCCTTCTTGATTGCGGCAATTTCGTCGACTGCCTTCACGAGGCTCTGCAGGGTGCGGCCCATGCCCACGAGATTCCACATAACGTGGCCCAGCTTCTTGTGGAGCTGGTCGGGGCTCTGCGTGCCCTTGATGTTCATCAGGCGCTCGATGCGTGCGCGCACCTCCTTCTCAGCCTTGTCAAACTCGGGAGCGTCGGTCGAGAAGCGGGGAACCTTGATCTGGTCGCTGAGGTAGTTCTGCATCGTGTAGGGGAGCACGAAGTAGCCGTCGGCCAGACCCTGCATGAGGGCTGAAGCGCCGAGGCGGTTAGCGCCGTGATCCGAGAAGTTGCACTCGCCGATGGCGAAGAGGCCCTTGATGGAGGTTTGCAGCTCGTAGTCGACCCAGATGCCGCCCATGGTGTAGTGCGAGGCGGGGAAAATCATCATCGGGGTTTCGTAGGGATCGTCGTCGGAAATCATCTTGTACATGTCGAAGAGGTTTCCGTAGCGGTCGGCCACAACGTCCTTGCCAAGGCGGTCGATGGCATATTTGAAGTCGAGGTAAACGGCGTTGCCGGTTCCCACGCCGAAGCCGGCGTCGCAGCGCTCCTTAGCGGCGCGCGAAGCGATGTCGCGGGGGCAGAGGTTGCCGAACGCGGGGTAGCGGCGTTCGAGGTAGAAGTCGCGGTCCTCATCGGGGATGTCGGTGGGGCGCTTCTTGCCGGCGCGGATAGCCTCGGCATCCTCTTTCTTTTTGGGCACCCAGATGCGGCCATCGTTACGCAGCGATTCGCTCATGAGGGTGAGCTTCGACTGGTCTTCGCCGTGAACGGGGATACAGGTGGGGTGGATCTGCGTGAAGGCGAGGTTAGCCAGGTAAGCGCCCTTGCGGAATGCCTGGATGGCAGCCGAGCCGTTGCAGCCCATAGCGTTGGTGCTGAGGAAGAATGCGCGGCCATAACCACCGGTTGCGAGCACAACGGCATGAGCGGCATAGCGCTCAATTTCGCCGGTGAGGAGGTTGCGCATGATCACGCCGCGCGCACGGCCATCGATGATGACGATGTCGAGCATCTCGCGGCGGTTGAAGCTCTTGACGGTGCCGCGCTTAATCTGGCGGTTGAGCGACGAGTAGGCGCCCAGGAGGAGCTGCTGGCCAGTCTGGCCTTTGGCGTAGAAT
This sequence comes from uncultured Alistipes sp., assembly GCA_964435935.1. GTDB lineage: Bacteria > Bacteroidota > Bacteroidia > Bacteroidales > Muribaculaceae > UBA7173. The sequence goes on from CAYTBH010000037.1 coordinate 2,204, forward strand.
GTGCGGGAAACCTGCGCGCCGCCAAACGAGCGGTTGGCAAGCAGGCCGCCGTATTCGCGTGCGAAGGGAACACCCTGTGCGACACACTGGTCGATGATGTTGCTCGAAACTTCGGCAAGGCGGTAAACGTTGGCTTCGCGCGAGCGGAAGTCGCCACCTTTCACGGTGTCGTAGAAGAGGCGGTAAACCGAGTCGCCGTCGTTCTGATAGTTCTTCGCAGCGTTGATACCGCCCTGTGCGGCGATCGAGTGAGCGCGGCGGGGCGAGTCCTGGATGCAGAAGTTATAAACGTTGAAGCCGAGCTCGCCGAGGGTCGAAGCAGCCGACGCGCCGGCGAGGCCGGTGCCTACGACGATTACGTCGAGATGGCGCTTGTTGGCGGGGTTTACGAGCTTCTGGTGAGCCTTGTAGTTGGTCCACTTCTCAGCGACTGGACCTTCGGGTATTTTGGAGTCAATCTGGAATTCGGGGAGTTTCGACGATTCAATGTCGGCGTAGTCCTTCATTATGGGGGTCGAGTCAATCATCCCCTCCAGGTTCTTGATATCTGCCATGTCTGTGATAGGTGGATATTAGTTAGAGGTTCCGTTTTCGTTCTCGGTAGCGGCCTTGGGGCAGCCGTCGTGGTGGTGCTGGCACTTTTCGGCCTCGCACTCGCTTGCCTCGCAGGCAGCCTCTTCGCAAGCGGCCTTGCCACAGGCGTGGGCTTCGTAGCAAGCGTCCTCGGTGGCGCAGGGCAGAACTGCCTCGCCGCCGTTCATCTCGGCATACTGCTCGAGGAGGGCTTCGTTAGTGGTGTAGTACTGATGGCTTGCCTGCACGGTGAACACGATAGCCTGGGCAAGGAAGAGCCCTACGACGATTGTCACCCACCAGTTGCCGATGGCTTTCAGGCGTGGGAGCCACACCTTGCCATTCCAACCGCAGGTCTGGAACATCGACCAGAAACCATGGGTGAGGTGGAACCACAGGGCAACAAGTCCGATCACATAGCAAGCGAGGGTAATCCAGCAAGAGAAGGCGAGCTGCAGGAAGAGGGTGCCGGCCGCGGGGTTGGCCACTGTTTCAACACCATTGATGTCGATGGTGGTGGAGCCGACAGCGGGGCAGATTTCTGCGAGCTGCATCTTAGCCCAGAACTGCACGAGGTGGAGCACCAGGAAGGCGATGACCACGATGCCGAGCACGAGCATGTTTTTCGACGACCACTCCACCTGGGGAGGACGCGAAGTCACAGCGTAGCGCTCCGAGCCGCGGGCGCGACGGTTCTGGATAGTCAGCCAGAAGGCGTAGAGGATGTGAAGGATGAACCCGGCGGCGAGCACAGCCGACGCGATCAGCGCATACCAGTTGGCACCCAGGAACTCACACACCACGTTGTAGGCTGTGGGCCAGAAGAGCGCCACACCGTTCATCAACGCATGGAACGTCAGGAATAGGACGAGGAAGGCACCTGTCACCGACATGATGAGCTTCCGACCTACGGATGAGGATGTTAACCACATAAGAGTTGGATTGATTTTGAGTTTTTTATAAAATTGGTTTTGTTGATGTATCATTGCGTGCGGACCTTCCCCGGCGCTCCGCGCCGAAGCGGCGGGGCGGGCATAAGCCGCTTAATTCGACAAAATTACTCAATTCCCCCATATTTTCACAATCATTAAGGAAATTTTTCGTTAATCAACCCGCTATTCAAAACCAGTGCGGATAATGTCGCCCGAGGCGGCTCGCCAGTGCTCGCAGGGCACCTTGAGGCCACTATCGAGAAGGGCTCTGAAAATGAGCTATCCGCGTACCGGCGAAACACGCATAGGCAACAGCGCCCCTTCGTCGCATCGGCCTACACCTACGGGGTGGAATGCCGGCATAACGAAGGGGCGCGGTCACGCTTCGCGTTTCCGCAAAGCTGGGTTTCAGTGGCTTATGAATAGAGATAGCGCTTAATCGACTTTTTGGGCGTTTTTTCGAACTCGTGGGGTATGAGCTGGATATGGTCGACCCGCTCGTAGGGGGCCACGAGGTTGTTGAGATCGGCTCGGTTGCGCTCCATTATTTCATCGAGATGGTCGGAGGTGAGGCCGTCGACATCCATCTGTTCGTAATCGGGATATACTATTGCCGTCAGGCCCTTGCCGCGCTCCACGATGAGGCTCTCGCTGACGTAGGGCATGTTATTAAGCTTCGCCTCAATCTCCTCGGGATAGATATTCTGGCCCGAAGCGCTGAGAATCATCGTTTTGGAGCGACCGCGGATAAAGAGCACGTTGTCTTCCGATAGGGTGCCCATATCGCCTGTGTGCAGCCAGCCGTCTTCCGACATCACGGCCATCGTGGCATCAGGGTTCTTGTAGTACCCGGCCATCACATTCTGGCCGCGCACGCAAATCTCGCCGGGCACCTGGCGGGGGTCATCGGAAAGAATTTTAGCCTCCATGTTGGGTAGCACGCGCCCGCAGGAAGTCTGCACAAACTCCCTCCAAGGCATGTAGCTGATAAGCGGACCGCATTCCGTCATGCCATAACCGACTGTGAAGGGGAACTTGATTTTTTTCAAAAATGCCTCAACCTCGCTGTTGAGCGGAGCTCCGCCGACGATGACCTCTTCGAAACAGCCGCCGAATGCCTCCACGAGGCGGTTGCGAATCTTGGCGTAAATAGCCGAGTCGAGCAGGGGCACCGCGAGGGCCCAGCGCATGGCGCGCTTGGTAATCATCGGCACAATCTGCTTGCGATAGATTTTCTCCAGAATCAGTGGCACGCACACCACGAGGTTTGGCTTGACCTTCTCGAGAGCCGCAAGGAGCAGCTTGGGTGTGGGAGCTTTGCCAAAAAGCGTCACGAAGGTACCGACAGCCAGGGGGGTCAGCATGTCGAACGAGCAGCCGTAGGCATGGGCCAGCGGCAGGAACGAAAGACAGCGCGAACCGCGGTAGTGGAGTCGCGAGCGTATGCCGAATATCACATTGCCGGCGAGATTGTCGTAGGTGAGCATCACTCCCTTTGAGAACCCAGTGGTGCCAGATGTGTAGTTGAGCACCGCCATTGCGTCGCGGGGCATGTCGGGATAGACGACATCCTCGGGCGCGAAACCCTTGGGGTATTTGGCCCGGAAACGGCGCGCGAGATTGCGCAGGACGCGCTCAGCCGAATTTTGGTTCTCGGGAACGCGTTCGGCAAGCACCTTGTTGTTTTCGAGCGAGAACACAGCCCTCAGCGCCGGCATCTGCTCGAACTCGTAGGGCTCCCACATAAGCTGGCTCACCACCAACAGCATCGCCTCGGAATGGTTGATGATGTGCTGCGCGTCGCGGGCATTGAAGTCCGAAAGGATGGGGACAATCGTGGCCCCGTAGGTGATGGTGGCCATGAAATATGTGACCCAGGCGGCAGAATTCTTTCCGAGGAGGGCCACCTTGTCGCCGGGGCGCACGCCCAGCTGCTCGTAGATGAGATGTATGCGGGCAATGTCGCGGGCAAAGTCGGCGTAGGTGAGCACTTGGTCGTGGCCATACTCAGCCAGGGCGGGGAGCTCCCAGTTGTCGCGGAACGACTGCGCGTAAACCTTCAGCAGGTGTTCGTCGTAATGAATCATGGTTGGTGATGGTCTGTGTTATGGCGTTAGTCTTTGGTGGCGTACCCCGCGTCGGCGAGAGCCTTGCGGAGCCGCCCGATATGATCGTGGTTGAGGGTTTCGAGTTCAAGGTGCAACACACAGGAGTTGACCTGCGAGGCCGAACCAACTCTTTCATGGTTCACAGAGAGCACGTTGGCACCCTGGTCGCCCACCACTTTCAGCACATTCGACAGTGTGCCGGGCTTATCCTGCACCTCGAGTTCGAACTGGCACACACGGCCGGCCTTGGCCAGTCCGCGGTTTATGACGCGGTTGAGGGTGTTGACATCGATGTTGCCACCCGACACCACGCACACCACCTGTTGCCCCTTGATGGGGAGCTTGCCAAACATGGCTGCCGCGACCGCGGCGGCCCCGGCACCCTCTGCAACCAGTTTCTGCTTCTCAACAAGGGCGAGTATGGCGGCTGAAATCTCGTCGTCGGTCACCGTCACGACCTCGTCGACATAGCGCCGGCAAAGGTCGAGCGTAAGGTCGCCCGGTTCTTTTACCGCGATACCATCGGCGATGGTGAACACCGAGTCGAGGTGCTCGCGTTTGCCCGATTTAAGCGACTCGGCCATCGACGGGGCTCCCGCGGCTTGCACGCCATACACCTTTATGTCGGGGCGCAGCGTCTTCACCGCGAACGCCAGACCGGCAATGAGGCCGCCTCCGCCGATGGGAACCACGATTGACTGCACCTGGGGCATCTCCTCGATAATCTCGAGCCCGATGGTCCCCTGCCCCGCAATCACCAGCGGGTCGTTGAACGGGTGGACGAAAGTGTAGCCGTGCTTCTCCTTGAGCTCAATTGCCTTGGCGTAGGCGTCGTCGTAGACACCCGGCACGAGGCACACCTCGGCTCCAAGCCGCTTGGTGGCCTCGATTTTTGAAATCGGAGCCCCGGCGGGTAAGCATATCAGCGACTTGATGCCATGGTGGGTGGCACCGAGGGCCACGCCTTGCGCATGGTTTCCGGCGGAACAGGCGATAACGCCGTGGGCCTTCTCCTCGTCAGAGAGTTGCGAAATCTTGTAATAAGCTCCGCGGAGCTTGAAGGCGCCCGTGTGCTGCAGGTTCTCGGGTTTGAGATATATGTCGCAATCGGCCGAAAGCTGTGTGGGGCCGATGATTTTGGGATGGCGGGCAACGTCGCGCAACACCATTTGGGCGCGATAAACCTCGTCGATAGTCAACTTCTTGTCCATGGGGAACGTGGTGTGGGAATGGTGGGGTTTACTGTTGCGAGAGCTTGGCATCCATGGCGGCAGCGGCCCTGCGGCCATCGCCCATGGCGAGAATCACCGTGGCGCCTCCGCGCACGATGTCGCCTCCGGCATAGAGCAGCGGCAGGCTGGTCTGCAAGCTCTCCTCGTCGACGGCGAGGGTGCCGCGACGGGTCACTTCAAGCCCAGGGATGGTGTTGGGAATGAGCGGGTTTGGCGACACGCCTACACTCACAATCACCTCGTCGACGGGCATCTCCACGATGTCGCCCTCGATAGGTACCGGCGAGCGGCGACCCGACGCGTCAGGCTCGCCGAGCTCCATGCGCTGCAGCCTCATGGCGCATACGCGGCCCTTATCGTCGGTGAGATATTCGATAGGGTTGTGAAGGGTCAGGAAGGTGACGCCCTCCTCCTTGGCATGGCGAACCTCCTCAATGCGCGCCGGCATTTCGGCCTCACTGCGGCGGTAGACAATGTAAACCTCCTCGGCACCCATGCGGCGCGCCGTGCGGCATGAGTCCATGGCGGTGTTGCCGGCTCCGACAACAGCCACGCGCTTACCTTTGATGACAGGGGTGGCCCAACCCGGACGACCGGCGCCCATGAGGTTGATGCGGGTGAGATATTCGTTTGACGACATCACGCCTATGGCGTTCTCTCCGGGGATGCCCATGAAGCGGGGGAGTCCGGCTCCCGAAGCCACGAAAATGCCATCGAATCCGCGGGCCAGAAGGTCGTCATACGTCAGGGTCTTGCCCACAACGCAGTTGGCCATGAATTTGACCCCGGCGTAGCGGAGGGCCTCAATCTCAATGTCGACCACCTTGTTGGGGAGGCGGAACTCCGGGATGCCGTACTTCAGCACGCCGCCAATTTCGTGGAGCGCCTCGAACACCTCCACGGCATAGCCTCGGCGGGCCATATCGCCGGCAAACGACAGCGCGGCGGGACCCGAGCCGACAACCGCCACCTTCTTGCCGTTGGCAGCCTCGGTGGGGGCTACGGCCCCGGTTGCGCCGGTTTCGTTGGCTGTGTCGGCGGCAAAGCGCTCGAGATAGCCGATGGCCACCGCCGGAAGATTCATCTTATTATATATGCACTGCGACTCGCACTGTCGCTCCTGGGGGCACACGCGGCCGCAGACAGCAGGGAGCGCCGAGGTTTCGCGCAGCGTGGCAGCGGCTGCAGCGAAGTTGCCTCGCTCGATGTTCTTTATAAAGCCCGGTATGTTGATGCCTACGGGGCAACCTTTGACACACGTCGGGTTCGGGCAGTCGAGGCAGCGGGTGGCTTCGAGCACGGCCTGGCCCGACGAAAGCCCCTGGTTGACTTCGGCATTGCAGGTCACGCGAAACGACGCCGGGAGCTCGGGCATTTTGGCGCGGGGAATCTCGCGGCGCTCTTTCGCGGTATGGGCCTTGCGCAGTTCCTCGCGCCATTCGGCGTCGCGAGGCGATATTGTATCCTTGTTCATAGGAATTTTAGGGTCTTCATTGATGGATTAATAGGAACGCAGGCGGGTGAGCATCTCGTCGAAGTCGACCTCGTGGGCGTTGAACTCCGGACCGTCGACACACACAAAGCGCATCTTGCCGCCGACCGTGACGCGGCAAGCGCCGCACATGCCGGTGCCGTCGACCATGATCGTGTTAAGAGAGCAGATGGTAGGCACCTCATACTTCTTGGTGAGCAGGCTCACGAACTTCATCATAATCGCCGGGCCGATGGTGCACACCAGGTCGACCTGCTCGCGCTTGATTACCTCCTCAACGCCGTCGGTCACCAGACCTTTGCGCCCGTAGGAGCCGTCGTCGGTCATTATCACAACCTCGTCGGCGTGGCGGCGCACCTCATCCTCGAGGATTATGAGGTCGCGGGTGCGGGCGGCAAGCACGGCGACCACGCGGTTGCCGGCAGCCTTCATGGCGGCCAAAATGGGCAGCAGGGGCGCCACGCCTACTCCGCCTCCGCAGCACACCACGGTGCCGTAGTCGCGGATGTCGGTCGCGCGGCCAAGAGGCCCCACGACATCATGGAGGTATTCGCCAGCCTCCTTCGCGCAAATCTGGGCGGTCGACTCGCCAACGGCCTGCACCACAAGAGTGATTGTGCCTGCCTTGACATCGGCATCGGCTATGGTCAAGGGGATGCGCTCCCCTTTCTCGTCGCAAATCACGATGACGAAGTGGCCCGGACGGCGCGCCTTGGCAATCAGAGGCGCCTCCACAACGAGTTTTACCACCTTCTCCGAGAAATGCTCCTTGGAAAGAATCTTGTTCATTTATGTTTTGTGATGATATGTCGGTATTGTGCTTTATCCGGCAAATATACGAAACTTCCCCGCCACCTCAAAAAAAATATACCGCCTCCGCGCCAACCTCTGGCGAATCAGATTGAGGGGCAGACATTTTCGAGGAATTTTGAGGTAAGTGTTGCGGGGGGAGGGAAATTTAGTTAATTTTGCACCCGAATTATTGGAAATGGGCAATTTCAAATCCATACAGCAGTCGCTCGCGCCGGAACTGGCGAGGCTCAACAGCCTCATCAGGCAGACTCTCGACTCCCCCAACGAGTTGATGAACAAGGTGATTGCCAACTACCTCGAAAAGGAGGGGAAACAAGTGCGCCCAATCCTGGTGATGCTCTGCTCGAAGCTTTTCGGCGAGGTTTCCGACAAAGCAATCAAAGGCGCCGCCGCCGTGGAGCTGCTCCACAACGCGTCGCTCATTCACGACGACGTGGTCGACGACACCACAACCCGCCGCGGGGCGCAGACCATCAACGCCATCTGGGACAACCATCTGGCGGTGCTCATCGGCGACTTCTTCCTCTCAAACGCCCTGCTCCAGGCCGCCGACACTGCCGACATCCGCATCGTGAATTCAATTTCGGAACTCGGACGGCTGCTCTCTATTGGCGAGCTCGACGAAATCTACACCGCCCGCTTCAATAACCTCGACGAAGAGGCCTACTTCAAAATCATTTTCCGAAAAACCGCCTCGCTCTTTGTGGCATGCGCCGAAGTCGGTGTCTTCGCATCGGGCATTTCCAAAGACGACCCCAGAGCGCAAGCTCTCATAGAATACAGCCGCCTCCTGGGACTCTGTTTCCAGATCAAGGACGACATTTTCGACTACTTTGCCGACGCTGCCATCGGCAAGCCCACCGGCAACGACCTTCGCGAGGGCAAAATAACATTGCCGCTGCTGCACACGCTTCGCGACGAAGCGCTTCCCGCCTGCGCCGAAATGAGGCAGCTCGCACGCAAAGAGAACCTCACTGCCGACGAAATAGCCTGCCTGATAGCTTTCGCCGTCGACAACGGCGGCATCGACCACGCCTATGCCGAGATGCGCCGCCTGCGCGACCAGGCTTGCGCGCTGCTCGACTCCGAGTTCGCCCCCTCGACAGCCCTCGACGCTCTTAAAGCCCTCATCGACTTTATCATCGAGCGCAACCACTAAGCCCCACCCCTTTTTCAAACCCTCCTCTCAATCATGGAATCGCTACGCCAACTTTTCAAGATCGGCCTCGGTCCGTCGAGCTCCCACACTATGGGTCCGCGCAAAGCGGCCGGCATTTTCCTCAGCGAGATGCCAGCCGCGACCTCAAAGGTGGTCGTGACCCTCTACGGAGCTCTCGCCGCGACCGGCAAGGGCCACCTAACCGACAAGGCTGTGCTCGATGTGCTCACCCCGGTGATTCCGGCAGAAATAGCGTGGCAACCTGAAACCGTGCTCCCCTTCCACACCAACGGGCTGCGATTCGAAGCATACGATGCCGACGGCGCGCCCCTCGCTTCCCAAACATTCTATTCAATCGGCGGGGGCGACATTGTGCGCGAAGGCGAAAGCCGCCTCCCATCGGAGAGCATCTATCCGATGACGAAAATCAAGGACATTCTTGAATGGTGCGAGAAAACCGGCCTGAGCTATTGGGAGTATGTCGAACAGACCGAAGGACCTGAAATCTGGGACTATCTGCGCGAAGTGTGGCACGTTATGAAAGCCGCCGTCGAGCGCGGCATCGAGGCTGAAGGAGTGCTTCCGGGCGGACTGGGAGTGCGCCGCAAGGCGGTGAGCTACCACGTCCACGCGGCCGGTTACAACTCGTCGCTCAAAAGCCGCGGACTGGTTTACGCCTACGCGCTTGCTGTGAGCGAGGAGAACGCCGCCGGCGGCCTGATTGTCACGGCCCCCACATGCGGCTCGTGCGGAGTGTTGCCAGCGGTGCTCTACCACCTCCACACTTCCAAAGGATTTTCCGAGCAGCGCATCCTTCGAGCCCTCGCCACCGCCGGCCTGTTTGGCAACGTGGTGAAGCACAACGCCTCCGTGTCGGGGGCCGAGGTCGGATGCCAGGGCGAGGTCGGGGTGGCCTGCGCGATGGCCGCGGCCGCGGCTTCGCAACTCTTCGGCGGCACCCCGGCCCAAATAGAATACTCCGCCGAGATGGGACTTGAACACCACCTTGGGCTGACGTGCGACCCGGTGTGCGGACTCGTGCAGATTCCCTGCATCGAGCGCAATGCCTATGCCGCCGCACGCGCACTCGACGCCAACCTATATGCCGCCTTCTCCGACGGCCACCACCGCGTCGACTTCGACCGCATCGTCGAAGTGATGAAGCAAACCGGCCACGACCTCCCCTCCCTCTACAAAGAAACCGCCAAAGGCGGCCTCGCCGCCATCCCCTGACCCGCGCACCAATAGAAACTTTGCGAGGCAATTTTGAGCGCCATCCAGGCGCTCCGAAAGTGCGCAGTAGCGCCTTATCGATTTAGCAATAATTAACAATGTTAAAGGAGGTTTACAATCAGTGATTGACTACCTTCGCGTACACAATTTACAATAAAACACATTCGTGGCCTCCTCGCAACGACACGGCCACAGCTCGCATAACTCTAAAAATGAAGCATTTCGTAGTTTTCTGCATTCTCCTGTGCGCGACTATTACAGCCGGAGCGGCCAACCCATTTGCAATGCAAAAAAATTCCCAGCGAAAGGGGGAGCAAATCATACTTCGCGACGGCACCATCCTCGATGCCAAAGTTCAGCAAATCACTCAAAACTCCGTGAAGTTCAACAATCTCACAGCTGGGATTAAACTCGACGAAGTACCGCTGAAAGACGTTTACATGGTGAAATCGGGCAAACGCGGCAACTTGTTCTTCACTCAGGGCGGCCGGCGCAAGACCGGCGAGGTGAACGATATCGACCCTAAAGCCACCATAATCTACACTACGGACTACAGGGAACTGCCAGTGTTCACTCTCGAATACGACATGGACAAGATTATCTACACCACCTCGCTTCCCGACCGGCAGAACCCGCAGCCGCTGCGCAAGACTCTGCCCCAGAGCCTCGTGTTCCTAATCGTGTATCCCGATGGCACCTCAGACATCCTTTTCGACATGAATCAGGAGCAACCATACCAAACCGCGAGCGAACTGCAAAGCGCCAAAGCCGAGCAACAGGATGAACTGAAAGTCGTGTTCCACACCGTGAAACAGGGTGAAACCCTTGCCGCCCTCGCCGAGCGCTACGACGTGGCCATTGCGGATATCCGCGAATGGAACGAGCTTAAGCCCACCGTTAAAGACACTGCTCCCCTCAAGCCCGGACAGCAGCTTATGCTTTATGTGAAATCAACCAACTAACCTTTCCCTATGAGAAGGCTTCTTTCGCTCGCCGCACTTTGCACGGCACTATTAGCTGTATTGACAACCGCTTGCGACTCAGCCGGCCATCGCGAAGTAATCAAGGTGGTGACCGAGCGCGACTCGCTAATGAGGGTGGCAAAATCGCAGGAGCGGCAACTTAACCGATTCAACTCCGTTATTTCCACGTTATCTCAGGCTCTTGACTCGGTGCAGCAACAGGAGGACATGCTGTTTCTCGACCCCACGGGAGAGGGGAAAGCGTCGAAAGCCGACGCACTCAACAACTTGAACCGCTTTGAAGCTGTTTTGAAAGCGCAGCAGTCACACATTGACAAGTTGGAGAAGCAACTCGCCGAAGCCCGTGAAAAGGAGAGCGACGACTCTGGCGAGGAGGTGAAAGAAGACCATGCTTCGGCAAGCCTTATCGCCAATCTGAGGCAGCAGCTTCACCAAAAGGACGAACTCATAGCCCAACTGCGAGCCGAGTTGGATCGCAAGGACATTGACATTTCCAATCTCCAGGCCATAGTCGACAAGCAGAAGACCCAAATAACCCGCCTCGATGAGCAGAACAAGCGGTATACCGAGGCGCTGACACGCTCATCCGACATGGCTAACCGCGGCTTTGTTGCCATTGACACTAAGAAAAATTTAGAAGCCAAGGGCATCATTCGCAAAGGGAAAATCGACACCCGCGACGCGCTTGACCGCTCGAAATTTTCGCAGGTCGATATTCGTAAATTCACCGAAATCACTTTCGACGCGAAAAAGCCAAAAATCCTTACCTCGGCTCCCGCGACCACCTACACGCTCACCACTGATGGCAAGGGGCAGTTTACACTGCGCATAAACAATCCGGCTGAATTCTGGTCTATCTCAAACTTCCTGGTAATCCAAACCAAATAATCATTATGCGCGCGCAACTCCTTCTGCTTCACCTAATTTCCGCCGCGGTCCTGTCGGCTGCTGTGGCATCGCCGCGCACCCACATTGTGGACCGAGGAGAGTCCTGGGAGTCAATTGCGAGCAAATGGGGACTCTACACTGCCGAACTGAAAGCTGCAAACAGCTTCTGCGACACCTTGTATTACGGCCTCGAAATTGACCTGCCGCCTACGGCGGAGAAAAGCCCGCTTTCCGTCTCGCGTTCAGCCTATCTGCTTACCCAAAACGAGAAAATCGACAAAGCCCAAAAGAACGTTTTAGCAGGGAATTTCGACGATGCTTACTGGCTGATTTCATCCGCGACTTCGGCCCATGGCGGAAGAGCTATCGCTCAGACCGACTATCTAATGGCACTCGTACAGGAACACGACCAAAAATACCAGTCTGCCTACAAATACTTCTGCAAGGCTCTCGACGCCACAAATAAAGGCGACATAACCATTCCAGAGGAGCTGCGCCACTCGCTTGCCTCGAACCGCGACCGCACCGAGATACTCGCAAAAGAGGAAAAACGACGCGAGGACGAGGAACGCGAACGACGCGAAAAAGAGCGCCTCGAACGCCTGGAGCGCCAGCGACAACGCGAACTCGCCGCCGCGAAAGAAAGAGAGGCCGCGAAATCACAATCCAATGCGGGAAGCGGCTGGGGCTGGGGAGGTGGCTGGCAATTTCCCGCTTGGCAAACGCCGTTCGTGCCCGTGTGGAACAATCCGGCTCCGGCATTCGACTGGAACTCAGTGCAACTGACTATGCCCGCGACAATGAGCTGGGACAACGCTCCCGCATGGAATGCTCCCGTGGGGGATTTCGACAACGGAGGCTTTGATGCACCCTCAACCGGCAACCCGCGCGAACAAATCACATTCTCTGAACACACTTGCGACCTCTGCGGCGGCAAGAGAACCATCGTGGACAACACCGCGACAACTTTCGGCAATACCGGCACTAAGTATTGCTCAGATTGCGGGCAAAACGTGCCATTGTATCATCAACACATACCATGCCCCTCGTGCCGTGGCAGAGGGACAACCCGCAAACGGGATCGCTAAACAATATTCACCCCTTATAGAACCAAGGCGCTATGACTATCAACACAAAAAAGCTCCATTGGGCAATCGCAATCGCATTTTGCCTTTTATCGATTAACGCTAATGCCGAGCAAAAACACATAATTGAACGCGGCGAAAATTTGGAATCCATCGCCAGGAAATACGGGGTGACCACCCAGCAGATCATCGAGCTCAATCCCGATGCGGCCACATTCACATACGTCGGGATGGAACTCGTCATTCCCGACACCACTGTAAAGCCGACCTCAGCGGGGCAGACAGTAGCGCCCACGCAGACCAACAGCAACGCCCAACTCACAAAAGAAGCTCGGCCCGCTGATAACGCGCCTGCGAGTTTAGGCAACGCACTGACTGCGAGTGCCACGGAAAACCGCCGAAGCTATCCGACATCAGACCAGAGCCCGGCAAACGATTCCGCCAAAGAAAGTGACAGCGAATACAACATTTTCTCGATGGCGGCTTTAGTCACTTGGGATTACTGTGTCTCTGGCGAAGGGGGCGACTTCAAAAGCCGAAGCGCCTATGGATTTTATGCCGAGGGATGCTCAGAACTATCTCCGAATTTCGGCCTTGGCGTGGCTTTTGGGTTCGAGTTTAATTTCGGACTTGTGCCGAAGAACACTGGCTCCATGCTCGGTATGCTGGGCCCGACGCTGGCACTCTCACTTGGAGGAAGCAAAACAGCAGCATTATTCCTCCCGGTTTGCGTTGGCATGGGGTATTCCGCAGTGCCGGGACAAGATGACATTGCATGGAGTTGCCTCATTCTTCCACATTTTGGTTTTTCCTTGAACCGAGTGCGAATTAATGCCGGATGCCATATCAACACCGATTTCGACAACACGACGGTAGGAATCCAAGTCGGGATAGGTTACGAGTTTTAATTCAAAGGCTCGGAACTTTTAGCAAATTTTAAGGTTTGGCGGTCGCAATTCATTATCGGATTGAGTATCTTTGCAGATAAGTTTATCCGATAATAATTTTCACACATTATACTTCATTATGAACGTCAAATCAGTACTCGCGCTTGCCGCCTCGGGCACAATCCTCCTGACCGGCTGCGGGAAAAAGCTTAACCAGTTTCAAGCTGACTATTTCAACGTAAACCCCAATCCGCTCGAGGTGGTTGCCGACCGCGTGCCCGCGACCGTCACCGCGCGCATCCCCGCCAAGTTCTTTGTTAAGAACGCCGAGGTGACCGTCACCCCTTACCTTTGCTTCGACGGGAAGGAAGTGGCCTCGCAAGCCTATTCGTTCCAGGGAGAAAAGGTGCGCGGCAACGCTCCCGTGATCAACTACGACAACGGCGGCACGGTGACCATCCCCGTGATGTATGAATACGAGCCCGAGATGATGCGCAGCGAGCTGCAGCTCGCTTTCGACGTGCGCCAGGGCAAAAAGCAATATGTGCTCCCGCGCGTGAAGGTTGCCAACGGCGTGCTCGCCACCGCTACCCTTGCCGATGCTTCGACTGTGACCCCGGCACTCGCCCAGGACAAGTTCCAGCGCGTCATCAACGAGAAATATGATGCCGACATCCACTTCCTCATCAACCAGGCCAACATCCGCGACGGCCAGCTGACAACAAGCGAAATGCTGACCCTCAACGAGCAGCTCCGCAACGCCGCCAACGACCCCTCGCGCAAAATCGAGGAAATCAACGTGTCGTCCTACGCTTCGCCCGAAGGTTCGCTCGACCTGAACACCCGCCTGGCCGAAGGTCGCGAGAAGAGCACCACCGCATACCTCGACAAGCAGCTCAAAAAGGACAACATCACCGAGTTCGGCGAACTGACCGCCAACTTCACCCCTGAGGACTGGGAAGGCTTCCAGAAACTTGTCGCAGCAAGCTCAATCCAGGACAAAGAACTGATTCTGAGCGTGCTTTCGATGTACAAGGACCCCGAACAGCGCGAAAAGGAAATCCGCAACCTGTCGTCGATTTTCGACCAGCTGGCCGACCAGGTGCTCCCCCAGCTCCGCAAGAGCCGCATCACCGCCTCGATTAACGTTATCGGCAAGAGCGATAGCGAGCTTATCGACGCATACGCGACCAACCCGAAGAGCCTCTCCATCGACGAGATTCTCTACACGGCAACCCTCATGGACAGCAACTCCGACAAGATGAAGGTCTACAACACCGCCGCAGAGCTTTATCCCAACGACTACCGCGCGTTCAACGACCTCGGCCTCACCCAGTTCGCATCGGGCGACACTGATGCCGCGATGAAGAACTTCGCCAAAGCTATGCGCCTCGCCCCCGCTGCCACCGAGCCTCAGATGAACCTCGGCCTCATCTCGCTGATGAACAAGGACTACCGCGTAGCCAACCAGCAGTTTGGCCTTGCTGCCGGCCAGCCTGAGCTAAACGACGCGATGGGCACATACTACATCATGACCGGCGACCCCGCGGCCGCGGTGAAGGCTTTCGGCAACGCCAAGACCAACAACGCCGCCCTCGCCCAGATTCTCACAAAGGACTACAGCAAGGCTAAGTCGACCCTGGCAGGCATCACCGCCCCCAACGCGATGACCTACTACATCACCGCTATTCTCGGCGCGCGCACCAACAACGACACAATGGTGAACAACAACCTGCGCCAGGCTGTGAAACTCGACCGCTCGCTCGCCGCCAAGGCTGCCAAGGACCTCGAATTCCAGAATTTCAACATCAGCGCGATTCTTTAACAAACCCTAAACCATAAGGATTTGGCTACAAACCAACCACGCCGCCGCGCAGCCTCCGGGAAGCGCGGCGGTTCCCGTAGGGCGCCCCGCGGGACCGACAACACGAAACCCCTCGCCATAGCGCTCGCCGTGGCGGTGATTGCCGTCATAGCTTGGCTCGTCATCACGGCCAAAGCGCAACAAAACGATGCGTCAATCCACAGTTCTCTCGATGGCGCACGGCTCGAAATTGCGCAAGTGCCCTCCGGCACCCCGGAGGAGATTCTCTCATACAAGGGATTCACCGTGTCATTCAACCCGCAAACCCACGAGCCCAACTGGGTTGGCTGGGAGCTCCTCGCGACCGAAGCCGACGGCTCGCTGCCACGCAACCAGAACTTCGCTCCCGACAACGATGTGGAGGGGTCGGCCACGCCACAGGATTATCGCCACACGGGTTTCGACCGCGGACACATGGCTCCTGCCGGCGATATGAAATGGGATGCCGAAGCGATGCGCGAATCGTTTCTGATGACGAACATCTGCCCGCAGTCGGGCGACCTCAACCGCGGCGCGTGGAACAAACTCGAGGAGAAGTGCCGACAGCGGGCCCGCCGCGACAGCGCCGTGGTGATTGTTTGCGGCCCCGTGTTCGACAAATCGGGGGCCTCGATGCTCATAGGCCCGACGGGAGTGGCGGTGCCGCAAGGATTCTTCAAGGTCGTGCTGTCACCCTACTCTACCCCGCCTAAAGCCATAGGGTTCCTGATGCCAAATGGCCCGGTCAAAGGCGGCATGCAAGCCTGCGCTGTGCCGGTTGATTCGGTTGAGGCAGTCACCGGCATCGATTTCTTCGCAGCTTTGCCAGACGACATCGAAAACGCCGTTGAGAAGCAATGCGACTTTCATCGCTGGTCAACAAGTAATAACTAACATCCTCCACAATCAACATTTTTGAAAACTGAAAAGTGAGCACAATCTGCGCTATCTCGACCCCTCCCGGCGTTGGGGGCATAGCGGTCGCACGCATAAGCGGCCCTGAAGCAATCGCCGCTGCCGACCGCCTCTGGAAAGGGAAACGACTCGCCGATTGCGACAGCCATACGGCCCATCTTGGTCTTATTGTAGACCCCGCACGCGGCAACGAGCCGCTCGACCAGGCCGTGGCGACCATTTTCCGCGCCCCCAACTCGTTTACGGGCGAGGACGTGGTCGAACTGGCCGTGCACGGCTCGCGATTCGTGCAAGCCGAGCTGATACGCCTGCTTTGCGCCCACGGAGCCCGTTTGGCCGACCCGGGGGAATTTACACGCCGGGCTTTCGCCGCAGGCAAGCTCGACCTCGCGCAAGCCGAAGCCGTGGCCGATGTTATCGCCGCAAACTCGCGGGCGGCTCTGCGCATTGCCAACAAACAGATGCGCGGCGCATTCTCGCAACGCCTTTCGGAACTAAGGCAGCAACTGCTCGACCTGGCCGCTCTGCTCGAACTCGAGCTTGATTTCAGCGAGGAGGACGTTGAATTCGCCTCGCGCGACAAACTCGCCTCGCTCACCGCCCAGATTCTCGACGAGATAGAGCGCCTGCGCTCATCTTTCGCCGCCGGAACCGCCATCAAGGACGGTATCCCCGTTGCCATAGCCGGCCCCACGAACGCCGGAAAATCATCGCTCCTAAACGCTCTGCTCAACGACGACCGCGCCATCGTGAGCGACATCCACGGCACCACACGCGACACGGTTGAAGACACACTCGCCATCGGCGACCACCTCTTCCGCATCATCGACACCGCCGGCATCCGCGACACCACTGACACCATCGAGCAAGCCGGCATCCAGCGCTCGCTGCGAGCCATTGCCCGCGCCTCGATCATCCTCGCCGTAATCCCAGCGACAGCAGCCGACCGCCAAAGCACCGCTATCGCCGCCGATCAACAGACCGAGAACTCCGCAGCGAGCACCGCCATGCGCCCCGCATCTGCGGGCCTCACTGACGATGAAAAGAAGCTGATTGCCGAAATCCGCGCCAACGCGCCCGACTCACCCATCATCCTGCTCCGCAACAAAACCGACCTACTCAACCCCACCGATGGGCTCATGGTTGACGCACACGCCATAACCCTGGCTAACACCGACCCATCCACGGCCCTAACAGTCATCAACATCTCAGCCAAAACCGGCGCCGGCATCGCACCCCTTCGCACTGCCCTCACCGACGCCGCCACAGCCATCACGGGCTCCCAAACCACCGACGCGCTCCTTATCACCAACCAACGCCACTACGACGCCCTCACCGCCGCCTCCGCTCCCCTCCGCCGCCTCCTCGCCGCCCTCCGCCCCCCCACCCCCTTATCACCATCCACCCCGTCCACCCCATCCACCCTTTCCACCCCTACCCTTTCCACCCCTACTCTTTCTACCCCTTCCACACTTTCCGCCACCATT
>CAYTBH010000038.1:0-19728 GCA_964435935.1 uncultured Alistipes sp.
ACCCCAAGCGCCTCCTCATCGGCGACGACGAGCACGGCTGGGACGACAACGGCGTGTTCAACTACGAGGGCGGCTGCTATGCCAAGGTGATCAACCTCGACAAGGACTCTGAGCCCGACATCTACAAGGCAATCCGCCGCAACGCCCTGCTCGAGAACGTGACTGTTGACGCAGAAGGCAAAATCGACTTCGCCGACAAGAGCGTCACCGAGAACACCCGCGTTTCCTACCCCATCGAGCACATCGAGAAAATCGCCCCGGGCAGCCACGGCCCCGCCGCTAAGAACGTGATCTTCCTCAGCGCCGACGCCTACGGAGTGCTTCCCCCGGTTTCGATCCTCACCCCCGAGCAGACAAAATACTACTTCCTCTCGGGCTACACCTCGAAACTCGCCGGCACAGAGCGCGGCATCACCGAGCCCACCCCCACCTTCTCGGCTTGCTTCGGCGCGGCCTTCCTGAGCCTGCACCCCACAAAGTATGCCGAAGAGCTCGTTAAGAAGATGGACAAGAGCGGCGCCAAGGCCTATCTCGTGAACACCGGCTGGAACGGCACCGGCAAGCGCATCTCCATCCGCGACACCCGCGGCATCATCGACGCCATCCTCGACGGCGCGATCCTCAGCGCTCCCACCAAGCAGATTCCCATCTTCGACTTCACCGTTCCCACCGAGCTCCCCGGTGTTGACCCCAAGATTCTTGACCCCCGCGACACCTACACCGATGCCGCCGAGTGGACCAAGAAGGCCACCATGCTCGCCGAGAAGTTCATCAACAACTTCAAGAAGTTCGAGAACAACGAAGCCGGCAAGGCTCTCGTTGCCGCTGGTCCCAAGCTCTGATTCCAGTAGCTGACAATGATAGACACAAAGAGGTCGCGCCCGGCGCGGCCTCTTTGCTTTTTTGATGCCATCGGCTGGCGGTTATTTAGTGGATGAGCGGGTTTTTGGCTGCGAGTAGCCGATTTTTTGCTATCTTTGTGGCGATTCACTTTTAACACGCGACCCGCTCGCATAATTTAAAGCCATGAAAATCTCGAGACTCTTCCCCCTCGCGGCCTGCGCCCTGGTAGCGGCCTCGATTTCAGCCGCCGAGGCTGAGCCGCTAAAAGCTCCCGAACGCTATCTCTGGCCCGACGACTATATGGCCGACCCCGCGGCCCATGTGTTCGACGGCAAAATCTACATCTATCCTTCGCACGACTGGGACTCGCCGGTGACCGACAAGGCCGACGGCAACCACTATGATATGCGCGACTACCATGTGTTCTCGATCGACGGCGGTTTCATGGACGGCACGGTGCGCGACCACGGCGTGGTGTTCACCATCGACGACGTGCCCTGGGCCGAGCGCCAGCTGTGGGCTGCCGACGCTGCCGAGAAGGATGGGAAATACTACCTCTATTTCACGGCCCGCGACCGCGAGGGGCGTTTCCGCGTCGGGGTGGCCAAGGCCTATGCTCCCGCCGGACCTTTCGAGGTGTTGGCCCAGCCGATTGCCGGCACTTTCAGCATCGACCCTGCCGTTTATGGCGAGGATGGCGACTACTATATTTATTTCGGCGGCCTCAGCGGTGGCCAGTTGCAGTGCTACGACGGCGACAACAACTTCAACCCCGACGCGCAGCTCCCCGCCAACGACCAGCCGGAGGTGGCCCCGAGGGTGGCGCGTTTGGGAGCCGACATGGTGACCCTCGCCGAGACACCCCGCGAGGTGCTCATCGTCGACAAGGATGGAAAGCCGCTCACGCAGGGTGACCCCCACAGGTTCTACGAGGCTTCGTGGCTCCACAAATACAATGGTAAATACTATTTCTCATATTCCACCGGGTCGACCCACCTGATTTGCTACGCCATCGGCGACTCGCCCTACGGACCCTTCACCTATGCAGGCGAGATTCTGACCCCTGTGACCGGCTGGACCACCCACCATTGCGTGCTCGAGCACGATGGCCGGTGGTGGCTCGTGTGCCACGACAGCAAACCGTCGGGAGGGGCCTCGCGCCTGCGCAGCATGAAAGTGCTCCCGCTCACCTACCGCCCCGACGGCACCATCGTCACCCTCGACGGCGGCAAATAATTGCCTCACACCTTCAACCCGCTTTCAAAAAATGGCCGACCTTATGTCAATCGCTTCGCGCTTCCGCATCGAGGGAGCGCTCGAAAGCGTCGCCCCGCTCGGCGAAGGCTTCATCAACGACACGTTCATCGCCCGCACCGCCGGCTACGCTCCCGACTATATCATGCAGCGGAAAAACCGCTCCATCTTTCCCGACGTGGAGGGTATGATGGAGAATATCGCGAAAGTGACCGCCCACATACGCCGCAAGGTTGAGGCCGAAGGGGGCGACCCGGCACGCGAGGTGATGACCGTCGTCCCGACGCTCGACGGGCGGCTCTGCTGGCGCGACGACGAGGGCGAGTTCTGGGCCATGACCCGCTTCATCGACGACACTGTGGCATATAACAAGGCCGACACCCCCGAGCTGGCGCGAATGGGCGGGGCCGGAATCGGCAAGTTCCAGGCCCAGCTGGCCGACTTCGACCAGCCGCTCAACGAAACCATCAAGGGTTTCCACGACATCCGCCACCGCTTCGGCCAGTGGGACGAGTCGCTGAGGCTCGACAAGGCTGGGCGCAAGGCCTCCGTTGCCGATGAAATTGCGTGGCTCGAAGCCCGCCGCGGCGAGATGCTCGCTTTCTGGGAATTGGTTGAAAAGGGGGTGATTCCGACCCGCGTGACCCACAACGACACCAAAATCAACAACATACTTTTCGACAGGCAGGGGAAAGTGCTTTGCGTGATCGACCTCGATACGGTGATGGCCGCCCCGGCACTCAACGATTTCGGCGACGCGATACGCTCCTACGCCAACACTGGTGATGAGGACGACCGCGACCTCTCGCGTGTGGGGCTCTCGCTCCCCATGTTCGAGGCCTACACCCGGGGCTACCTCTCGCAGCAGGGGGCGCATCTCACCGATGCCGAGCGCGAATGGCTCGCGTTCTCAGCCCGCTACATCACCTTCGAGCAGGTGCTCCGCTTCCTGATGGACTACATCGACGGCGACACATATTATAAAATCCGCTATCCCGACCACAACCTTGTGCGCGCCCGCGCCCAGCGCCGCCTGCTTGAAAGCATGGAGGCCAACTACCCCGCGATGCGCCGCATCGTGGCCGAGGCCCTTGGCTGAGCTCCCCGGCAGCTGCAATTCCCCAACACCGCGGTAGCGCTCCATAGGGCGGTTTGTGTGGAAAAAATGTTGGTGGCAGGGGCGTTTTTCGTCAGTGCGGGTGCCGGTTGAGGGGGAGGCGCGGAGTGAGTTACGGATTGTAAGAAAAGGGTGGTAAAAAAACGAAAAATGGGGCGTCTCACGACGACCCATTTCCTTTAAACCTTTATCTTAATCTAATACTATGAAAAACACACATGCAAAGGAACTCATTATTTCTGAACTGTGCAAGCAAATGCGCGTTTTACCCCCCCCATTTAAGGAATTTTAACGCAAATTTAACATATACGAAATGTATAAATCGCCCTTTGGGCTATTGTGGGGGCATTTTTCTGAATAATGGCTGTTTGGTCGGCGATGTGTTTGGATAGCTCGGGGGAGTTGGCTAACTTTGCGATTACGCCATCGGGCGATGAGCGTGGAGCGATGGTCGGTTCGCGCTGCCAATGAGGTCGCGACTCGAGCTCACCCGATAAAACGATTTTCGGCGAGTTCTATGAATATGTAATAAACAATGTATATTTTGGCTATAATGTATAATTCCGAACGGTATATTCCATGCCCCTTTGTGGGGCTTCTGAGGCGGGTAGGCCGCAAGTGGGGCCAGCTTGTCGCGATGGTCGCGGCGATTTTCGCGACCGGGATGCTCGTGGTAGGTTGCGTGAACGATGACGACGACTCATCACGCGCGCTTTCCGCGGGCGACAAGTGCCCTATTTTCGAGGTGACGTTGTCGGATGGCCGGGTGGTTTCGACATCCGATTTGGCCGGAAGGCTGACGATGATTGTTTTTTTCAACACCGAGTGCGAGGATTGCCGGCGCGAGCTGCCGGTGATACAGCGCGTGGCCGACGCCCTTGCCGCCCAGAGCGCTTCGGGGCTTCAGGGGCAGCATGCCGAGGCCGACGAGGTGCCGCGGGTGATATGCGTTTCGCGCGCCGAGGGGGAGGCATCGGTGGCGGCCTATTGGGCGGCCAACGGCTTTTCGCTGCCATATTCGGCGCAGACCGACGCGAAAGTCTATCGCCTGTTTGCCGAGTCGGTCATCCCGCGCATATATATTATAGGTGCCGACCTCTCGATTGTGGCCGCGTATGCCGAGCGGCTCCCAGCCGAGGGGACTCTCCTGGAGCTTATGCGCTGACACCCGTACCCCCGGGCCCGGGGGAGGCAATAAAGCGGCTGCCGGGGCGTTATATATAGGTGATGAGAAACTTCCGAAAATTCCGCGGCGTGTTGCCGGCGTTGCTCCTCCTGTTGCTCATGGCCGCGGGGACGCTGTCGTCGTGCTCCAACAAGCGCAACAATGCCGCGACCCGCAAATACCAGGAATTCATCACCCGCTACAACATCCATTACAACGGCGACAAGCACTACAAGGAGACCCTTGAGGAGATGGAGCTCGCCTACGAGGACGACTATTCGAGGCTACTGCCCGTGCACCCCGCCAACGCCAAGGCCGACGAGAAAGCGCCGCAGCCCACCGGCAATTTCGACCGCTCGATCGAGAAGGCCCAGAAGGCCATCCAGCTCCGTTCCATAAAGAAAAAGCCCAAGAAGCAGGCCGGCAAGTCGAACGACCCCAAATACAAGGCCTGGATGAAGCGCGACGAGTATAACCCCTTCCTCCACAACTCGTGGCTGATGATGGGGCGCTCGCAGTTCCTCAACGGCGACTTTCTGGGGGCGGCCTCGACTTTTTTCTACATTTCGAAGCATTTCACCTGGCTCCCCGAAACCGTCACCGAGGCCAAGCTGTGGGAGGCGCGCTCCTACGCGGCGCTCGGGTGGCTTTTCGAGTCGGAATCTATACTGACGCGCATCAAGGAGGACCAGTTGGTCAACAAGACCCTCCGCGAACTCAATGCCCTGGCGTGGGCCGACTTCCTCATTCACTCGGGCGACTACAAAAACGCCATTCCCCGCGTGGCCGAGGCGGCGCGCATGGCCAGCCGCCAGCAAAAAGTGCGCCTCAATTTCCTCCTCGGCCAGCTCTATGCCCTCGAGGGGGACAAGAAGGCGGCCTACGACGCGTTCAAAAAAGCCGGAAGCAGCGGCTCGGCAACCTACCGCACCAAGTTCAACGCCCGCATCAAGCAGAGCGAGGTGTTCTCAGGCAGCGACATAACCCCCGAGGTGAAGGCCCTGCGCCGCATGACGCGCTACGACCGCAACAAAGAGTATCTCGACCAGATTTACTACGCCATAGGCAACCTCTACCTCTCGCGGGCCGACACGCTCAACGCCATCGAAAACTATGAGCTCGCCGCCGAGAAGTCGACCCGTTCGGGCATCGACAAGGCCCTCGCGCAGCTCACCCTGGGCGGCCTTTACTACGACCTGAGGCAGTATTCCAAAGCCCAGCCCTGCTATTCCGAGGCGATGCCCCTAATCCCCGAAACCTATCCCGACTACCGCGTGCTGAAGCGCCGGAGCGATGTGCTCGACGAGCTCGCCGTTTATTCGCAAAACGTTGAGTTGCAGGACTCCCTGCTGCGCCTTTCGGAGATGACGCCCGAGGAGCAGCTCGCCGTGGTCAACAAGATTATCGACGAGCTGAAAAAGAAGGAGAAGGAGGAGGCCGAGGCCGCCGCCCGCGAGGAATTCCTCGCCCAGAGCCAGGGCAACGAGTTGCAGAGCTCCAACACCCAGACCTTTGCGATGAACAATGGCGACGATTCGTGGTACTTCTACAACACCATGACGAAAAATGCCGGCAAAACCGAGTTCCAGCGCCGCTGGGGCAACCGCAAGCTGGAGGATAACTGGCGCCGCCGCAACAAATCGACCTTCGACTTCAACGACTTCGACTCTGGCGGTGAGGCCGACGAGGAGACCGCCGAAGCCGCCGAGGGCGCCGAGGGTGCTCCCGACGAGGCTGCCGACGCCGACCCCGAAAAGGCTAAGCAGGCCGACGACCCCCACTATCCCGAATACTACCTCAGGCAGATTCCCAAAACCGATGCCGAAAAGCTCACGGCCAACGACATCATCCAGGAGGGACTCTACAATATGGGTGTGATTCTCAAGGACAAGATGGAGGACTTTCCAGCGGCCGAAGGCGAGTTCGAGCAGCTGATGAAGCGCTACCCCGACAACATCTACCGGCTCGACACCTATTATAACCTCTACCTGATGTACACCCGCGCGGGCAACGCCGCGCAGGCCGAGCGCTATCGTCAGCTGATTCTCGCCGAGTTCCCCGACTCGAAATACGGCCTGGCCATGCGCGACCCCGACTATATCGGCAGCCTGCGCCGCATGGAGGCCGCCGAAACCCAGCTCTACGACCAGGCGCTCGAGGCATACCTCGACAACCGCAACCGCGAGGTGCACGCCGTTTACCGCACCATGTCGACCGACTATCCGCTCAGCAAGCTCATGCCCAAATTCATGTTCCTCGAAGCGCTTTCGTGCGTTTCCGACCGCGATATGGAGGGCTTCCGCACCACGCTGCGCGAGATGCTCGAGCGCTACCCCGACACCGACCTCACCCCCTACGCGTCGGCCTACCTCAAGGGGCTGGCTCAGGGGCGCGAGTTGCAGCAGGGCGCTTCCAACATGCGCGGCATGGTGTGGGAGACGCGGCTGAGCAACGACTCGACGGCGACGGCCAACGACTCTGTGCCCCAGTTTGAAATCAACCCCGAGTCGCCCCAACTGCTGGTGCTTCTCTATCCCACCGACGTTATTTCGCCCAACGCGCTCCTCTACGACATCGCACGTCACAACTTCACCTCGTTTGCCGTGCGCGACTTCGACCTCGAGCAGATGAATTTCGGCCGCCTCGGCCTGCTCATCATCAAGGGGTTTGCCAACATCCGCGAGATGAACCACTACATCGCGGTGCTCAACGAGAACCGCAACTTCAAGCTGCCACCCGAAGTGAGGCCCGTGATTATTTCCCAGGCCAATTTCGACGCGTTGCTGCGTTCCGGCGGGTCGTTTGACGACTATTTCAACTACATGCGCGACAAAACCTACTCCGACACCGAGCAGCGCGTCCTGCCCCCCGAACTCTACGAGCCCTCGCCGCTCCCTTCCGAGCAGTCCCAACTCCCCCAGCAGGAATTCGAATTCGGCACCGAGCCCGCCCCCGAGGATGCTCCCGAGCCCGCTCCCGCACCCGCCGAAGAGCCCGTGGAAGAGCCCGCTCCTGAGGAAAAACCTGCCCTCGAGGAAGAGCCCGCCCCCTTGCAGGTTCCAGAAGAAGAGCCAACCCCTGAAATTCAGCAAGCTCCCGCAGCGCAACCCGCTCCCGCAGCGCAACCCGCTCCCGCTGCTGAACCAACGGTTCAACCCTCTCAACCCTCTCAACCTTCTCAACCTTCCCCTCTGCCGAAGGCCTTTCCCTCTTACCCCGAAGGTTCCGAGGGCGACGACCCCCTCCTGGACTGATGTCGCCGCTCTCTTAACGAGTTTGGCGCGCGAAAATATAGCAACCGCATCCACTGCGCTGTGAGCGTGGTAGATGCGGTTTTTTCGTTAGCAGGGCCGAACCCGGCCAAAAGGGTGGGGCGGGTTAAAGCTCCTGGGGAATCTGGGGAGTGCTGGGGAGCGGCGAGCCGTGTACGGCGGCGGTGGTGATGAGGGGTTTCACTTCCCAGCCGAGAGCCGATGCGCCGAGCACAGCCGCGTCGGCCTCTTTCAGCTCCGAGGGGAGCACCTTTACCTTGTTTTTCCAGATGCCGAGCATATTCTTCTCCATGGCGTTGACGAGAGGCTTCATGAGCATGTCGCCGCTCTTTGCGAGGCCGCCGAAAAGAATGAATGCCTGGGGTGCCGAGAACACGGTGAAGTCGGCAAGCGCCTCGCCGAGAATCTCGCCGGTGAATTCGAAAATCTCCTTGGCGATTTTGTCGCCCGACACAGCGGCGTCGTAAACATCCTTCGAGGTGATTTCGTCGATGGGGATGTTGCGCAGCAGCGAGGGCTCGTTGGGGCGCGCTTCGAGGAATTCGCGGGCGCTTTGGGCAACGCCGGTGGCCGAGCAATAGGTTTCGAGGCAGCCGCGGCGACCGCAGTTGCACAGGCGACCGTTGCGACGGCGCACGATAACGTGGCCAAGCTCGCCGGCAAAGCCGTCGTGGCCGTAGACGAGCTGTCCGTTGATCACGATGCCCGAGCCGACGCCCGTGCCGAGGGTGATCATTATGAAGTCCTTCATGCCGCGGGCGGCGCCGTAGGTCATTTCGCCGATCGCGGCGGCGTTGGCGTCGTTGGTCACGGCCACGGGGATGCCGGTTTTCTCCTGCACCATCTGTGCCAGGGGTATCGGGGTGGGCCAGGGGAGGTTCACGCCCTGTTCGATCACGCCGGTGTAGTAGTTGGCGTTGGGAGCGCCGATGCCGATGCCGTGGATTTTGCCAACGGTGTCGGTAGCTTCCATCAGTTTGTTGAGTTCGGTGTTGAGCTCGTCGATGTAGTCCTCGAATTTCGAGTGCTTACGGGTTTTGATCGAGGAGCTGGCAAGCACCACTCCGCGAGCGTCAACGATGCCGAAAACGGTGTTGGTTCCGCCGATGTCGATACCGACAACATAAGGTTTGCTCATTGTTTCTGGGTATTATTAGGTAAGTGAATGGTTTTAGTCGTGCGGTTGGTCGCGCAAGCGTCTGACAAAGTTAGCAAAAAAATCAATCAACACTCAGCCGGCGGCTTAAAAATTGCCGTCGCCACGGCAATTTGGCGCGCTTTGGACCCAAATTGCCCGGGCGGGTGAACGATTGCGCCGTTTGAGTGTTATACTTTTATAACATAATATTGAAAAAAATGAAAAATTCAGCGTTTATAGCCCTCGCCATCATGGGCGCGGCAACCCTCACAGGATGCGACTCAAAATCGAAACTCGCCAAACAGATTCAGGGCGAGTGGACCTCGACCCCCGAACTCGTTGTGAACACCGGGGCTGCCCGCGCCTCGCTCGTGAGGGTGGTTGATTTCAACAGCACCAACGATGCCACGCAGGGCACCGTGACAATGACCGCGCTGATCACTGTCGACAACGCCATTCCTGCCAACGACTCCATCGTCACCCCCTTGACAATCACCGCCTCAGGCACCGCCACCATCACCGGGGTCTACACCGTGAAGGACGATGACGAGATTGCCGTGAACCTCGATGCCTCGTCGCTTTCGATCGCAGTCGACCCCGATGCCGTGAAACTGAGCTACGATGTGATCGACGGTGCCGGCGGCTCGTCGCTCGAGGCCCTGCGCCCCGGAGCGTTGCGCCTGGCCCAGCAGCAAATCAACCGCGCCGCCCAGGACGTGTTCTTCAACCTCGACGAAATCGACGATATCCGCATCGACAACAATATGATGTCGTGCGAAATCGGCCACAAAGACCTGAATTTCAGCCGCGCCGTCCCGCAATAACCCTCCTCCGGCTCCCAAACCCACACCGCGGCGCTGTGTCGACTCCCCCCTTCGACACAGCGCCTTGTCTATTTCCAGACACCACCATTCTGGAGCCTACCTAATTAACTATGCATTTGGTGATTTTATGGCAGGATGCGCCGTGCCTTATCATATTACTAAAAGTTGCTATTTACTGCAGTTTTTGGTAATACAAAGGTAGCCCTATTCATTCTATTATGCAAATCTGAATGAGGTCAATGGAGGAGAATACTAATCCGAAGAGCTAAAATTCAACCATTGATGATAAGAAGCCCTGTCTGTGGCCTTTCGGCGGGGGAAGTGGGGCGTTTTCGGAAAAAAGTTGTAAATTTGTGGCTTGATAATGGCCTTGCGGCATAGAATTTCCTCCCAGATATGAATTTTAGAACTTTTGTCGACCAAATTCCCCCCGTAACAAAGAATCTGCTGATAATCAACGTTCTCGTTTGGCTTGCCATGGCCCTGGTGCGCCCCCTTAGCGGGCTCCTGGAGCAGTATGGCGCGCTTTACTATATCACCTCCGACCAGTTCCTGCCCACGCAGCTGTTCACCTACATGTTCATCCACGCAAACTTCATGCACCTGTTTTTCAACATGTTTGCCCTGTGGATGTTCGGCATGACCATGGAGCGCGTGTTGGGCTCCTCGAAGTTCCTCTTCTACTACGTTTCCTGCGGCCTGGGCGCCGCGCTCGTGCAGGAAGCCGTGTTTGCCGGCATGGTGGCCCACTACTCGTCGATGTTTGCCAATCCGGCCGCCGTGCGCGACCTGCTGTCGCATAGCCAGGTGATGTACAGCCAGTTGGCTCAAATCGGCGTTTCGCCCGCTGATGCCGAAGTCGGCATGCTCTACCAGCTTTTCCACACCCCCACGATTGGCGCTTCGGGCGCGGTGTTCGGCATCCTCCTGGCGTTCGGCTACATGTTCCCCCAGGCGCGCCTGTCGCTCATCTTCCCCCCGATCACACTCAAGGCCCGCTCGTTCGTGCTCATCTATGCCGCGATCGAGCTCGTGCTCGGCGTTTATAACAGCCAGGCCGACACTGTGGCCCATTTCGCTCATCTCGGCGGCATGTTGTTTGGCCTTCTGATACTCCTCTACTGGCGCAAGAAAGGGGTGATTGGCGGCCCCTATTCGTTCTGAACCACCCCTGGTTGCCCGTCGGCCCATAGCTCGCGATGATTCTACGCCTACTGATTGTCAACACCCTGGTTTACCTTGGCTTGAAGCTCCTGTGGCTTGCCGCTCCCGCCCTCGGCATCGATTTCGAGGCGGTGGCCGGGACGTTGTTGCTCCCGCCGACGTTCGCGGAGGCGGCCGCGAGGCCATGGACAATGGTCACCTACATGTTCACCCAGTGCGATTTCCGCCATCTGCTCGTCAATATGTGCTGGCTTGGGGGCTTCGGCACCCTGCTCGGGCGCGATGTGGGCCCATGGCGCATCCTCGCGCTGTATGTCGCGGGAGGACTGGTCACCGCCGTCATGTTCCTTCTTAGCTCCCTGACCTCGTTCGCGCCCGCCGAGCCGCTCGCGGGGGCTTCGGGCTCGGTGATTGCCTTGACCGTCGCTGCCGGGGTGCTCGCTCCCTCGAGGCGCGTGGAGCTCGCCTTCGGCACCTACACTTTGCGCCAAATCGTGCCCATCGCGCTGCTGGTGTTCTTCTTCGGCACCTTCGCCGAGGCGATGGCCCATGCCGGGGGGCTCCTTTCGGGCGTGGGCGCGGCCCTGTTTTGGCGTAAGCGCGGCCTCGGTTCCTCCCGGCGCCACCAGCCGGAGGCAGGCAATGCCGTGCCCGACGAATACGAACTGCTTGTGGCGAAAGTCAATTCCCGGGGCTACGAGGCGCTACGCCCCGCCGAGCAACGCCGCCTCTACGAACTCACTCAAAACCGCGGCTGCCGCGACTGACCTATATAATATATGCCTATGCGGCCTTGGATGAAACATATCTTGAACGCCTGCGGCTACCTGCTCTCTTTGGGGGTGGCTCTTGGAACGCTGTGCGCTGCATACGGCGGCAAGGTCAACCCCGATGTGACAACCATTCCGGCCATATTCAGCATGACCTTCCCCTTCTGGGTCGGAGGCTCTATGGCGCTGATCATCATCTGGCTGTTGGCGCGCAAGCGCCTTATGGCCCTCATCCCGTTCCTCGCCATAGTGTGCTCCATCGGCCCGGTGCTCTCCTACGCCCCCGTGAACCTCATAAAAAAGAAGGTGTCGAGCCAGGACCCCGAGAAGGTTTTCACCCTGCTGAGCTACAACGTGGCCAGCCTCTTCGAAATGAACCCTCCCTCGCCCGATGCCGACGGCAACCGCCCTCCGAACGAAATCATGGAGTTCATCATCCACAGCGGTGCCGACATCGTTGCCCTTCAGGAAGCGATTGCCATTGCCCCGCTGGAGAACTTCCGCGTCTCCGAGCAGATGATCGACACCCTCAACACCCTATATCCCTACATTCTAAGCTCCGACTCGCTGAGCTATGTCGAGCAGCGCTGCCGCGTGTTCTCGAAATTCCCCATGCGACGCGTGGCCGTGCCCGCCGACCGGGGCACTGCCGAGTGGTCGGCCTCGATGATCGATGTCAGGGGGCTGCCGGTGCTTCTCATCGACGTGCACTTGCAATCGCTCGGCCTCACCCAGCAGGACAAACAGCTCTACCTCGAGCTCACCGAGGGCGAGGGGCGCGGGCGAATGGACGAGGTGCGCCACAGCCTCGTCGACAAAATTTCAAACGCCATGCGGCTGCGTGCCGAGCAGGCGAGGGAGATTCGCCACATAATCGACTCCGTCGGCGCTCCCAACGTGATTGTCACCGGCGACTTCAACGACATCCCCGGCTGCTACGCCATAAGGACGATTGCCGGCGAGGATTTCCGCAACGCCTTCAACGATGCCGCCAACGGCCCGATGATTACCTTCCACTCCGACCGCTTCTACTTCCACATCGACCACATCCTTTACCGCGGCGACATGAAGGCCATCGACTTCGCCCGCGGAAAGTGCGCCGCCTCCGACCACTATCCCATTGAGGCGACATTCCTCATCGAGTAAATCACAACTCAAACATAAACCCTTAATTATGAAACCAATCTTTATGAGCATTTGCGCCGCCGCGGCCGCGTCGGCCATCGGGCTGGGGGGCGTTTCGTGCAGCCACGAGCGCCAGAACCCCTTCATGCAGCCCTTTGCCAACGAGTATGGCATCCCCTCGTTCGAGGAGATTCAGATCTCCGACTATCTCCCCGCTTTCGAAGCCGGCATCGCCGAGGCTAAAGCCACCGTCGACTCTATCGTGGCAAACCCCGACGCGCCTACTTTCGAAAACACCATGCTCCCCCTCGACTGCCTCAGCCCCACGCTTGAGCGCGTCATGGGCACCCTCTACTGGCTCTCCGAGGCCCACTCTACCCCCGAGCTCCAGGAGGTCGCCGAGGAAATCATGCCCCGCTACACCGCCTTCAACGACGAACTGATGATGAACGACGCTCTCTTAGAGCGCGTGAAGGTGCTCTACAACAACATCGACACCATCAACCAACCCCTCGACGAGCGCCGGGCTATCGAGCAGGCCTACAGCGACTTCGTGCGCTCCGGCGCCCTCCTCAGCCCCGAGCAGAAGGAGGAACTCAAGAAAATCAACAACACCCTCGCCAACCTCTACCTCAAGTTTAACAAAAACCTGCTCAACGCCAACAACACCTTCGAAATCGTTGTTGAGAACGAGGCCGAGCTCGAAGGCATCCCCGCCACAACCGTGGCCAATGCCGCGACCGAGGCCGAGAACCGCGACAAAGCCGGCAAATGGGTGTTCACCCTCCACGCCCCCTCGCGCCTGGCCGTGTTGCAGTATGCCGCCAACCGCGACCTCCGCGAGAAAATGTGGCGCGGCTACACCTCCAACGCCACCCAGGGCGACAACGACAACCGCCCCGTGATCGCCCAAATTCTCAAAGCCCGCGCCCAGAAAGCCAAACTGCTCGGCTACAAGGATTACGCCGCCTACGCCACAGCCGACAAGATGGCCAAGACACCCGAGGCCGCCGAAACTCTGCTGCTCCAGATTTTCGAGCCCGCCAAGAAAAAGGTTGCCGAAGAGGTCGAGGCTATGCAGGCCATGGTCAATGCCGAAGGCAACGACTTCAAAATCGAGCCGTGGGACTACTATTACTACGCCGAAAAGGTGCGCCAGCAGAAGTATGCCCTCGATGAGAGCGCGCTGCGCCCCTACTTTGCCGCCGACTCCGTGCGCAAAGGCATCTTCGCCATGGCCAAACGCCTCTATGGCGTGAACTTCGAGGAAATCGAAGCGCCCAAATACCACAAGGACGTGAAAGCCTACAAAGTGACCGACAACGAGGGCAACCATGTGGCCGTGTTCCTCACCGACTATTTCACCCGTCCCGAAAAGCGCCAGGGCGCGTGGATGGACCAGTTCAAGGCTTCGTGGGTTAACGCCGACGGCACCGTTGAGCGCCCCATCATCTACAACGTGGGCAACTTCGCTCCCCCCACAGCCGACGCTCCCTCGCTCCTCTCGATCGACGACGTGCAGACCGCCTTCCACGAATTTGGCCACGGGCTCCACGGCATGCTCTCGAAGGCGCGCCTCAAAAGCCAGAGCGGCACAAACGTCGACCGCGACTTCGTTGAGTTCCCCTCGCAGTTCCACGAGCACTGGGCATTCCAGCCCGAGCTCCTCGCCGAGTATGCCCACCACTATCAGACCGGCGAACTCATCCCCGACTCACTCGTGAGCCAGGTCAACGCCGCCTCCAAGCACAACATGGGCTTCATGACCACCGAGCTCGCCGGCGCAGCCCTCCTCGACCTCGCCTGGGGCCACTATGACCCCGCCACCGACGGCCCCGTCGATGTCGAAGCGTTCGAGGCCCAGGTTGCCGAGAAACTCGGCATGCCCGCCCAGCTCACATTCCGCTACCGCTCGCCCTACTTCAAGCACATCTTCGGCGACGAAGGCTACGCCTCGGGCTACTACACCTACCTCTGGGCCGAAGTGCTCGATGCCGACGCCTTCGAGGTGTTCCAGGAAAAGGGCGCTTTCGACCCCGAGTCGGCCGCCAAAATCAAAACCATCCTTGAGAGCGGCGGCTCGCAGGACCCCATGGTCCTCTACGAGACCTTCCGCGGCCATCGCCCCGCCCCCGCCGCCGTCATCCGCCAGCGCGGCCTCGAATAATCCCCTCTACACGGGTCATCGACCTGTTTTTGGAATAATAGTTCAGCCATTTGGCTGAACTATTTTCTTTTCGTAACTTTGCAACAGCGGTTACTGTAACCGCTGTTGCAAAGTTATGAAATTCTACGACAGAGAGATAGAGACGAAAACTCTGCGAGAAATCGAGGAAACCTCGCGGAATTTCTCACAAATGACGGTGATTACCGGGCGCAGGCGCATCGGTAAGACAACACTTATAAAGCACGCCCTCGCCGACAGAAAAATGGTTTACTTTTTTGTGGCCCGGAAGAGCGAAGCCATGCTTTGCCGCGAACTTTCCGAGACCTTGCGCGATGTGCTTGGCGAAGACCTCGGCGAGTTCACCTCGATTGCTCGCCTTTTCGCGGCCATTATGCAGCTTGCGAAGCGCTCTCATTTTACACTCGTTTTCGATGAATTCCAAAATTTCAAGTATGTCAACGATGCTTTCTTCAGCGACATGCAGAATATTTGGGATTCCAACAAAGACGAGGCGAAAATCAATCTCATCGTTTGCGGCTCGCTTTACTCAATGATGACAAAGATTTTCGACGACCGAAAGGAGCCTCTTTTCGGCAGGGCGACCTCCAGAATGAGAATACGCGAATTCCCGCTGCGGACTTTGCGCGAAATCATGGCCGAGCACAACCCGGCCTACAAGCCCGACGACCTGCTCGCTTTCTATATGATCACCGGGGGCGTTGCAAAGTATGTCGAGCAGCTTGTGATGCAAAACGCGTTTACTAAGGACACCATTATAAAAAGCGTACTGAGCTACGGATCCTACTTCATTGACGAAGGGAAGGAACTTCTTTCCGATGAGTTCGGGAAAGACTATGGAAACTATTTTTCTATTATGGCGGCAATCGCGGCGGGCGAAAACGAGCGCGGCGACATCAAGTCGGCCACCGGAATTGAAGCCGGCGGCTATCTCGACAAGTTGGAAAAAACCTACGATTTGCTCTACCGCTACCGCCCCTATCTCGCTTCGGAGAACAGCCAGAACGTGAAGTTCGGCATCAAGGATAACTTCCTGACATTCTGGTTCCGCTTTATCTTCAAGTACAGGAGCGCCGTCGAAATCGGGAATCTTGACTATGTGCGCGAAAAGGTGTTGGCCGACTACGACACCTTCTCGGGATGGATTCTTGAAAGATACTTCCGCCAGCTCTACCGCGAAACCGGGCTCTATAACATTGTGACCAACTATTGGGAAAAAGGGGGCAATAACGAAATCGACCTTATAGCGGTGAATGAGGCCGATAAAGAGATTGTCATCGGTGAAATCAAGCGCAGAGCCTCCCGCATTGACCTGCACAAACTCCAGGAAAAGGCCAAGGCGATTGTCGAAAAGCGAAAGACTTGGGCGGTCAGCTTCACAGGGCTCTCTCTCGACGATATGCTTTCCTGAATTGAAAAATCGGCGGGGACGCAATAATATGGTTAATGGGGCGTTATTAACGTAGTGAAAAAACGCATTTAAGCAAAACCTCATAGCAATGAATAAACTTTTTCTGTCATTAGCCCTCTCAGTCGCAGCCACTTCGGTGGCTTTCGCCAAGGGCCCGAAGGACCCGGAGCTTATGACTATCGGCGGCATGCCGGTGAAGCTCAGCGAGTTTGAGTATCTCTACAACAAAAACAACTCTCAGCAGCTTCAACCGCAGACTGTCGACGAATACCTCGACATGTTCGTGGTCTACAAACAGAAGGTTGCAGCCGCCCGCGAGGCCGGAATCGACAAGACACAGGCTTTCCAAAACGAGTTCGACGGCTACCGCCGCGACCTCTCCGAGCCTTATCTCAAGGACCAGGCCGTGGAGGACTCGCTGCTCCGCGCTGAATATGAGCGCATGAAGACCGAGCGCGATGTGAGCCACATCATGGTGCCCCTGGGCGACAACCCCGTGGAGGCGGCACGCCAGCGCCAGCTCCTCGACTCCATCCGCACCGCGATTATCGGCGGCAGCGACTTCGCCGAGTTGGCTCGCAAATTCTCGGTCGACCGCTCTGCGGCCCGCAACGGCGGCCACATGGGCTTCATCACCGCGGCTCGATTCCCCTACACTTTCGAGGACGCTGCCTATGAAACCAAAATCGGCGACATCTCGCCGGTAATCAGCACCCCCTTCGGCTACCACATTGTGAAAGTCAACGGCGAGCGCCCCGCTCAGGGCCAGGTGCTTGTCGAGCACATTCTCAAACTCACCCAGGGCATGGATCCCGCCGCTGCCGCCGCGCAAAAGGCTAAAATGGACTCCATCTACACCCTCGTGACCGTAGGTGGCGCCGACTTTGAAGAGGTGGCAACCCGCGAAAGCGAGGACCCCGGTTCGGCTAAGAACGGCGGACGCCTCAACTGGTTCGGCTCGGGCCAGATGGTTCCCGAATTTGAGAAAACCGCTTTCTCGCTGGCCGACGGCGCGATTTCCGAGCCGTTTGCCACAGCCTATGGCTACCACATCGTGAAGCGCCTCGAAGGCAAGGGGCTCGACCCTTACGAAACCGTGCATCCCATGCTGAAAAAGGCAATTTCGCAGGATGAGCGCGGCCAGCTTCCCCGCAAGCGCCGCATCGAGCAGCTTCGCAAGCGCTATGGCGTGCAGCTCGACAAAGCCGCCATCGAGGCTGTCAAAAAGGAAATCGCTGCCAACGATGGCATGGACTCCCTGCTCACTGCCAAGTTCCTTGCCAGCGAAACCACTATCGCGAAGGTGAACAAGCAGCCCGTGATGCTTTCTGAAGTGATGGCCGAATCGCGCAACCCCTTCATCGGCACCGGCGAGCAGCAGGCTGCCCAGTTCGACGGCCTTGTTGACGCCGCTGTTGAGAACGCCGTGCTCGACTTCGCCCGCGAGGACCTCGCCCGCGAGGAGCCCCAGTATGGCAACCTCCTCAATGAATACCGCGACGGCATGCTCCTGTTTGAAATCTCCGACCGCAACGTGTGGTCGAAGGCCAAGGAGGATAAGGAAGGCCTCGAAAAGTTCTTCGAAGCCAACCGCGCCAAGTATGCCTGGGACAAACCCCGCCTGAAGAGCTATGTGATTTTCGCCACCTCCGACTCAATCTGCAAGGCCGCCGAGGCTTATCTCCAGCAGCACAAGGTCGACAACGACTCGCTCGGCATCACGCTCCGCCGCGAGTTCGGCAACAACGTAAAGGTTGAGCGCGTGCTTGCCGCCAAGGGCGAAAACGCCATCACCGACTACATCGCTTTCGGAGGCGAGAAGCCCGAGGCCAAAGGGCGCTGGGCATTCTACTTCCCCTATCAGAACCGCGTTGTTCTCCAGCCTGAGAATGCCGCCGACGTGCGCGGCGCGGTGACCGGCGACTACCAGAACTATCTCGAAGAGAAGTGGGTGGCCACCCTCCGCGAAAAATATCCCGCTAAAATTGATCAGAAGGTGCTCAAGCAGGCCCGGAAGGACCAGCAGGAGGCCGCTAAGAAATAATAACAGTCCCCCGCAGTGGGTTTGCGACCGGCCAACCCCTGGCAAACCAAGCTGTTAATGGCTCGCTCCGAGAGAAGCAACCAATATAAGGCATCATCGCCCCGCCTCCGTCTGCGACGGTTGGCGCGGGCGATATTGCTTTTTGTGGCCCTTGCCGCGGCTCCCGGGGCCTCGGCCATCAGCTTCGATCTCGACAGCATTGCCGCCTGGGGAAAGTTTCCCCGCTTCTGCATCAACGTCTACCGCTGGGGCGACCATTTCTTCAACAACTACGATTCGACCTACGTCGAGTCAACCGGCAAGCGGTGGAATATCAAGGCCAACACCGAGTCGTGGACCGACACATACGATTTCCGCCTCGACAACCACTACCGCATGGAGATGGTCTCCGACCCGTCGACATCGCTCGGTTTCCACTTGTCGTATATGGCCGTTTCGGTGGGCTACGACATGAACATCAGCAAATACTTCACCGGCAACAACAAGGTGCGCAAGCGTTTCAGGTTTGGCTTCAACTGCTCGCTCTTCGCCGCCGAAATCTACACCGTGGAGAACGACGTGGGCACCACCATACGCCGCATGGGCATGCCCGGCGAGGTCGAGAAGGTCAACATCGATTTCACGGGCGTGAATAACAGCGCGCTCGGTGTCGACCTCTACTACTTCTTCAACCACCACCACTATTCACAGGCAGCGGTTTTCAACTACTCCAAAATCCAGCGCAAGAGCTCGGGGTCGATGTTTGCCGGCTTTTCCTATTTCAAGGAGGCCTACAATTTCAACTTCTCGTCGCTCCCCGAGGCCGACTCCGAGATTCCGGCAACATGGGACCACAACTACCGCGTCAAGAGCAAAACCTATTCGCTGAAATTCGGCTATGGCTACAACTGGGTTTTCCACCGCGGATGGTGCCTGGGCATCTCCGAGTCGCCGTTCCTGGGGGTGCGCAAGGGCTACATCAACCACCCCGGCGAAAAGGACACCACCTTCTCGCTTAACAACCGTTTCAGAATAGGCATCGCCTATAATCCTTCAAAGCGCTGGTTTTTCGGCATGTCTGGCAATATTATGACGGGCCTCATCAACGACCCCGAGCACACGCTTCTCGCCAACGACATAACCGGTGAGTTCGTTGTTGGTTTCCGTTTCGACTTATGGTAGTTGGCTATGAAACCCACCAGGACCGAGATACGAGGGACGTGGCTGTTGGCGGCAATCTGCGCGTTGCTGTTGGCATCTGCCGCGTTGTGGACCCGCTGCGGCAGCGGGGCAGCGGTCACTACTGAGCCCCTCGCTCCTCTTCCCGAAGCCGTGGAGGCCCCCGACACAGCCTCGGCTCAGCCAGATGCTGCCAACCCGCTCAACGCCAGTCCCAACTCGCCGAAATCAGGCAACTCCGGCTCGAAGTCAAAATCC
>CAYTBH010000039.1:0-19497 GCA_964435935.1 uncultured Alistipes sp.
CTGATTGCCCATCGAATACGGTTGCAAGTTGAAATATTAAGAGTTGGTTGTCGCAGTGTCGCGGTAACCAACTCTTTTTTAGATTCATAAACACCTTTCTGTTGGTGGATATCCGGGGGTATGTAGGTGATGAAAAGGGTTCGTGGTCGCGGGGGGTGTGGTTGCGGTGGGGGTTAGGGGCGCGGGGGGAGGGTCACTTTGAAGAGGGGGCTGGGGCGGTGCTCGCTGTAGAGGATGTCGATGAGCGAGGAGGCGACGGCGGGGTGCTCCGAGGCGATGTCGCGGTCTTCGTGGATGTCGTCGGCGAGGTTGTAGAGGTGCGGCTCCCCGCGGTGCACCACCAGTTTCCAGTCACCCTGCCTGACGGCCATGTAGTCGGTCTGGGCAAATTCCCAATACAGGTGGTCGTGGGTTTTCTGCGCTGTGTCGTTCCCCAGAAGTGTCGGGGCGAAGGATATTCCGTCGAAGCAGTCGTCGGCCAGCGACGCGTTGGTGAATTCCTCGGGGTAGCCGCCGATTCCGGCGATGTCGCAGAAGGTGGGGAAAATGTCGTAGAAAGCGAGCTGATGGTCATTGACGGTGCCTTCGGGCACATTTCCCGGCCACCGCGCTATGAAGGGGATGCGGATGCCTCCTTCGTGGCATGAGCGCTTTATGCCGCGAAGCTTGCCGTCGCGCCCGAAGAATTCGGGGTCGGCGCCCCCTTCTTCATGGGGGCCGTTGTCGCTGGCGAAAATCACCAGGGTGTTGCGCTCGATGCCTTTTTCGCGCAGCAGCTCGAGGATTTCGCCAACATACGAGTCAAGCCGCGTGATCATGGCGGCGAAGTGGGCGTGGGTGTGCTCCACGGGGTTGTATCGGGCCGACTCTTTGCCGCCCCAGGTCTTGTCCTCGTGGAAGCGCTCCTTGTACATTGCCAGAATCGAGTCCGAGGGTTGCGAAAGCTCGGCGTGGGGCAGCGTGTAGGTGAGCATGCCGAAGAAGGGTGTTTCGGCTGTCTGGCGTTTAATCCAGTCCTTTGCCGCCTGGTGGATTATGTCGGCCGAGTACTGGGTGCGCTTGAAATAGTCGGGCCCGAAGATGGGGTGGGCGATGTTTTCCTCCATCACCACCCTCACCGTGGCGGTGTCGCCCAGGGATTTGGAATATCGGTTGAGGAAGTTGGGGAAGTAGAGATGGGCCTGTGCCTGGCAGATGTAGCCGAAAAACTCGTCCACGCCTCGGGTTTCGGGCACTGAACGCGAGCCTTCGTAGCCCCCGGCCCATTTGCCGAACATGCCGGTGTTGTAGCCGTTGGCTTTGAGCACCTCGGGGAGGATGACGTGGTCGGTGCTGTAGGGGTGCTGCCCCACCACCGAGGGCTCGGGGGTGACGCCATAGTGGATTTTTTTCGATTTCTTGCCGTAGCTACGGTTGCCGCGCACTTCGGTGTGGCCGGTGTGCTGCCCGGTCATGATTGTGGCGCGCGACGGGGCGCTGACGGGGCTCCCGGCGTATGCCTGGGTGAAGCGCATCCCCTCTGCTGCCATGCGGTCGATGTTGGGGGTGTCGATGTGTGGCTGCCCGTAGCATCCGAGGTCGCCGTAGCCCATGTCGTCGCAGAGGATGAAGAGAATGTTGGGGCGTTCGTCGGAGTGGGCCGGCAGAGCCGCGCAGGCGGCCCCCAGGCAGATGAGGCTGAGCTTGTTCTTATAGAGGTACATGGCGGTGTGGGGCGAAAGGTTAGTTGGCGTATTCGGCGATTTCGGCAATGAGGCGCGGAATGTTGGTGTTGTCGAGCACGCCGTTGAAGCGCTCGGCGCCGCATCCGATGGCGTAGACTCCCACTGGCGCGCCAGAGTGGGCGCCGGTTGTCCAGCCGCATTTAGCCACGCGGTTGAGGATGTTGACAGCCGTCACCGCGATCAGCCCGTCGGTGGAGTATTCGTGGGCCACCGTGTCGGCATTACCCTCGATGGTGAGGTCGTAGGCGCTCTTCAAGGCCGCCTCGTCCTCGGGAGTTATGGCCACCGAGCTCCAGAATCCGAGCCGCGAGGCGAGCAACTCTTTGAGGCCCTCCCACGAAATCCCGTCGGCGATGGCTGCCGCTATGGCCGTTGACAACCCCGGCAGAGAGCAGTTCTGGCCTGAAAGGGTATTGAACCGCAGGGTGTAGTCGCTGTTGCCGAGCGCCATGCCCCCGGTTTCGTGGTCGGCGGTGACAACGATCAGCGTTTCGTCGGGGTGCAGCTTGTAAAAGTTGTAGGCCCGGGCCACGGCGTTGTCAAAGTCGCGAATCTCGGCAAAGGCTGTGGCGGCGTCGTTGCTGTGGCAGGCCCAGTCGATGGCGCCCCCCTCGACCATGAGGAAGAATCCGCGCCCGGTGGCGTCGAGGCGGTCAATGGCCGCCGATGTGATCTGGGGCAGGGTGAGGTCGTCGGCAACGCGGTCGATGGCGTAGGGGAGCGACGAGCGGCTTTTGCCCAGCTGCTTCATGCCGTGACCCTCAGGCTGGGTGAGAAACACTTTCGCGCCGGTTGGAATAGCTTCGAGCGCCGGCAACCCCTTGGCCACGATGTAGCCCGAATCGGCCAGGATGTCGTGGAGGTGGCGGCGGTTCTTTTTCGAGCCGGTTGGCGAGAGGAAGTCGGCGCCTCCGAAGAATTCGTAGCCCGAAGCCGCCATCTGCTCGCCTATGCGGTAGTAGCGCTTGCGGCTCGGCACATGGGCGTAGAACGCTCCCGGGGTGGCGTGGTCGATACTTACCGAGGTGGTCACGCCGACGGCACGGCCCGACCGATGGGCTTTCTCGGCCACAGACGTCAGCGCCACGGTGCGGGTGGAGTCCATTCCCAGCACTCCGTTGGCCGTCTTGGTGCCTGTCGAAAGGGCTGTGCCCGCGGCGGCTGAATCTGTCACCCCGTTGCTCAGGGAATATGTGTGGCACAGAGCTATGTGCGGAAAACTCGTGAATGTCAGCGAGTCGCGGCCAATCACGCCGCGGCATGAAGCCAGATAGCGCTCGGTGGCGGCTGCCTGGTTGATGCCCATTCCGTCACCAATCATCAGGAACACATATTTCGGGGCCGCGGCATGCGCCGCGAGGATTGCCGTTAGGGATAGAAATATGATTGAGGCGAGTCTGCGGAGTGTCATTTTTTCGGTGGTGTTCTTTAATGGTTCTTGGGGAAAGTGTACTGGTGGGTGCGTCTGCCGTCCTCGGCGAAAACGTCAATCGCTATCGAGTCATCCTTCACGTCCACATCGAGGATTTCGCGATTGGAGTTAATCAGCAGGGGGAAAGCGAAACCACTCTCCTTCTGAGGAATGAATTTGTGGCGGTGGATATGTCCGCTCAGCATGAGGTCGATGCCGGCTTCGTTGAGAATGGGGATGAACTTTTCGTTGACCTCGTTCAGGCCGTGCCATCCGTTGCCAATGGGGGGAACGTGGATGAACACAATCCGCGTCGATGCCGTGCGGAACATGTCGGAATCTACTGTGCGGCGCAGCCATTCGGCCTGTTCCGAGCGGTAGTCGTCGAAAGCCGCCAGGCCGTTATATTCAATGTCGGAGTCGGGCTTGTCCTCTCCCGCGTCGAGCATCAGGAAGCACACATCGCCATGGCGCGCGGCATAATAAGGGTTGCCGGTGGGGGTGGGGAAGAGGTCGGCGAAATCTTGCGACCGCGTGCCCCGCGTTTCATGGTTTCCGCGAACCATGTAGAAGGGGATTGAGGTGGCGAAGATTTTTGAGGAGCGGTTCAGAAAGCCGTTGAACGATTGCGCGAGGCTGTCCATGCTGTTGACCATGTCGCCGTTGAGCACCATGAAGTCGAGTGAGGCCGAGTCCACCGCGTGGAACAGTTTGGTGTAGCGTTCCTTATGCTGGTGTATGTCGTTGACCACGGCGAAACGCGCCCCGCGCCCGTCGGCCCTCGGTGTTGTGAACCGCAGCGGTTGCTCGCGGTAGACGTTGGTGGCGATGATGCCGCCGTAGCGGGTGTCTTTGTTGACATTGCGGGTCACCTCTTCGGAAAAGACGCGGTAGCGGTAGGTGGTGCCGGGAGTTAGGCCGCGGAGGGTCACCCGGTGGAGTGTGCCGATTTTTTTCTTGCCGGCCGAGGTGTCGAAGTGTTTTGGCCGTTCGGCGGCATAGAAGTGCGAGCCATCGTCGGGAGCCGTTTCAACCCACGAAACCGCGTCGCGGTCGGTGTGCCACACGATAGTCGCTTCAGTGGGGGTGACATTCTGCAGGTAGGGCAGACAAGTGAAGCGGAACTCCGAATCATCGGCAACGGAGGTGAGCACGCACGCGACGGTCGCGCACACCAGGCAGAATGCTCTATTTAAAGTTGATAATGTCATAGAATGTATGTCACAGCAGTTTTGAAAGTTCGAAAGTAGCGATGGTCATCAGTGCCAGCACCAGGCCGATTGCCGTCTCGTAGGGGATGAGGCGCATGCGCTCGCGGAATCCGGCCGACATCGCGCCGCCCGTGGTGTGGAAGAACGACCCGTGGGGCAGGTGGTCGAGCACCGTGGCGCCCGAGTTGGTCATGGCCGCACCCCACACCCCGGCAATCCCGGCAGCGAGCACCGTTGTCGCGAACGACGAGGAGGCCAGCGTGGCCCCGGCGGTGGTGGATGCCGTAGCGGCCGACATCAGAATTCCCGACACGGGGGCGATGATTGTTTCGCCAAGCGGCGAATTCGAGAGGAGGTCGATGAGCGTTTCCTTCATCGACGATGCCTTGATGATGCCGGCGATGGTACCGGTGCCGACCAGGAGGATTGCCACGGGAATCATTTTCGAAAGGCCTTGCTCAACGCATTTCAGGGTGGAGCCGGCCTGCCGCATGGCCAGCAGCCCGGCCAGGCCGCCGGCGGGGAGGGCAATCAGCGGGTCGACGGTGACGCCGGTGAGGGGGCGCAGCGCTAAAAGCGCTATGGCCACCAAAGGCCCCGTTATGGCGGCTGCGAACGAAGGGAGCTTTGCCCCGGAATTGTTCTCACTATCAGGGGCGTTCACCACGGCGCCGGGCTTCGCCGTGTCCCTGTCGGGGAACAGGCGGCGCACTATGAATACTGTGAACAGCAGCCCCGCGAGGGCGGGAATAAGGTTCGCGGCCATGGTCACCGACAGAGTCGCGTCGTAGTTCTCAGCCGCGATGATGGTGTTTGGGTTTGGCGAAATGATGTTGCCGCACTTTCCGCCGCCAATCATCATCAGCAGTAGCTTGAGCGGGGGCAGGCCGTGGCTGCGGCTGATGGAGAGCGCTATCGGGGCCACGGTGATTACAGCCACATCGATGAACACCCCCACCGCGCAGAGCAGCATCGTGGCTATGGCCAGGGCGGCATACACGTTGTCGCGGCCGAGCTTGCGAATGATGGCGGTTGAGATGGACTCGGCGGCGCCAGAGCATATAAGCACCCCGGAAAGCACTCCCGCCGAGAGAATGCGCAGAATGGCCGGCGTTATGTCCTTAACGCCGTCGGTCATGGAGGCGATGCACTCGCCGAGGTCCATGCCACCCGCAATGCCCCCCGCGATTGCGCCGGCCATGAGGCTGTAGGCGGCCGGAACGCGCTTCACGATGAGCCATATCGCTAAAGCCAGCCCGATCAGGGCTCCTATTGTCGACATAATGGGTTGAGGTTAAAGATTAGGCGAGCGATTTGTTCGGCAGTGTCGGCAAGGTTGCGGGCCGCTTTCGCGGGGTCCATGGCCTCGGCCAGCGGAATCGCGCTCTGCTGGATTGAAAGCACGGCGGCGAAGCCGGCGCGGCATAGTTCGCCGGCATCCTCCACGGCGCCCCCGAGGGCCACCACGGGGATTCCCTGCCGGCTGCCGCGGCGCAGAATGCCGCTGGGTGTCTTGCCGCGGAGGGTCTGGCTGTCGATTTTCCCCTCGCCGGTAATCACCAGCGACGCCCCGCGGATGAGGTCGGAAAACCCTATGGTGTCGAGCGTGGTGTCGATTCCCGGGCGGAGAGTGGCGTTGAAGAATGCCAGGAAGGCCGCCCCCATACCCCCGGCGGCGCCGGCGCCGGGTTGGTCGGCGACCTGGCGGCCGGTGAGTTCCGCCACTTTTGAGGCGTAATTGGCGAGTGCCGAGTCGAGTGTCAGCACGTCGGCAGGCGAGGCCCCTTTCTGCGGTCCGAAAACATGGGAGGCACCGTTGGGGCCGGTCAGGGGGTTGTCGACATCGCAAATCACGGTGAAGGGGCATTCCAGAAT
Source organism: uncultured Alistipes sp. (assembly GCA_964435935.1). GTDB lineage: Bacteria > Bacteroidota > Bacteroidia > Bacteroidales > Muribaculaceae > UBA7173. The sequence goes on from CAYTBH010000039.1 coordinate 6,222, forward strand.
CTCCTTGCGGGCCCCCTCCAGGTCGATTGAGTGGAGCTTCAGCAGCTCGGCGCCGCCTGGATTAAGTTCGTGCCCCGCACTGTCGAGCATCCTCGCGCCCAGAGCGCTGAGCATCCCCGCGCCGCCGTCGTTGGTGGCGCTTCCGCCAATGCCTATGATGAAGTTGCGGCACCCGCGGTTATAAGCGTCGATAATCAGCTGCCCGGTGCCGAAGGTGGTGGCCGCGAGCGGGTCGCGCTCTTCGGCGCTGAGGAGCGGGAGGCCGCTCGCCTGGGCCATCTCAATCACGGCGGTGCGAATCCCCCGGTCGTTTACGATGCCGTAGCGGGCTGCGACATGGCGCGTGAGCGGGTCGCATACCTCGGCCTCGAAGAATTCGCCGCCAAGGGCATCCACAAGCATCGACATGGTACCCTCGCCGCCGTCGGCCACGGGAATCTGCAACAGCTCGGCGTCGGAGAGCACGCGGCGTATGCCCGAAGCGATTGCCGCGTTGACTTCCGAGGATGCCAGCGACCCTTTGAACGAATCTGAAGCAATGACGATTTTGATGCTCATAGTCAATTGGTTATCATATTTTGGCGTTTTTGTGGGAGCCCTGGTAGTTGTCGCTGCGCATAGGGGTTACGACGAAGGTGAATTCGTAGTCGCCCGGGTTGAGCATGTATTGCGCCTGCGGCTCTGATTTCCAGGAGTCGATGCACCCGAGGCCCTGCTGCGCGCTGCTGATCTGCACTGCTGTGAGCCCCTGCGGGCCAACGGAGTTGCCGTGGCTCTGATGGATGTATTTGTCGTCGCCGTCGTCGAGGGTTTCGGGGAGCCGGTCGAGGGCCGATGCCGAAAATTCGCGGTCGGAGTGGAAGCAGAGCCCGCAGCCGCCGTCGTTCACCACCTTCCACCATCGCAAAGCCGTTTTGTTGCCCGTTTCCTGCGGACGGACGTAGGGATAGTACTGGTCGGCCACGCTCTGGCGGTAGATGCCGATTGTCTGCGAGGCGTCGCGGTCGGGATAGCTCTCGCCGGGTCCCTTGCCGTAGTAGCAGATAGTGGAGAATTGCTTTGGCATGACGGTTTTCATGCCGTAGCGGAAGAATCCCGGCACGGCAGCCGACTTATCGGTTTGCGCGAGCTGCTGGCACACGCGCATCTGGCCCTCGCCCGAAATGTGGTAGGTGATTGTGAGTTTCATCCCGGGGATTTCGGTCAGGGAATATTCGGCGCGGATCACCCGGCAAGTGTCGGCCCCGCCAATGGTGAAGTTGTCGAGCTCGAATTTGGGGTCGCGCCAGGGCGAGAAGCGGCGCTGGAGGTTCACCCCGTAGTCGTTGTCGGTTGGTGGGCGCCAGAAGTTTGGCTCAAGCGGATGGCTCGGGGCGAGCATCTCAGTGCCGTCGACGGTGATACGGTCGACGAGCCCAGTGAGCTTGTTGAAGGTGTACTCAGTGCCGGAAGCCGCGACGCGCAGGTTGCCGAGCGAGGGGAACACCTCAACCTTGGCCCGCGTGGGCTGGAGAGCGCAGCTGAAACTATCGTAGGGGCGCGCCGTGAGCTGTTGGTAGGCCACGCGGTGGCCCGCCTCCAGCATCGGGGTTGATTCTTTGAGTCGGTATTCCACGTTGAGAAGCACTTCTTTGCGGCCAACGGTGTCGGGCGCGGCTATTTCGGGGATTGTGAGCAGGAGATGTTGCCGCGGTTCCGCGTCGAGATTCCACACATAACCCTCCTTCACGGCGGCGCCGTCGGCCAGGAGCGACCATTTGAGGTAATAAGGTGCTAAGTTAGTGAAATAATTTTCATTGAAGATGTCGAGCGTGCCGTTTTCCCAGTCGCTGACGGAGGTCCAGATGTTCTGCTGTATGTAGCGCACCTCGGCTAAATGGGGATTTGGCCGGCGGTCGGGCGAGAGGAGGCCGTTGCAGTTGAAGTTTGACTCGCTTGAAAGGTCGGGCTCGTAATCGCCGGCGAACGAGTAAATGACATTGCCGTCGCTGTCGGTTTCGCGAAAACCCTGGTCGGCGAAGTCCCAGATGAAGCCACCCTGGAGCGCCGGGTAGCGGCGGTACATGTCCCAATAGTCGGCAAAACCACCGAGCGAATTGCCCATCGCGTGGGCGTACTCACACTGGATGAGCGGTTTCTGCGGATTCCGGGCGTAGGCCTCGGTTTTTTCGTAGTTGTAGTACATCGGGCAGAAAATGTCGGTGTGAGCGAGGTTGGCGGCCTGTTCATACTGCACGGGGCGGCTTGGGTCGTAGGCTTTAATCCATTTGTAGATCCGCTCGAAGGTGGGCCCGTCGCCGCTCTCGTTGCCCATCGACCAGATGATAATCGACGGGTGGTTGCGCAGGCTGGTGACGTTGGCTATGTTGCGCTCGAGATGGCTGGTGTAGTAGTCCTCGCGTTTTGCCAGGGTGAGGTCGCCGTAGCCCATTCCGTGGGATTCGACGTTGGCCTCGGCCACAACATAGAGGCCGTATTTGTCGCAGAGGTCATACCACGCCGGGTCGTCGGGATAATGGCATGTGCGCACGGCGTTAATGTTGTTCTCCTTCATGAGGCGGATATCCTCGAGCATGCGGTCGAGGGTCACATAATAGCCGGTGGCGGGGTCCATTTCGTGGCGGTTCACCCCCTTTATGAGGATTGGCTGGCCGTTGACGAGCAGATTGTTGTTCTTTACCTCCACGGTGCGGAATCCGACGGGCCGCGAAATCACCTCGGCTGTCTTCCCCGCTTTGTCGGCGAGGGTGAGGGTTAGGGTGTAGAGGGCGGGCGATTCGGCGCTCCACAATTCGGGCTTTTCCACAGGGATTGAGAGCTTGCTCAAATCGCCGGAGATGCTGGCGCGGCTCTCGCCGGCAGGAGTGCCGTCGGGGGCGGTGAGCGTCGCTGTGAGGGTGTGCCCCTTGGCCTTCACGGTGCCGATTGAAACGTTGAGGTCGGCGGTTGAGAAATCGTCGGCAATGTCGGTGGTTATGCCCAAATCGCCGAAGCGGGCCGCGGGCCGGTGGTAGAGATAGGTTTCGCGGCTCAGCCCCGAGAGGCGCCAGAAATCCTGGTCCTCGAGATAGGTGCCGTCGCACCAGCGCATGAGCTGAAGGGCAATGAGGTTTTTCCCTTTCCGCAGAAAGGGGGTTATGTCGAACTCGGCAGCCATCTTGCTATCCTCGCTGTAGCCTACGAACCGGCCGTTGACCCACACCTGGAGGTTTGAGGTGGCGGAGCCCACATGGAGGAACACATTGCCCCCTTTCCAGTTGGCCGGCAGCTCGAAAACGCGCCGGTAGGAGCCCACATAGTTGTTTTCAGAGGGCACTTGTGGCGGGTTTGACTCAAACTGCTTGTACCAGGCATATTTTTTGCGGCGGTACATCGGCACTCCGTAGCCGTTGATTTCCCACAGGCCCGGAACGTTGAATTCCACCCATTCCGAGTCGTCGAAGTCGGTGCGGTAGAAATCGGTGGGCCGCTGGGCGAGGTGCTCCACGAATTTGAATTTCCACTTTCCGTCGAGCGACATGAACCGTTCAGAGCGGTATTTGTCGCCCGCCTCAGCCAGTTCCGCATTTTCAAATGCGAAGTAGTTGGCCCTCGGGGGTAGCCGGTTGATGTGGTTGATTGCCGGAGTGGTCCACGGCTCGGCGGGGGCAGCCTGTACCTGATGGCACGCGACTGCCGCTATCCCGGCCAGCAGGCCGGAAATCAGGTTATGAATTTTCATGGTATGGAGCGCGGATTAGTGGACGATGTTGACTGTCACGATGGCAGTGCGGCAAAGGTTGGGATTGTTTTCCCCGGCCATGCGATAGTTGATGGTGTAGACCGCGCTTCCCGAGGAGAAGTCAACCGCGCTCGCCCCTGAAGTCTGGGGCGCGCCGTCGAGGGTGACGCTCACGTTGTCGCCGTCGACAAGAGCCGGGTCGTTGCCCATCACGATGAACTCAGGCACAAGCGAGTTCAGGTCGGTGGATTCCGGGAGTGTGACGGTGACGTTGTAATGGTCGTAGAAAGCGATGTCGCGCTCGATGGTGCCCTTGGCACCGTTGATGCTGAACTCCGTGAACGAGGGAATCATCACCGGGGCCACATAGTAGGGCGTTTCTTTGCCCGTGGAGGTGGTGACAACGAATTTCTGCACAGCCAGCCGGCCCTCCTCCATGAAATTCACAATTCGGGAGGCCGAGATGCCGGAGCGCAGGGGACGGAGGGTGGCGGTGGAGGGGTCAAACCAGCTCAGGGTCGACGTGGAGCTCGTGAGCTCGAACTCAATCAGCTGCAACGCCATGATGGAATTGACTTTGGCGTCGCGCCAGGCGTCCCAAATCACGGGGCAGAGAAGCGAGTCGGGCGAAACGGGCTCAGCCGCGGAGTTGAAATAAACCGTTCCGGCATACTCCCTCATGCGGTAGAGGTTGCTGATCACGAAACTTTCCAGGCCGCCGTTGGTGTCGGTGACAACCACGGTGGCGCGGGCAACGGAGAAAACGGGCTGCTTGTCGGAATTAATCGAGGAGGCTACCCACACGGCTTCGTACTCACCCGGTTCGTCGTAGGAGTAGGTGAAAGTTCCGTCGCTTCCGGCAGCGAACCCCGTGTCGCCATCGACACCGTAGCAGTGGCCGGCGTTGCCGGGCCAGACGGTGAACGAGGTGCCTTCGCCGGTGTTGGAGAAGTGCACGGTTTCGAGCACCTCGTATTCGGCTTTGTCGGTTGTGAATGCGGCCTGTGGGGCGATATAGAGCTCTTCAAGGTAGCTGTTTGAGTCGCAGGCGCTGAAAGCCAGCGCCGCGGCAGCCGCTATGATGTGGAATCGGATATTCATGAAAGTGATGGAATGAAGGTGTTAGTAGCCGAAATTCTGCTTGATTACCCCGTTGGAGGTGTAAACCTCTTTGTAGGGTATGGGATAGAGCTCGTTGATGCCCTTTTTGAAAAATTTGCCGCGGTGGCGAATTTTGCCCGAAGCTTCGGTGGGGAGGTTTCGCGCGAGGAACTGCTGGCGTTCGTAGGCCTGCCCGAGGCGGCAAACTTCAAACCAGCGGTCGCACTCGCCCGCCATCTCGATGCGTTTCTCTTTGAGAATCGCTTCGCGGGTTATGTCGTAGGGCGCGTAGGAGATATCCTTGAAGTTGGCATCCTTCACGGTGTTGTAGCGGGCGTTGGGATTCGAGGGGTCAATGAGTTTGCGGGCGCGCTGGCGCACGATGTTGACATAGTCGACGGCGCGGCGGGGTTGCTCGTTTTCGAGCAGAATCTCGGCGTAGATGAGCAGCGCCTCGGCATAGCGCATCACGCGGTAGTTGCGCCCGGCCTCGGAGCCTTCGCTGGGGAAGAGGAAGGTTTTCATGAAGAGATAGCCTTCGGCAGCGTCGTGGCTCTTGAGCGACACAGTGCCTTCCTGGCAGAAATACTCGTTGTAGATGCGGCCAGTGATGGTGTACATGCTACGCGGGTCGTTGGTCATGGCGTTGTAGAGGTCCTTGGTGGCGACGGGCGAGAGCGACACGCCTGAGGCGTTCTGATGGATGAAGTTGTTGAAGAGGTCCCAGCTTTCGTCGATGTCGGAGCTCAAACCGCTGAAGTCGAAGTGGTTGATTTCAATCAGCGACTCGATGGAGAACTCGCCGGCAAGGCGGAAGATGTTGTCGAACGCGTCGAGGCGGTGGAGGTTCACGATGTCGGAGCCGGGAAGGACGGCGTCGCTTGTGACGTTGTCCTCGAGGAACATCGAGGCGGCGAATGTTTCCCAGTCGGTGTCGGGGTAGCGCTCGTCGAATTTCAGCAGGTCGCTCACCTTCAGGTCTTCGCCTTCAATGAAGTAGCGCCCAATCTCGTAGGCTTCCTTCCATTTGCGCGCCTTCACGTCGGCCGGGATGTCGGTGCCGGGGCTTGCCTGGTAGAGTAGCACCTTCATCAGCAGCCCGAGGCCGCCACCCACGCCGATCTGCCCGGCTTCGCCCTGCTGATAGCGCCCTTTGCGCAGCAGCAGCACGGCCTCGCGCAGGTCCTTCTCGATGTAGGCATAGACCTCCTCGACGCTCGAACGGGGCACGATGAGCGACCCGAGTTCCTGACGCTCGGGCTGGATGGAGACCCCGCCGAAGGTTTTGACGAGATTGAAGTAGAACAGCGCTCGGAGCACCTTTGCCTGGCCGTAGACCTCGCGGATTTCCTTTTTGGTGCTTCCGTTGTTCTTGAAGTCGACGTTGCCCACGTTGCGTATCACCTGGTTGGCTTTGTTGATGCCGAGATACTGGGTGCGGTAGCGGGTGAGAATCTGCTCGTTCTGGGTGTCGAAGGTGAAGTTGAGCACATCGGGTATGGAGCCCGACGACACGTCCTGGTGGGCCCAGGCATCGTCGCTCACTCCCAGGCCGAACAGAAGTTCTGAAAACTCGTAGTCCTTGCTCTGCACCACGTTGTAGACGGCGTTGAGCCCCATGCGCAGCGAGTTGATGTTGTCGTAGAATTTCTCTTCCGGGATTTTGCCGGTGTATTCGGGTTCGAAATAGTCGCTGCACCCTGTTGCCGCCACCGCCAGGATGGCTGCCGCGGCGCAAGCGCGTATGTTAAATTTAGATATGAGTTTCATGGGATATGATTAGAAGTCCAACATAATTCCGAACATCCAGGTGCGTGCCTGGGGATAGGTGCCTTGGTCGATTCCGATGCCAGTGTTGGCTTCATCGCCGATGGTTTTGCCGATTTCGGGGTCCATGCCCGAGTAGTTGGTGATGGTGAACGGATTTGTCACCGAGCCGTAGACTTTGAACGACTGCAGGCGCATTTTCTTGGTCAGCGATTTGGGGAATGTATAGGTGAGCTGAATCTGCTTGCACCGCAGGTAGCTGCCATCCTCGATGTACCAGTCGGAGGCGGCGAAGTTGTCGGTGCTTCGCGAGCTGACGGTCGAGGGGGTTGGCACGTCGCCACCGGGGTTGGGGCCGTAGAAGCCGCGGTAGCCGGTGACGTTCTCCGGGCGGTAGACGCGGTCGAAGTAGTCGGAGGCGACGTTTGAAAAATCGTAGTCCGAGGTCCAGGAGCCGTTGTAGGTCACGTTGGAGTAGAGGAAATATTTCGAAGCGTTGAAAATTTCATTGCCGTGCACGCCCTGGAAGAACATCTGCAGGTCGAGGTTGCGGTAGGAGAGGTTGAGGGTGAAGGCGTAGTAGAAGTCGGGGTGGGGGTTGCCGATGGTTGTGCGGTCGTTGTCGTCGATGACGCCGTCGCCGTTGATGTCGACATATTTGCGGTCGCCGGGGTTATAGGCGTAGGCCGATTGCTTGACGGGCACGAGCGGGCGGCCGGCCTCGTCGAAGTCGGAAACCTGCATGATTCCGGCGGAGATGTAGCCGTAGTAGGTGCCGATGGGGGCGTCGAGCACCGTGCGGGTGACGTAGCCGAGGTTGTTGGGCGACTTGAGGTTGCCGCCGAGAATCGGCTCGCCATACTGGCCCAGGGAGGTGACGCGGTTGCGCACATGGCTGAAGTTGCCCGAAATGCCGTAGCCGAAGTCGCCGACGCGGTCGTGCCACCCCACTTGGATTTCAAAGCCGTTGTTGCGCACGCTGCCGGCGTTCTGCCATGGGGTGCTTGCCCATCCGGCGCTGTAGACGATGGGCACTTCGAGGAGCATATCCTTGGTATCCTTGATGAAATATTCAACCGACGAGGTGAAGCGGTTGCCGAACATGTTGAAGTCAACGCCGACGGTGGTTGACTCGGTGCGCTCCCATTTGATGTCGGGGTTGCCGTAGGCCGTCAGGGCGTAGCCGGGTTTGAGCGTGGGGGTGCCAACGCCGTAGATGTAGTTTTCCTTGTCGTAGGACATGAGCGAGAGCCATGCCAGGTTGGGGATGCGGTTGTTGCCAAGCTGGCCCCAGCCGCCGCGGATTTTGAGCATTGAGAGCCAGGTGTTGTCGCGCAGCCAGGGTTCCTGGTCGAGACGCCAACCGGCCGAGATGCTCGGGAAGAAACCCCAGCGGTTCTTTTTGGCGAAACGCGACGAGGCGTCGGCGCGGAAGTTGACCTGCAGAAGATAGCGGTTGAGGTAGCTGTAGCTTATGCGGCTGAGGAGGCCGAGCGATGTGTAGCCGGTGGAGGAGTTTTTGGTCGACTGCTCGAAGGCCGCGAATGTGAGCGAATTGAATTCGTCGTCGTAGCCGCCGTAGCCTCGGCCCGAAGCGTTGAGGCTGTTTGTGCGGTAAATTTCCATTGTCTGGCCCACCATGGCTGTGAGGCTGTGGTCGTCGCCCAGGGAGGGGAGCCAGGTGAGGATGTTATCCCAGCTGAAGGTGTTGGCCGTCACGGGGTTTTTCTTCACGTCGAAGAAGTTGGTGCCGATCACCTGCTCGCTTGAGCGGTTGCGCTCCATGCGGTCGACGTCGGAGCGCTCCATGAGGTAGCTGGCGCGTGTCTGGAACTGGAGCGACTTGATGATGGTCCAGTCGAGTTTGATCTGCGCGGTCATCTTGTCGATGCTTTTCTCGTAGCCGAGGCGGCGCAGGTTTTCAACCGGTGTGAGGTATGTGTAACCGCCGTCGAGGTCGAACACCGGCATCAGGGGGTTGTAGGTGATGGCCGATTTTATGACGCCGCGGGTGCCTTCGCTGACCACGTCGCGGTTTTCGCGCGAGTAGCCGGCCTGCACGCCGAGGGTGAGGCAGTCGATGAGGCGGGTGTTGATTTTGGCGTTGAACGACATGCGCTCGTAGCCTGAGTGTTTCACGATGCCGTTGGTTTTTAGATAGTTGCCGCTGAGGTAGTAGTTGAGCTTTTTGTCGCCGCCCGAAAGCGCGAGGCTGGCTTTGCCGGTGGTGCCAGTGCGGGTGGCGAGCTTCCACCAGTCAGAGCCGTCGGCCACCTCGGCCCTGGCGGCCTCGGTGAGGCTCATGCGTCCGTCGGAAACGACGGTGTATTCGTTGGCGTTGTGCACATAGTCGCTGAAGCGGGCGAAGTCGCTGGCCGAGAGTATAGAGGGGGCGTTGGCGACTGTCATGAAGCCGAAGGCGACGTTGGCTGAGATGTTGAGGCGCTTGGAGCTTTTTTCGCCCGATTTGGTGGTGATGAGCACCACGCCGTTGGCGGCGCGGGAGCCGTAGATTGCCGCGGAGGCGGCGTCCTTGAGGACTTCGATGGAGGCGATATCCTCGGTGGCGATGTGGTTGATGTCGTCCATCATTATCCCGTCGACAACGTAGAGAGGGTCGCTGTCGTTGATGGTGCCCATGCCTCGGATGCGTATCGAGTTGGAGGAGCCGGGGGCACCGGAGTTCTGCACGATTTCCACGCCGGCCACCTTGCCCTGCATGGCCGAGATTACGTTGGTGGCGGGGATGGAGTTGAGCCCCTCGGGGTCGACGGATGCCACCGAGCCGGTGAGGTCGCTTTTGCGCTGCACGCCGTAGCCGATAACGACTACTTCGTCGAGCACCTGGTTGTCCTCGGTCATGGCGATTTCCAGTTTCTCCCCGGCCTTGAATGCCTTAGTGGCGGGACGGTAGCCTGTGAAGGTTACCTGGATCATGCCCGATGCCATGTTGGAGCGCAGGGTGAAGTTGCCGTCGATGTCGGTGGCAGTTGCCGTCTGCGTTCCCTTGATTAACACATGTGCTCCGGGAATCGGCTCGGAAGTGGCCGCGTCGACAACGGTGCCGGTTATGCTCTGTGCCGCCAAACCCAAGCATGAAGAGAGGGCGAGAAGCAGCACTGCCGCAAAGCGCAGAACTTTATTTTGATTCATGAGGAAATGAGAAGATGATAGTGATTGGTCTGAGTGCGTAAGGCGCGTTTCCTGACGGAAAAGAAGAAAGAGAGAGAGGAGAATGGGTAGTGTGTGCTGCCGGTTTAGCGAACCGTGAACTTGTGGTGGAGTCGCGAACCGTCGGCCATCGTGGCGTCGAGGACGTAAACGCCCGATGCCAGTCCGGCTGCCGACACTGTGGAAGCGCTGGTGCTTCTCACGGTGGCGCCTGTCATAGAAACTATATTGATGGAAACCACGTCGGCCTGGGCTACGACTGAGAGGTTTTCGCCCTCGGCTTTGACGTATGCTGCTGTGTAGTCGCTCGCGATGGTGCTGACAGCGCTCGATTCGTAGGTGGGATTGTTTTCAGCCGAGCCGTCGGTGTTGTAGCGGTAGAGCTGTTTCTGGCCGTTGCTGACGAAGTAGAGCGAGCCGCTGACGCTGCGGGTTTTGTGCACCTGGCCGTCGTCGGGGAAGTCAACGACCTTGGTGGGGATGCCGTTGGTGCCTTCGAGTTTCCAGAGCTCCATGTTGTTCTCTTCATCCTGGCAGCTCCAGAACATGATGTCGTTGACGGTGGTGAACTGGTGGCACCATTCCTGGCCGTTCTCGTCGGTGTTGGGATAGATTTCGAAGCCACCCCAGATGAGCGAGCCTTCGAACTCGTCGAAGTCGTTTTCGTTGAAGCGTGCGAGCGAGTGGTAGCCGCTGTTCCAGAGCACGGTCTTGTCGCCTTCCTCGCGGGAGTAGGTGAACATTGTGGCCACATAGATATAGCCCTGGTAGCGGTAGAAGCAGGATGTATGGGCGTTGTAGCTCACTTTGTTCTTGTAGTGGCTCACTTCCTTCACAAGGCGGGGGTTGACGCCTTCAAGCACGGGCTGGTCGATGTCGTAGCACCAAGCCTCGGCACCGTTCACGCCGTCGCTGGCGCGGAAATAGAGGCGGTTGCCGATGGGGTAGGTCTGGCGGAAGTCGCTGGTGCCGGGAGCGCCGCTCTTCTCGACTTTGTTGATGTCGACGCCGATGTATTTGGTGCCTTCGGGTGTGCCGTCGCTCACCCACATTTCGACACCCATGTCCTCGCCGTAGAGCTCGGCGGCGACAACGGCGCGGAATGCCACGAGGCGGTCATCGATCGAAACGAGGTGGTCGATGGTCGCGGGAGAGGTGAGGAAGGGGTTGGCGTCGCCGGGTTTGGGGTTGATGTTGAGCAGGGGCTTTGTGCCGGCTTCGGTGCCGTCGGTCACCCAGAGGGTTTCGTTGTTCTCTTCGTCGTAACCGGCAAAGAGGCCCTTGCCGTTGCAGCACACGATGTAGCCCTGGGTGCCGTCCATGTTGTCGAGACGGGTGGGGGTGGCGGCGATGCGCACGGTGCCGTCAGCGGTGCCGTCGGAGATGTAGAGCCATTTTTCGGGGGTCGAGGCGTCGCGCACGGGAAGAGCCTCGCTCTCCTCGTCCATTGCGAAGAACAGCAGCTTGCCATAGAAGTTGGTGAGGCCCTGGGGCTCGGAACCCGCGCCGGCTTCAACGTCGTAGATGTCTTTCACCATGCGCGTGCCGTCGGCAGTGCCGTCGGTCACCCAGAGTTCGGCGCCGTATTCGGGGGTGTTGGCGCTGAAATACACCTTGTCGCCCACGACGGTGAGCCATTTGGGGTCGGAACCTTCAGCTCCGGGAACGATGTCCTTTACCATGCGCGTGCCTTCGGGCGTGCCGTTGCTCACCCAGAGTTCTTCGCCGTTGGCGGCGTCGGAGGCTGTGAAGAAAATCATGTTGTTGTCGGTCACCACCAGGGGCTTCTCGTCCTTGGTGATGCTCACAATGTTCTGCGCGAGGTAGGACGAGGTGATTTCAACTCCCGCGGGGAGGAGCGGAGTCATACCTGCCGGAAGAACGATTTCGTCGGCTTGCGCCACTGAAGTGGATAGCGCGGCAGCCAATGAGAGGAAAATTACTTTTTTCATGGTGTGATAAAAATTATGGGTTGTGTTGTTCAAAATTAGTGTGGCGCCGACTGAAACGCGGTCGGTATTTATGGTTTTTTATGTTGGCTATTTCTCTTTGTGGCGCCATAAAAGGGGCCGATTCGGGCAAGCCGTGTTGGCGTTTCGGTCAATCAGGGGTTGAGAAGCCTTATCGAAGCATGATTTTCTCTACAAAAGAGGCTCCGTCGGCCATGCTCAATCTGACCACATAAGCGCCTGAGGGGTAGGCGGCGAGGTCGATTTCGGGGGTGTCTATGGCGATGGTGACGAGGGCTCCGGCGGCTGAATATACCTCAATTCGGTCGACTTTCGCTTCGGAGGCCACCGCGAGGCGGCGCCCATCGACGGCGATGTTGAATGCTTTAGCCGTGGCGGGGGTGAGGCCCGAGCTGGCGCTGAAGGCGCGGGTGTGGGTGCGTCCGAAGCGGTCGGTGGCATTCACCTCGATGGTCGAGTAGTCGGTCGTGAGGTAGCCGTAGAAAAGGTGCTTGGTGAGTGTTGGGCGGCACCACGATTTCTCGTGGTTGGCGTAGAGTTCGTTGGCGTGGGGGTCGAGCGCCTCGTAGTTGTACATTTTTCCTTTGTCAACTCCGTCGAGTTTCCAGGTGACGGTCCAGTTGCTGTCGTAATCGGGAATGTTCACGTCGACCTTGAGCCGCGAGCCGAAGGGGGAGGGCTCGTGGATTTTGATTTGGCCGAAAGCGTCGTCGCCCAGGGGCTTGAAGCGCCAGGTGATGTCGTTGCCGTCGACCTCGTAGACGTAGTAGCCGAGCGGCGAGCCGTCTTTGGCGACGTCGCCAAACCAGTAGGCGCCGCAGAGGGCGGTCTGTATGCGCTCCTCGATGTCGGCGTCGGCGTTGGAGCTCAGCGAATATTTGCCGAGATTCTGGGCGAAGTGCTTGTGGGCCGAGAGGATGAGGGTTTTGTATTTGGCGAGCAGCACGAGGAAGTCCTTGTTGGCATCGGCGGTTGTTTTGCTGAGGGTGACGGGCTGGTGGACGCACACTACCAGGGTCATGTCTTTCGGCACCATTGCCAGGTCTTTAGTGATCCATTCGGTGGCTTCGGGCGAGATGGCCGTCGTGTAGGTGCCGGTGGCGGTGATGTTGATGTTGTCGAGCATCAGGTAGTGTATCTTGCCTTTGTTGAAGGAGTAGTAGAGGGGCCCGAAGTTCTCGGTGTACTCGGGGGCGTCGGCACCGGGGGTGGTGACGATGTGCTTGTCGTGGTTGCCGGGAATGTGGTAGAAGGGCGCTGAAGCGTCTTTGAGCGAGGCGAGATAGCGGGGATAGGTTTCCCAGGAGTCAAAACAGATGTCGCCGAGCACCAGGGCGGCGGCGGGGGTGTTGCTTTCGCGGAGCCCCCTGAGGGTGGCCTGGATGTCGGGATAAGCCTCAGTTTCAAAGAGGGTGTAGTCGTGGTCGTCGCGCATCTGCGGGTCGGCGATTGCCAGGAAAGTGTGGCGTGAGTCGTCGGCGGTGCGAACCAGGTTGAAGTCGGCCTGGAAGTTGCCCTCGGCCTGCCCGATGTGGCGGAAGAAACG
>CAYTBH010000040.1:0-19271 GCA_964435935.1 uncultured Alistipes sp.
GTGAAAATATTCACAACATGGCCTCTTCGGGGTTGTATCTTTGCAGTGTCAAATTTATCAAATTCAACACACAAGCTTTATGGAAAACACCAACAACAATCTTGCTTTCGTGGCCGCCGAATGGCTCGAACCAATCACCAACTTCCCTGCCGACTGCCGCAACCGTGTGATTCTCGCTATCGTGGAATATCAGCTCACGGGCGTAGAGCCTGAGCTGGACGACCCGGTTGCCGCCGTTGCCTACGCTTATATCAAGCCCAACGTCGACCGCATGGCACAGTTCCGCCGTCAGCAGGCCGAGCGCCGCAAAACCGCTTCGGCTGCCAAACCCTCCAAGCGCAAACCGAAAATTACCGAGCCCGAACCGGAAATTACCGCGCCCGACCAATACTCTAAATCTAAATCTAACTCTAACTCTGAATCTAAATCAGAATCAAAATCAAAAACTAAAAATACTCAGGAGAGTGGGGCGCGCAAGGCGCCGCTCGCTCCCTCGGTTATTCAGATTAATGATTTTTGCAGAGCCAAGGGCATTACCAACGTCGACCCGCAGAAGTTCTACGATTACTACAGCCTGCGCGGCTGGACCACGGCCCAGGGCAACCCTGTGCGCGACTGGCAGGCGCAGCTGCTGAGCTGGTCGGCCCGCGAATCGGCATCAGCACCGGCCGAAACCAAGGCTGCACCGGCCCCGGCGCCTGCCGAAACCGAGACGCCCGAGCAAATCGCCCGCCGCGAGGAGGCTGAGAAAGCCGAGCGCCGCCAGCGCAAGGCCGAGATTGACTACTACGTGGCCAACGTGCCCGGTGCCAACACCCCCTCGGCCGTGATTTCCTACCCCGAGTTCTGCTCCATGGGCCTGCACGAGTGCACTCCCGAGCAAATCGCCGACGTGCTCGGCCAGGTGCGTCGCGGCCTGATTCCGCGCAACCCGATTTTCGCAAAGCGCGCTTAGCGGGCAAGGTTGAGGTTCATCGACAGACCGTAGGACGAGTTGGAGGTCGGGTAGGCGCTCGTGGTGACGATCGGGGTGTTGACCTGATGGTCGAAGTAGGCCGAGAGCGTCAGGGCGCGGCTCAGCACATAGCTGGCGGTGAAGTTGATGTTGAGGGTCTTGGTGCCGCTGGTGGCCTGGGTGTAGGTGTCCTCGATGCGGCGTATGAGCGCCTGGTTGTGCTGGAAGCTGAAGTCGGCGTTGAGCGTCAGGTCGTTGCTCACGCCGGTCTGCGAGCCCTTCATCTTGAGCACGGTGTTGAAGTTCACGATCTTGTAGCCCGCGCCGATGGTGAGCCCGCGCGATGTAGCCTCCACGATCTGACCGGCCGAGGAGTTGAGCGTGAGGGTGCGCTGATCGCGGTACTCGGCGTTGATCTTGAGGTCGTTCTTCAGGGTGACGGTGGCGCCGAAGAGCGGGGCGAAACGCTCGGTGATGGCCACCGACGAGATGTTGAAGGGCGAGGTCGGTATCGGGTTGCCAGTGAGCTCGTCGAGGGTAAAGCCGAGGTCGCCGTTGCCGGCAGCCGCCCAGTTGAGGAACGACGTGTAGGAGCCCACCGAGTAGGTGCACTGATAGGCGTGGTTGAGCGTGAAGGCCTTGAAGATATTGCGCATGTTACCCAGGTTGATGAGGCCGTCGTAGGTGATGCGCCAGTTGGGAAGCACTGCCGAGAAATCGGGGAACGGGTTGAGGGTCTGACGGGCGGCGTTGCGGCGCGTGTATGCAGCCACGAAGGCCGGGATGAGCACGTCGGACGACGTTGTGCTCACCGTGCCCACCTCGGGGTTATAGGCAGTGCCGGCATAGGGCGACGAGGCCATGAATCCCGACGTGGGATAGTCGAGGCCCATATAGAGGGCTTCGACGCGGTTGCGGATCTCGGGAATGTTGCTCAGGAACTGCGCGAAGGCGGCGTCGGCATAGCCGTCCTTGGCGCCGGACGACCGCAGGGCCGTGAGGATGGCGCAGTGGGTCATGGTGAAGGAGCCCGACAGCGATGTGGGCATGCCCGAGTACATGAACTGCGTGGAGCGGTTGCGGTTGTCGGTGCGGTTGAAGGTGAGCTGCACCTTGAAGCCCTTGAAGAGCTCGAAGTTGGCCTCGATGTTGAGCTCGTTGGCGCGCGAGATGACGGCGGGCGACGTCTGGCCGTCGTTGGTGATGAGCCATCCGCGCTCGAGAGCCTTGTCGAGATAATCCTCGTCGGCGAAACCGAAGGCGAAGTCGAGGCCTGGCGACATGGGCCCGTACGAAGTGCTCTGGCCGAAGATGTTGCCTATGTTGGGGTCGAAGAGCGGCAGGGTCATGGAGCGGGTGTTGCGGTACCGCACCGAGATGTTGCGCGGCGACATGACCAGGCGCAGGGCATACTCGCCCACGTTGCGCCAGGGGTTCTTCTCCTCCTTGAGCTGCTCGGTGACGGTGAATTTGAGCGTCTGGTCGCCGCGGGTGAGGATTTCCACCTGGTTCTGGTCCACGACGCGGCTCTTGATCTGCACGGGCTCGCCCTTAGTGGTGGCGGCGGTCACACGGATTTTGTTGGTGCGCAGGTTGTGGCGGATGACGAACGAGGTGTCGGGCTTCAGGTCATAGGTGCGCTCGAATTTCTTGGCTTTCTTGCGCGTGTTGGCCGCGGTGGTCTGGCGGCTGTTGGCAAAGCGCTTGTTGACTTCCTTCAGGATGGGAATCTTGTTGTAGAACGTCTCGAAGTTGATGCGGCCGTCGGCGTTGATCACTGCCTGGTTGGCGATGGTGTTGCCCAGCTTGGTGCCGTCGATGGTTGCGCCGCGGTCCCAGCGGTAGGTGGCGTTGTAGCTCACGCTGCCGGTGAGGAAGTCGATGGCGGCGATGCGCGAGAAGGGCGCCTTGTACTGCGCCGTGAAGGTCTGGTTGTAGCTCCAGGGGGTGCCCATGGAGCGGATCGACTGCCACACGGTGTCCTTCCACTCGCGGTATTTGTCGGGGAACAGGCGGCGGTTGACGGCTCCGACGGTCTCCTCGATGCGCGCCGAGGTGTTGGAGTTGAAGGTCAGTGAGAGGGTCTTGGTGAGGTTCCACGTGAGCTGCAGCTGGCGGTCCCACAGCCAGTTCTTGCTCACCGACACGGGCAGCTGGAAGAAGACGTCGGTCTCTGAGCGCGTCTGCTGCTCGTAGTAGTAGCGCGACATGTTGGTGAGGAAGGCGATGTTCTGCGGCAGCCAGTTGAACTCCCACTCCTTGAGGAACTTGGCGTTCTTGTTCTTGGTGTTGAGTTTGCCGAAGGGCTTGAAGGGCTTGAAGTAGGGCGAGTAGTTGTAGGCGAAGGAGCCACGGTAGTCGTTGGTGTTCTCGTACTCGGTGGTGGGGTCGCTGTTGCTCTGCTTGGTGAAGGAGAAGTTGAGGGTGAAGTTGGCGGGGTCCCAGGGCATGGGGTTGGTGCTACGGCGCTCGAACTTGAGGCCGGTGAGCGAGAAATTCTGCACCGACTGGCGCTCGATGGCGTAGTTGGAGATAGAGTCGCGCTGGGCCTTGGTCTCGCAGGCGTCGAGGGCGTCCTTGAGCAGCACGTCCTGGTCGAGCGGGTTGTACTTGGGCGAGGTCTTGACCTTCGACACCGAGTAGTAGATCGGAGCGCGCAGCTTGGCTTTCTCGGGCAGGAAGCGGCCCAGGTCGGCCTGCACGGCCACGTTGACCTGCTGATAGTCGTCGAGGCGGCGCTCGTTGAGGCTCTGGTCCACGCTGCCGAAGCCCGAGCTCTCGTAGTGGGCGCCCAGGTTGAGCGTGGCCACGTCGCTCATCGTCAGGGTGGCGTTGGCCTTGGCCGCCCAGCCGCCTTCTTCGTTGAAGTCGGTCACCTTCAGCTCGTTGAGCCACACGATGCCGTCCTTGGTGGTGGCCGAGTTGTTGCGCACGCCGATCAGTATCACGCGCACATCGCTCAGCGAGGGGTTGCCGAGCACGGCCATGCGGTTGCGCTCGTTGTCGGGGTCGCGCCCGGTGAAGAGCACTCCGAAGCCCACGCCGGGCTCGTCGGCAGCCTTGGCGTGGTTGCGCTGCTTCTTGAGGTCGACCAGGCTCTGGAGGTTGAAGTCGAGGTAGTTGTTGCGCGGCCACACTGCATAGCGGTCGCTGGTCAGATAGCGGTCGTAGTGGCCGTGGGGCGTGAGCTCCAGGGGCACCTCGTACTCATAGAAGTTGTTCTTCACGTCGGAGCCCAGGCGGATGAACACCGAGAGGTCGCCCGAGCGGAGGTCGGTGTAATTGTCGATGAGCGACTCGGCGTGTACCCACATCTGCATGCGCTTGTAGTTGCGCAGGTCGAGCTGGGTGTTGCGGTACACGCCGCGTGCGTCGCCGGCAGTGAGACCGGTGAGCTTGAGCGACATCGACTGCTCGTTGAGCTGCGTGATCTGGCTCTGGCCGGGGTCGGTGATGCGGGTCACGCCCGGGGGTAGCACGTAGTTGACGGGCTCGCGCTGGGCGTTCTCCTCGATGTTGATTACCGACATGTCGATCTGGCCCGTGGCGGGAGCGTCGCCGCGGGTGTTGAGGTTGAAGTCGTAGGTGCGCCACTCGCCGCGCACCAGCTCGAGGGTGGCGAAGCGCAGGTGGGTGGTGGCCTTGAAGCCGGTGAGGAACATGCGAGCGAAGCGGATGGTGGAGAAGTCGTTGATGGAGCCCACGACCTTCTCGTAGTCGCTCAGAGGTATCTTGAACTGATACCACTCCACCTCGAGCGGCGTGCCCTCGCGCGTGGGCACCAGGCTCACCTGCTTGTCGGTGATGAAGTTCTTGCCCACCACGAGGTCCTCGGGTCGGATGGACACGCGATACTGGAAGTAGCGCTCGTATTCGTTGAGGGTGTTGTCCTGGTTGATGTCCTCCACGTCGGGCACCGAGCGAGCCGACTGGTAGAGCGGGTCGGGCGCGTCCTCGGGCGAGAGCGAGTTGCCTTCCACGCCGTTGTAGCGCTTGTAGCGCTCGAGCACACCGAGGCGCTGCTCGTCGTAGTCGTAGCCGCGGTAGAAGTGGTAGTTGTCGCCCGCGGGGTCGTTGAAGGGCGAGAACTCGTCGGCCTGCATGCGCTCTACGGCAGCAGGCGACAGGCGGCTGCGCAGGCCGTCGAGGTAGTTCTGATAGGAGGGGAAGGCGAACTCGTCGTTGTTGGGCAGGCCGTCGATGCCGACGTCCTGGGCCAGGCGCGCGCCGGTGTTGTTGTCGAATGAGTAGGTGAGCGAGTTCTGCTTCGACACGCGGCCCCACACGGTTTCGGTCAGATACTGGTCGTCGCCGTCGTAGGGTATGCCGTTCTCGTAGCTCTTGAGGCCGTCCTTGAGGATGTCCTCAGAAATCTCGCCGAAGTTGAGGTAGAGGTCGCCGCCCTCGTAGTTGGGATTCTCGGGGTCGAGGAAGGGGTTGAGGAGCCAGAACTGCACATACTCGATGTTGCTCTGCTCGAAGTTGGTGTTGTCCATCTTGCGCATGATGCCGCCCCAGCGCTTCTCGGGGTGCTGCAGGTGCCCTTCGTCGTCGATGTCGGTGTTGTCGAGGTTGTAGGGGCCGCGCTCGTCGGGGTAGTACGAGAGGTTGAGGGTCTGAATGATGGACGACTCGCCGTAGGTGGTCTCGCGGCCCGGGAAAATCTCCTGCACGGTCACTTCGCGCACGTAGGGGTTGGAGAGCTGCTTGACGTCGCTGCGGATATAGCCGGGGCACATCGACGAATTACGCTGCGTGAAGAGGCGGTCGATGTAGTACCAGTTGAGCAGCGCGCGGTTCTTGCCGTAGTCGACATTGTTGCTCAACGATGCCTCGGGGAAGAGCGCGTCGCGTCCCGGGTCGTAAGGGGTCGACGAGGTGAACCAACCGTAGGGCGAGCGGAGGTCAATGCCGAGTTGCGACGATTCAAAGTCGTCGATATACGAGCTCCCTTTATTGGTGCCCGACTTCTGCTTGTGGGGCACGAGGAAGGCTGCCTCGGCTGTCACATTGAGTTGCGACGGGGCTGTCGCATTGACTGTCGGAATCTTGTTCAACAGGTTTGTGAGCCATTGCAACTTGGTGTTATAGGAGAGGTTGAAGCCAAACATCGAGTTGTTGATTGTTTCATCGCCGATGTTTACTTTTTCGGTTAGCGCTTTTTCTGAGAAGTGGAGAATCGTGGCTCCGATGTTCAAATGCTTGTTGAACTCATATTGCAGGTCGAGCCCAAGGAGGGTTTTGCGCTGGGTAGAGAACAGCGATTGGTTCTCGAGCGTCACCGATACGCTTTGACCCGAGTCGATAATGCTTTGGTTTGTGATGGTCACAATACCCATCGAGTAGTCGACGGTGTAATCGGAGTTTTCGACGAGGCGCACGCCACCGGCCATCACGACAACCGAGCCGCGCGGCACATTCATGGCGTTCAAACGTATCTGAGAGCCTGACGATGCCTGGTAGGAACCCGTAAGGACGAATTTGTTCTTATCAGAGAACTGGCGGGCGACAACCTGTGTGGAGTCGTAAAGTTCTTTATAGACGTATTTTTGTGCGAGAACCGGGTCGTCGATCACCCTTTCGAGGTGTGAGCCGAATGGCTCGGCAACCGGGAAAATCACTTTGCCTGTCGATGGAATAATGGTGTAACCATCGATAAAGTCGAAAAATCCGTCGGGGTTTCCCTGCTGGTTAGAGTCCAGACGGTCGAGGTTCATTACCTGCAACAGCGACTTGTTGCTCAGCGACGGGATGGGAAGATAGTTAATCTGCGTTCCCGTGGTGTCGCTCAAATACTTAATGTTGAGCTTGAAATTTTGTCGTTGCACCTGGTATGCCCCAAGCGAATAGACGTTTTTCATCATCAGGTGCCACATCGGCATCTTTGTGTCGATTGTGGTGCTCTTAAGCATCTTGACGTAGAGCGACTGGCTGGTAGTCGTTATGTCCGACGAGAATTCGCCGACCTGATAGACCTGGCCGTTATAGGTGTATTGGAACGCAACGCCGAGCACCTCGTCGGAGTTGATTTGAGCTTTAACCGAAATGTAGCCAAGCGCGGAGTTCAGGGTATATTCCGAGGCGCTGAGCAGTCGGGCGCTCTCGACCTTCTCAAAGTCCTTGCCCCCTTCGATGCCCATGGCGCGGAGCGGCTCAAGGGCCTGGGTTACCGAGTTGATGTTTCGTGCGTCGGGATACTCTTCTTTAATGACCTGCAGGAGGTTGTTTGAGTTGTTAGTCGGCACGGGAATCGACGGATTGGGTTGCCAGTATCCGTTGGCGAGATACTGGTTCTCGCCAAGGTCGGTGAAGGCCACGATGTTGCGGGCCTGGTCATATTTGCCGCCTTTATTGGTTACCCATAC
This sequence comes from uncultured Alistipes sp., assembly GCA_964435935.1. GTDB lineage: Bacteria > Bacteroidota > Bacteroidia > Bacteroidales > Muribaculaceae > UBA7173. The sequence continues at coordinate 7,321 of CAYTBH010000040.1, forward strand.
TTCGATGCGCGTGATGTTGATGCCGGAAGTGACAAGGGGGAGGCGTGCGGCAAACTGGTCGTAGTTGTCGTAGAAATATTGTGCGAGGAAGAAGTGGCGGTTCTGGTCATACTGGTCGGCATTGACGGTGAACTCAGTGGCTTGAGCGCCACCTTTTGTATTCACTGTCTTCGACTCGGAATTTTGCTGCGAAACGAGAGCCGTGGCTGTCAGTTTGCCAAATTGCAGTTGCGTTTTGATACCGAACAGGGCTGTCGAGCCCCTTATGAGCGACGAGCCCGTGGTGAGCGACACATTGCCCGCCTCGATGCTCTTGACAATGTCGTCCTCCTTGCCTTCATAACCGATTTTGATGTTTTGCGAATCAAACGCGAAGGTCGCGTCGGTGTTGTAGGTCATGGCAAACTTCAGGCGATCGCCAACTGAGGCGTTGATGGTTGCCTGAATCTTTTGGTCGAAGTCGAAATAGGTTTTGCGGCGGGCGTTGATTGCGAGCGAGGGGTTGTCGGTCTTGTTTGATTTCACCCCCATTTTCAACTGAATCGATCCCTGGGTTTTAAGCTGCACTCCGCCCGGGCCGAAGATTTTCTCCAGTGGGCCGTAGGCAAAGTTCATGTCGAATATGTTGAACGGCTGCTTCTCCTTGTCTTCAACCAACAGTTGATTCCGCTCCTGGTAATACTCTTGAAGCGAGCGGCGTAGCTGCCAGTTGTCATATTGCTTGCGCGACAGCATGAAGGGCGTTGTTATCTCCGTGTCGCCCAGCTTGGTGCGAATCACATAGTAGCCGGTCTCGGGGTCGTATTCAGGCGAGGTGGTGATGTTCGAGGGGGTGGCCAGGTCGGCAGCGAACTGGTCCTCCATCAGTGCTTCGTAGCTTGCGGGAACAGTTTGCTGAACCGGGAACGGCATCATGATCGAGTCGGCCGCGCCAACCATCGCCGAGGGCATTGGTGGCGGGGGAGGTAGCTGCTTAGCGGGGGGACCGACAAGCTGCGCACGCGTCATAATGGCCGATACCGCGAGAAGCACGAGGCAACCCGCGGTGGCTATGAGTCTTATAACGTTACGTTTGTTGGATCGAGGTCCCTGTTGTTTCATTAAGCGGTCAAAGCATTGTCAAAGCTTTCTTGACTGCCTGCTCCACTTTCAGAGCGGGGTCGTCGGAGAATAGCTTTGTAAGCACCTTTTGCGATGCCGGTTTTGCGAAACCAAGCATCAGCAATGCCGCCAACGCCTCTTCGAAATCATCGGAGCGGAATGCCGGCTGCGATAATAACGAAGTTTCAGAGGGTTTTATTTTATCTTTAAGGTCAACAATTATGCGTTGCGCTGTTTTTGCCCCGATTCCTTTGACAGATTTGAGTCTTTTCTCGTCGCCGCCGGAGATTACGGCTTCAAGTTCGGCCGGGGGAATGGACGAGAGAATCAGCCGCGCAGAGTTGGCCCCCACACCGCTCACCGCTATCATTTCTCGAAATAGCGAGCGCTCTTGGCGTGTGGCAAACCCGTAAAGCAGATGCGCGTCCTCGCGAATCACCTCGTGCACCAGCAGCTTCACCTCCTCCTTGTTTTGAATAGCCGAGAAAGTGCTTAGCGAAATGTTCAGTTCATAACCGATGCCGCCATTGTCGATTATCGCTGTCGCGGGGTTAAGTTCGACCAAACGGCCTGTGATATATTCGATCATTGTGATATTACTTAATTGGTTGCGACTATTGATTCTAATTGACTATCCCAGAATCAGTCTTCGGAGTAGTGACGGAGTACTCGTCGATATGAGTTGAAAATTTTTGATTTCGATACAAAACCAGCGTATTTTCCATTTTCATCAAGCACCGGGAGGTTCCAGGCCCCGGTGTCGTCGAAAGTTTTCATCACAGCCTCCATCGGGTCGGTTGTACAGAGCTTTGCTGGGGGCATCGACATAAATCGGCTCACATACATGCGTTTATAAAGGTCGGGGCGGAACATGATGTTTCTGATGTCGTCGAGCACAACCACGCCGAGCAGCCTGTTATCGTCGTCGAGCACCGGGAATATGTTTCGCTTGGAGCGCGAAATGGTGTCGACCATCTGTTTCAAGTTCATGTCAGGCTTGACGCTCAGGCAGTCTGTTTCTATGACTGATGACATTTTCATAAGCGTCAGCACCGCTTTGTCCTTGTGATGGGTAAGCAGTTTCCCCTTACGGGCGAGACGCATGGTGTAGATTGAATAGGGCTCGAATAGTTTTATTGTGCCGTATGAGAGGGTTGACACAATCAGCAGCGGCAGAAACAATTCGTAGCCACCAGTCATTTCCGCGGTAAGGAAGATGCCCATGAGCGGCGCGTGCATCACACCCGACATTACGCCTGCCATGCCGAGCAGCGCGAAGTTCTTAACCGAAAGGTCGAGGTCGCCAACGAGGTTATTAAGGAGGAATGCGAAGAAGAAACCAGTCATGCACCCCAGGTAGAGCGAGGGGGCGAAGGTGCCACCGACACCGCCGCCGCCGTTCGTTGCTGACGTCGCGAACGCCTTGGTGAGCATTATGAGGCCGATGTAAACGGTGATGAACCATACGCTGTGGCGGTCGGGGTAGAATATCGAGCCATCAACAATCGACGAAGGGTCGCCGTTGAGGAGCGAGTTGATCGAGCCATAACCTTCGCCGTAAAGTGGCGGGAAAAGGAACACGAGCCCCGCGAGAATTGTACCGCCAACGAGCGTTTTCTTCCATTGAACGGTGAGGCGCTTGCTGAACAGTCGCTCCATCATGTTCATAACCCGGGTGAAATAGAGCGAGATGAGCCCGCAGAAAACTCCAAGCGCGATGAAAAAGGGCACGCGGCCGATGATGAACGGCTCCGACTGCACGAAAAAGAACTCCAGATCGTAGCCGGTGAATATATATGCCACAGATGCGGCTGTGATCGAGGATATGAGCAGAGGCATCACGGTGACAGTTGTCAGGTCGAGCATCAGCACCTCCAGCGTGAAAAGCATACCGGCGATCGGGGCCTTGAAGATGCCCGCGATGCCGGCTGCCGCTCCGCACCCCACGAGAATCATCAGTACTCGAGGCGACAGGCGGAATGCCTGGCCGATGTTGGAGCCTATGGCAGCCCCGGTGTAGACTATTGGGCCCTCGGCACCGACAGAACCGCCAAAACCGATGGTAATCGACGATGCCACAATCGACGTGTAGATATTGTGGGGCTTTAATCTGCTCTTGTTCTGGGAAATAGAATAGAGAACCCTCGTCACACCATGGGAAATGTCGTCCCTTACGACATAGCGCACATACCAGCAGGCGAGGAGGATGCCTATGACGGGGAGCACAATGTAGAGATAGTTCCCCTCGACCGGGTTGATGTTGGTTGACACGAGCGATGCTATGGTGTGAATGAGCCATTTGAGCACCATGGCGGCCAACCCGGCAAAGATGCCGACAGCAAGCGAAAGCAATATGACGAATGAGCGCTCCTTGATGTGGCGTTCGCGCCATATCAGGATTGTCATCCACCAGTTGTGGAGCCACTCGCGTCGTTTTAAAGATATAGTAGGCATTATTTGATGTTTACTGTTATACTCCTTTCCCGGTCACCACAGTGTTGATAGTGTAGAAAAGAATTTTGATATCCACCAGGAATGAGATGTTGTCGAGGTATATCAGGTCGTAGTTCAGGCGGTTAACCATCTCATCGACCGTCGAGGCATAGCCGTGTTTAACCATGCCCCATGAGGTTATTCCCGGGCGCACCTGGTGAACAAGTGCGTAATATGGCGCTTTCGGCAGAATCTGCTTTATGAAGAAGTCGCGTTCGGGGCGCGGACCCACAATCGACATGTCACCTTTCAGCACATTAAGGAATTGCGGAAACTCGTCAAGCCGGTACTTTCGGAGGACGCGGCCAACGGGCGTGATGCGCGGGTCGTTCTCGCTGCTCAGTTGCGGGCCATTGCTTTCGGCATCGGAGCGCATTGTGCGGAATTTCAGTATCTTGAAGGGCCGTTTATGGTAGCCGATACGTTCTTGCTGATAAAAAACAGGGCCCTGCGAACCGCGCTTGATAGCGACAGCGATAACCGCGAATACCGGGGCGAGAATAACCAAGGCCAATGACGACACAACTACATCGGCAGCGCGTTTGAGGTTCAACGTGCTTTGCCCCACATTGGGCACCGTGATGTCGATGAGCGGTTCGCCAACCACATCGCTAAGACGATGCTTGGGCGTCAGGAGATTAAACAGGGTGGGGGAGATGAGCACCGGCGCGTTGAGCCCGAAAAGATTGTGGATAGTGCGCAGTGTGGCATCGAGCCCTTCGGGATGAGTCGTCAAAGCTATGCGGCTTGCTCCCAGTTTGGGCAGTTCCCGTTCGATATTGCTCAGTGGCACCACCGGGAGCCCCTCGATTTCGTTCGGAGCCTCGACACCTGGGAACGAGGCGAAGCCGACAACTTTGTAGCCGGTCGGACGTTTGCGAGGATAAGTAAGCTTGTTGTAGAGGTTAAGCGCGTCGGGCCCGGTTCCGACAATGACAGTCGGGAAGAACAGCTCGCCCCTCGAAACCATCTTCGCGGCTATGGTTGTGATACTTACGCGCATCAGGTAGACCATCGAAAACATCAGGCCGAACAGCATTGTCAGGAGTTCGTAGTTGCTCGCCCGATCAGGAATCGGATCATCGATAATCGCGATGAAATAGATTATTAGAGAGCCTATTAGAGCTGTCGAAAGAGTCGTGACGAACTCCTCGATTCTCGACTTGAAGAACGGGCGGTTGTAGTAGCCTGAGAGATAATAAATACCCAGCATCCCAATCGGGAATAAGAGCTGGCCCAAAATCACCGGCGGAATCAACAGGAACTCGCCCAGTGTGAGGTTGAGAGAATAGTAGGAGGTTTCTACTACATCGGTGAAGCGGATGATGTTGAACACAAGCCAAGCGAGCGATGTCGCCAGCCAGTCGCCGACAACATACCTCGCGATTTGCCTTTTTTTGCCAATCATCTGCTTTGATCCTTTTTATTTATTTGCGAAGGATTGACACCACGCCGTCGTTTGTAAGGCGAATTACCGACGATGGTTGGCGCCTCTCAGTTTCGTCGCGCCGGCATCCCACGACATAGTCAACGCTCGCGAGAATCTCTTGAGAAATCTCTCTGAAAAGCGCCGGGGTTGGTTCTCCGCTGATATTTGCCGAAGTTGACACAATCGGGCGGCGCATAGCGCGGCATAGCGCGCGGGAGAATGCCTCGCATGTGACACGAATACCAATCGATCCATCCGGGCCGAGGAGCGATGGCGCGAGCATGCGCCCCTTGTCGTAAATGATGGTCACCGGCCTGGCACCTTCCGCGGCCTCCATCAGTTCGTAGGCTATGTCGGGCACGCCGTCGGTGTAACGCTCTACTTCTGCGGGTGAGCCGACAAGAACGATCATCGCTTTGTGGTCGGCCCGGCGTTTGATTTCGTAGACGCGGCGCACCGCTTCTTCGTTTGTGGCGTCGCAACCGATGCCCCATACAGTGTCTGTCGGGTAGGCAATGACTCCGCCGCGCTTCATGACCTCGGCGGCTTTCTTAGCCTCGTCGTAGAAAACGGCTGGAGAACGCGTTTCAGCGGTGTCGACAAACGGGTTGGTTTCCCCGGCTTTGATATGTGCCTTCTCTTTCATATTACGCGAATTTAGTCAATCCGCTCGTTTCCGCCAAATCGAGTTTGCCGTTATTCTCTGGCACGCTTTGTCTTTAACAACTTCAGTGAATTCTCGGGTGGAGACAGCGGGCATTTCCAAGGTGGAGGCCAACAGACAATCAATTGCAAATGGTGGCAGTTTTGGTCGTACACATCTGTTTGCGTCAATTTTTACCCCTTGGAGAGTGCCTGGCATAGCTATTTTTGCGATAAAATCAATAATTATCAATGATTCACTTGTATGAGTAAAAAACTACTTGCCTTCGGGGTAGCAGTGCTATCGGGCGCGGCTTTGCTGTCGGCTCAAAGCTATCCCTACAAGGACCCGACTCTCTCCAACTGGGAAAGAGCCGCCGACCTTGTTTCCCGGATGACGTTGGCTGAGAAAATTGACCAAATCGGCCACCAGACAAAGGCTGTGAGCCGCCTTGGCCTCCAAGGCTACAACTATTGGAACGAAGCCATCCACGGAGTGGCACGCTCGGGTTTGGCTACATCCTTCCCTGTGAGCAAAGCCTTGTCGTCGACATGGGACTTGAGCCTTATGGGGGATGTGGCAACCGCGATTTCCGACGAGTGCCGCATTTACAATAACAGCCAGAACAAGGGGCTGATATATTGGTGCCCGACTATTAATATGAGCCGTGACCCGCGCTGGGGCCGCGACGAGGAGAACTATGGCGAAGATCCATACCTAACCGGCAAGATGGCTGTTGAATTTATCAAAGGAATGCAGGGCGACGATGCCAAGCACTATAAAACGGTTGCCACCGCTAAGCATTTCGCCGCCAATAACTATGAGAAGGGCCGCCACAGCACGTCGTCGGATATGGACGACCGCAACCTGCGCGAGTACTATCTCCCGGCATTTGAAATGGCAGTGAAGGAGGGCAATGTCCGTTCGATCATGAGCGCCTATAACGCGGTAAACGGCATTCCTTGCGGCGCCAACCATCTGTTGCTCATCGATATTTTGCGTAAGGAATGGGGCTTCGACGGCTTTGTGACTTCCGACTGCGGCGCTGTTGATGATGTGTTCGAGGCAAACCGACACCACTATGTGAAAACCGGTGCGGAGGCTGTGGCCGAGTCCATCAAGAATGGTGAGGACCTCAATTGCGGCACCACTTTCCAGGAATACGCCAATGAAGCTCTGCAGAAAGGGCTGCTCACAGAAGCCCAGCTCGACACAGCCCTGGTGAGAGTGCTTGCCGCACGCTTCTCGGTTGGCGAATTTGATTCGAAGAGCGATGTGAGCTGGACTTCGACACCCGCGTCTAAACTTGACTGCGCCGAGCACAGGGCACTCGCCCTTAAAGCCGCGCGAGAGGGTATCGTACTTCTGAAAAACGACAACAATATTCTTCCGCTGGCTACCGACAAGACCGTGGCTGTAATCGGTCCCCTTGCCAACACTGTGGTTCTGGGCGGTTACTCTGGTTCGCCCGTAGCGCTGACCACCCCCTTCGAGGGAATCGCTGCCAAACTCAATTACAATTTCAGCGACGGCACTGTTCAGTTTGAGGATACCAAGGAGCAGTCTGTCGCATCCACAAGCCGTCGTCTTGCCCATGAGGCAAACGGCTCTGGAGGCAACCTCGGTTATATTTATAATAATGACTGGGTAGCTTTCGACAAAGTTGATTTTGGCCACGGCTGTTCGAAAGTGACGGTTTGCCATGCCGCCAAAAACAGTAACCCCACGATTGCGCGATTCTATTTTGACTCTCTCTCGTCAACTCCTGTCGCTGAAGTCACATGCCCCCAAACGGGTAACTGGAGCTCATACGTTGAGACAACCATCGATGTCAATCCCGAAGTTTGCAAGGGCGTGCACAAGGTATATGTGAAATTCGAAGGTGGCAACAATGGTGACAAGTATTGCGCCAATATGGACTGGTTCCGCTTCTTCGACCCGAGCATCACTAATCCGCTCGAAGAGCAGGGTCCCGCATTCTACTATAAAGGTTGCGATGTAATTGGGACCGCATCGACCAACATTGAGCGCGCTTGCGAAATTGCCGCTAAAGCTGATGTGGTAGTGTTCGTTGCCGGCACCAACCTTGATGTTTCCGACGAAAGCAACGACCGCAGCTCGCTCAACCTCCCTGGCGACCAGCAAAAGTTGCTCGAAGCAATTTTCAAAGTTAACCCCAACGTAGTGCTTGTGCTGGAAACCTGCTCTTCGGTTACAATTCCCTGGGCCGTTGAGAAGGTGCCCGCGATTGTTGAGGCGTGGTACGACGGTCAGGCGCAAGGCGAAGCTATTGCCGATGTGCTTTATGGCGACTTCAACCCCTGCGGTAAACTCACTTCCACATGGTATCGCTCACTCTCGGACCTTCCCTCGGGAATGCTCCAGTACGACATCCGCAAGGCTGGATACACCTATATGTATCACTCGAAGACCCCTCTGTTTCCGTTTGGATTCGGCATGAGCTATACGACATTTGAATATTCTGATTTCGCACTCAGCACAAACCGTCTCACAAAGGACTCGCAGCTTGAGGCCACATTGAAGGTTTCAAATACTGGCGATAAAGAGGGTGCCGAGGTCGTTCAACTGTATGCTACATGCCATTCGTCGATTGACCGACCCAAGCTGCAACTCGTAGGTTTCGCCCGTGTTGAATTGAAGCCGGGTGAAACCGCAGAAGTGACCATACCGCTGTCACATGACCAGCTCGCCTACTATAATGCCGAGAACCATACGTTCGATGTTGAAGAGGGCACGGTTGACATTCACTTCGCCGCTTCTTCGGCTGACATTCGCCACGCTGAGCAGATTACCACCCAGGGTGCGACAGTGAAAGGAACTTATCTGAGCAACGAAGCCGGAATCGACTCGGTTGTGAAGGATAACGGACTTGTTAACGGCATTGTCTACAACCTCGCCGGGCAGCCTGTAGCCAGCGAAGACAATTTCGACAAACTCCAGACCGGTTTCTATATTCTGAACGGCCAAAAGCTCTTCAAGAAGTAATCTGAATAAACACTGTAATCTAAAAGGGCAGATTCCCGACGCGGAGTCTGCCCTTTGTTATGTTACAAACTGTATGTGATTGATAATTGTGCGATAACCTTAGCCGTTCTTAGCGCGCACTCCTTGCGGCAATCAGGGGCAGCGCATCAGAGTGTTGATGTTATGGAGGAGGCGGCGAAGATGGCGGCGGATTTAGGGGTGGGACTTACGAGGATGGTCTGCGAGGGGAAGGCGAGGGCTGTGGGGAGGTCGTCGTGGTGATCGGTGAGGAAGCGGCAAAGTTGGAAGTGGCATGTCGCGAGGAGCGAATTTATATCGCTCAGTTTCTTGTCGCCGCGAGTTTCTATGTATTGCGCGAGACGCTGTGTGTGGGGCGTTGCGAGTGGGGGTAGGAAACCAAGAATATCACTCAATGGCTCGACGTAACCAGCCATGGCCGCCGATGCGATGCACACCGCCGCTCCATCCTCACGCAATTGGTCGATATGCGCTAAAACGTCGCTATTCAGGCTTGGAATCAGCGATTCGGCAAATCGCCGCCAATCATCGTCCGTCATCGTGCGTGTGGCTATGTCACCGAGGTGCCATTTCATGCGACGGTGACTCACAACGCGCAGCGCTCGAAGCGTAATCCACCATAGCGATTGAACTGCCGAACCATAGCGCCTCTTTCTCCACAACGCATTTGGAAGCCATCGCATAAACCGCTTCATGGAATTCCCGATGAGCAGCGTGCCATCGAGGTCGACAATGCAGACAGGCTTCAATTGCCCTTGTAATCCTTCGACCACGGGAAGCGCACGAGGGTTGAATCGTTGTACATAAAATAGTCGGCCATCACCTTTGGCTTGCGAGTTGTGACGGTGATTGCCATAACTGTGATTTTGACATCGGGATTGACAGCTTTCAATGCGTTTGATATTCCCCAAAGGGTCATCCCGGTGTCAATCGCATCGTCAATCAACAAGACCTCGGGAGCAGCCTTACCTTTAAGAGCTTCAACAAGAGGCGCGGGGAGCTCAACTTTGGGCGCTTTGCGATTAGGGGTGACGGATTGATAGGCTTTCAGAAGACGCGACTCAGTGAGGCGCATCGTGTTGAGAATCCAAATGGGCACATGGGGGAGCATCCTGACAAGTTTCCCCTTTTTGTAGTGCGTGGATGGGCGGTGAAGGTCGATTTCAAAGCGTTCGCCGTAGCGCTCTCTTGGGAAGTGCTTGCGGAAAGCTTCGCTTACAAACGAGCCACCGCGGCGAACCGCCACAATAGCGTCAAAGAAAGCCGGATGCTCGGATTCGATGCGTTGTGCCAAGCAGCGTGCTTGCCAATCGAGGCCGGGAGAACTTATTGTGATAACTTGCATTATAAGATGAGTTCTATTTTGATGAATGGGTTGCTCAGGCGCGTGCCTGAATTCGGATAATCAATATTTCGAGAGAAGTTTAATCATTGGCAGACCGCCGTATGAGAGCAATGCGCCAAGTTTGTTTTTTAGACGAACATTGCCGTCGGTCAGCTCGCTAAGCCGCTGCTGCTTTATAACATTGAGACAACGCTCCACAACCGCGGGGTTGTCGACTTTGTGCCGGAGCAACAGGAGCAGGATGTTGTAGTGAGCGCTGAATCGGCGGTCGCGAGCGGCTTTTAGCAGTTGCCGGGCGCTTTCGGAAGGATGCGTGGAGAGCTGGTTGCTGTAGTGAGCCACAATTCGGTCAGTAACATCAAGCACATCGAGCCGTTTGGCCGACCATGTGTGGATGAAGCTGTTGGGGTTGTCGCGATAAAAATAGACCGTGAGGTTCAGTATGGCAATCGAATTCACTCTTTCAAAAACGCGATAGAAGAAGTCGAGATCCTCGTAACGGCCATCTCTGAACCGGGGCGCATTCTCGCAGCGAAGATAGCTTGCTTTGAAAAGCATGCCCCATGGGTTGTTGAGAATCTGCTTCTGATAGAGACCAGTGATGATAGCCTCGTCGGCGGTCATCAGCTCCACGCTATTATCGCCCTGAGGGGGTCGCATGCGAGCGCCCATTGTGTAACGGCCGGCAACAATCTGAGCTTCTGTCCGCAACGCTGCTTCGAGCATAGGGCGCAGGGATTCGGGATAGTACATATCGTCGGCATCCATAAACACAATCCAATCGCCAGAGGCATTTTCGATGCCGAGGTTGCGGGCGGCAGAGACGCCACGGTTCTCACCCGTGAGAATGTGGAATCGGGAATCCGTCTCAGCATATCGGCGGCATTTTTCAATGGAGCCGTCGGTGGAACCGTCGTCAACAAGAATAGCTTCGAATCGGGTATGGCTTTGTCGGCGAAGCGAGTCTAACGCCTCGTCGAGATATTCGGCCGCATTGAAAATCGGGACTACGACCGAAATCAAAATATCACGCTCATTAGCATTCAAAAGCTCTTCCATCAATTTCATAACGCACCGACAGTCGGATTATTGCAGTAAGGCGCGAGTTAAAGCGTTGTGTCGCGATTAGAGGCTAATTCGACACAACGCTTTATAATTCAATCGTATGAAGAGGCTACTTAACAACGAGTGCCTCAAGGGTTATCATTCCTCGCTGTTCTTGGCAGCGTATTCTTTGAGGAGCTTGTCCTGCACGTCGCCGGGGACGAGTTCGTAGGAGGCAAACTTCATCGAGAATGAAGCGCGGCCTCCAGTGAGGGAGCTCAAATCGGTCGAATAGGATGCCATCTCTTTCAGGGGAACTTTGGCCTGAATGGTCTGGAACCCGTTCTCCGACTCAGAGCCCATGATGATGCCGCGGCGAGAGGGGAGGTCGCTCATAATGTCGCCCATAACTTCGTCGGGCCCGGTTACTTCAACGTCGTACACCGGTTCGAGCACCTTGGGATTGGCGTTGCGGAAAGCCTCGGAGAATGCGTTGCGAGCCGCGAGGCGGAACGAGATTTCGTTGGAGTCAACCGGGTGCATTTTGCCGTCGTAGACGCAAACGCGTACGTCGCGGGCGTATGACCCTGTGAGCGGGCCCTGTTCCATGCGGTCCATGAGGCCCTTGACGATCGCGGGGATGAATCGGGCATCAATAGCGCCGCCGACGATGCAGTTATGGACAACGAGCTTGCCGCCCCATGCCAGAGGCACTTCCTGCGTGTCGCGGATGTTCATCTTGAATTCCTGGTTTCCGAAGCGATAGGTGTCGGGCATCGGGTCGCCTTCGTTGAAAGGCTCGATGATGAGGTGAACTTCGCCAAACTGGCCGGCACCGCCCGACTGTTTCTTGTGGCGATAGTCGGCACGGG
>CAYTBH010000041.1:0-18922 GCA_964435935.1 uncultured Alistipes sp.
GGCAGAAGCGCAGAAAATATAGCAGATTGTTGGGTAAATCAGGAAAAATGCGTAATTTTGCCGCCGGATTCGGTTTTTGACGCTCAATACGCCACCAAAACACACCGATTCCGCATCTCAGCCATGCACCAACAAACGACTAAACATATCTAAGGTAAAGAATTATGAAAGCAACAGAACTGATGGACTCGCTCCGCCTCCGCTTCCCCAACGAACCCGAATACCTGCAGGCAGTAGAAGAGGTGGTGACCTCCATCGAGGATGTCTACAACGAGTATCCCGCATTCGAGCGCTACAACCTCATGGAACGCCTCTGCATGCCCGACCGCATCATCTCGTTCCGCGTGAGCTGGACCGACGACCAGGGCCGCGTGCGCAACAACATGGGCTACCGCGTGCAGCACAACAACGCCATCGGCCCCTACAAAGGCGGCATCCGTTTCCACTCGTCGGTCAACCTCTCGATCCTTAAGTTCCTCGCTTTCGAGCAAACATTTAAAAACTCGCTGACCACCCTCGCAATGGGTGGCGCCAAAGGCGGCTCCGACTTCTCGCCCCGCGGCAAAAGCGACATGGAAGTGATGCGCTTCTGCCAGGCGTTTGTCAACGAGCTCTGGCGCAACATCGGAGCCGACACCGACGTGCCCGCCGGCGACATCGGTGTGGGAGCCCGCGAAGTAGGCTTCATGTTTGGCTGGTACAAGAAGATGGCCCGCGAATTCAACGGCAGCTTCACCGGCAAGGGCATCTCGTTTGGCGGCTCTCTGATGCGCCCCGAGGCCACCGGCTACGGCAACGTCTACTTCCTGCTCAACATGCTGGCCACCCGCGGCATCGCCATCGAAGGGAAGAAGGTTGCCGTCAGCGGTTCGGGCAACGTGGCCCTCTACACCGCCGACAAGCTCATCACCCTCGGGGCCAAAGTGGTTTCCATGAGCGACTCCGACGGCTCGGTGCTCATCCCCGACGGCATGACCCGCGAGCAGTGGGACCGTCTCTTCGAGCTCAAAATCGCCATGCGCGGCCGCATCAGCGAGTTCGCCGCCCAGGAAGGCCTCCAGTACCTCCCCGGCGAGCGTCCCTGGAAGCACGCCGCCTGCGACATCGCGATGCCCTCGGCCACCCAGAACGAGATTGACGGCGACGACGCCCGCGCGTTGCTCAAACAGGGCTGCGTGGCAGTGAGCGAGGGTGCCAACATGCCTTCGACTCCCGATGCAGTGCGCGAATTCCTCGCCGCCCGCATCCTCTATGCCCCCGGCAAGGCAGCCAACGCCGGCGGCGTTTCGGTCAGCGGCCTCGAAATGGCCCAGAACGGCCAGAAGCTGTCGTGGACAGCCGAGGAGGTCGACAACCGCCTGCGCGACATCATGGCCAACATCCACTCGCAGTGCGTCGAATATGGCAAGCAGCCCGACGGCTTCGTGAACTACGTCAAAGGCGCCAACACCGCCGGCTTCATGAAGGTGGCCAAAGCAATGATGGCCCAGGGCATCTACTAATCGCCTAACCCTCTAAGTTCAGGCGCCGCGTCGGTTCATCTCCGACGCGGCGCCTGAATGCTTTTTGGCCAACGTGCTTAGTCGAGGCACGAGTCGAGTGCCGCTTCGATGGCGGGCTTGTCGAGGTGGCGGCCTATAATCACTATTTTAATCATGCGGTCGCCATACTCGTCGTCCCAGTCGCGTCGCAGGGTCGGGTCGACAGCCATCATGGCGCGGAGTTCCTCCTCGGGGGCGGTGGCATACCATTGACCGGCCTCGGTGATCGACTTCTGCACTCCGGCGCTCTCAAAGAGGTAGCTCATGTCGCGGTAGGAACTGAAATAGCACACCCCCTTGGCGCGTATGATGTTTTCGGGCCATTGCGTGGCCGCGAAATGGTCGAAGCGGTTCAGGTCGAACGGTCGGCGGCGATAGTAGACCATCGTTTCAATGCCATACTCCTCGGTGTGGCTGTGGCCGTGGTGGTGATGATGGCCGCAGACGGGGCAAATCTCGTCGCCGTCGTCATCGTGGCCGTGATGATGCTCATGGTCGTGATGATGGTGCTCGTGGTCGTGATGATGATGGTCGTGGTCATCGTGGTGCTCCTCGTCATCATCATCATCGTCGTCATCGTGGTGGTGGCCCTCGAGTTCGGCCACCCAGGTCGCGGAGGTTGCCACCTCCTCGAAGTTGAAGCGCCCGGTGCCTACGAGCTTGTCGAGATCGACCTTGGCATAGTCGCAATCGATGATTTCGGCCTTGGGCTGGAGCGCGCGGATCACGGCGCGTATCTCAGCCGCCTCGGCCCGCGTCACCTCCGACACCTTGTTGAGCAGAACGATGTTGCAGAACTCGATCTGCTCTATGACGAGTTTTTTCAAATCGCCCTCCTCGACATTCTCGGCCTGCAGCGAAGAGCCGCAGCCAAATTCGCTTTTGAGGCGAAGAGCGTCGACCACCGTCACGATGGAGTCGAGCACAGGCACCGCGCCGCAGGCTGCGACGCCCGGCATCTGGCGCATCGAGCAGATTGTGCGCGCGATCGGGGCGGGCTCGCAAATGCCGCTGGCCTCGATGACGATGTAGTCGAAGCGGCGCGACGAAACGAGGTCGGCCACCTGCTTAACAAGGTCGGACTGCAGCGAGCAACAGATGCAGCCGTTCTGGAGCGCCACGAGGTCGGCCGAGTCGGCTGTACCGCCGACGATGCCCCCCTTCTGAATGAGCGACGCGTCGATGTTCACCTCGCCGATGTCGTTGACAATCACAGCGAAGCGATAGCCTTTTTCGTTGTTTAGTATGTGGTTGAGCAGCGTTGTTTTGCCGCTTCCGAGATAACCGGTGATCAGTAGCACCGGCACTTCCTGGAGTTTCATAGGTCAGGGAAATCTAAAGTTGAGGGGAAAACAGAGGAAAGGATAGAGCGTGAAAAAAAGAATGAGTAACGCAATCCTAAGACTGACAGTTACTCATTCTCCTCTCTCTCCTGCGGTGCGGACGAGACTCGAACTCGCGACCCCCGGCGTGACAGGCCGGTATTCTAACCGACTGAACTACCGCACCAAAAGAAGTGTATCAAAAAGCGTTGTCATCCGCTTTCCGGCTCCCGACACTCAGGCTCGCTTGCCAGAGTTCCTTGTCGTTTGCGAGTGCAAAGTTAGCACGTTTTTCAGAACCGCGCAAGTTTTTCGGGAAAAATTTTTAAAAAAATCTTCAAAAAAGTGGTTTTTCACCCGTTTTTGGCCCTTTTCAGCCCCCTTGGCGGGTTCGTCGGCCCGAAATATTCGCGAAAAAATGAGTAACTTTGCGTCGCAATCCGCAAAGAAAAAGCCGCGGCCACCCCGAAAAAACCGGCTCCCGGCAACCGAAAATGCAAAAATCAATGCCCAATACAGACAACCGCAACATCCAAAACGGCAACCACCCCGGCCAGGGCACCCCGAGCAACAGCCTAAAGCACCCCAGCACGGCGCGATGCTGGGTTGAAGCCATCAGGCCCCGCACCCTCCCGGTGTCGCTCGCCGGAGTGACAGCCGCCGTTGGCATGACGCTCGCCGCCGGCGCTCCCCTCAAAGCGGCTCCCGCCCTGCTTTGCGCCCTCTTCGCCCTTTTGGCGCAGATAGCCTCGAACTTCGCCAACGAATATTTCGATTTCAAAGACGGCATCGACCGCCCGGGCCGCGTCGGCCCTCGCCGCGGAGTCACCGAGGGCGACATCACCCCCCGGGCGATGAAGCTCGCGGTTTTCGCCACCCTCGCCGCCGCGGCCGCCGCGGGGTGCTCCCTCATCTATTGGGGCGGCTGGTGGCTCATCGGGGCCGGAGTGGTGATTCTCCTCGGGGCGCTGGCCTATTCGGCCGGGCCCTACCCCCTCTCGCGCCACGGTTGGGGCGAGGTCGCTGTGGAGGTGTTCTTCGGACTCGTGCCGGTGGGGCTCACATATTATATACAGACCGGGAGTTACTCGCTGGATGTATTCGTGATGAGCCTCGCCATAGGCTTCCTCTCGGCCAACATCCTGGCCGTGAACAACTATCGCGACATCGACGACGACCGCGCCGCCGGCAAGGTGACCCAGGCCACTAAAATAGGTCCCGCGGCATCGCGCTCGCTCTACCTGGCACGCGCCATCGGGGGCGTGGTGATGACCCTGGCACTGTGGTGGCGGCTCGCGCCCTGGACACTGCTGTTCCCGGCGCTGACGGCGGCGGCCTACGTCGAGGTGTGGCGCTACATCGGCACCCACGACGGGGCGGCCCTCAACCGGGCGCTTCGCGACACATCGCTCATCCTCCTCTTCTTCGCGGCAGCGTTTGCCATCTGCGCCGCCCTGTAACCAACCGAAAGAAAGCCACCGACATGCAGATCAAGACCCTTGCGGCGACAAATTTCAAGAACATTGCCGATGCCAGGCTCGAATTCTCCTCGAAAGCCAACTGCTTCCTGGGCGACAACGGCATGGGCAAGAGCAATCTCCTCGACGCCATCTACTACCTGAGCTTCTGCAAGAGCTTCTCGGGGCTGGCCGACAGCGCCGTGGCGCGCCTGGGCGAGGAGTTCATGACCCTCCGCGGCTGCTACCTGCGCCGCGGGGTCGACGAGGAGGTGACCATAGGCATCCAGGCCGGCAAGCGCAAATCGGTGCGCCGCGGCGGGAAGGAGTACGACCGCCTCTCGTCGCACATCGGGGTGTTCCCGCTGGTGATGGTGTCGCCCGCCGACCAGGAGCTCGTGAGCGGTTCGGGCGAGGAGCGCCGCCGCTTCATGGACCAGGTGATTTCCCAGGCCGACCCCGTGTATCTCGACCACCTGATACGCTTCGAGCGCGCGCTGACACAGCGCAACCGCATGCTCCGCGACCACATCGTTGACCACACCCTCTACGAGGCCGTGGAGCTCGCCATGGCTCGCTCGGCAGCCTACATAACCCGCGCCCGCTTGCGATGGGTCGACGACCTGACGGCGATTTTCCGCCCCATCTACGCCGCCATCGCTGCCGACGGCGAGGAGCCGCGGCTCGACCTCAAAGGGCATCTGACAGCCGACCCCGACTCGCTCACCGAACAGCTCGACCAGTGTCGCCGCCACGACGAAATCGTGGGGCACACCTCCGTGGGTCCCCACCGCGACGACGTGGAGCTGTGGCTCAACGGCCTGCCCGTGCGCCGCGCAGCCTCGCAGGGCCAGTGCAAAAGCTACACCGTGGCCCTGCGCCTTGCCCAATGGACATTCCTGGAGAAGAGCGCCGGGTTCAAACCCCTGCTGCTGCTCGACGACATATTTGACAAACTCGACGCGCGCCGCGTCGAGCGCCTGATGGAAATGGTGTCGGGCGACCGCTTCGGCCAAATCTTCATCACCGACACCAACCGCGGCCACCTCGACGCCATCATGGAGCGCTCGGGCGGCGAATACCGCTCATGGCTGGTGGAGCACGGCCATTTCGCCCCGAACCGCTGACACCCCGCGCCACAAACCGCACCCGCCTCGACACCCAACCGCAACAGAACACGCGAGACAGAACACGATGGAAAGAACCGACCCAAAAAGTGTCCGACAGATTATCGACGCGGTTTTCGACCGCGCCGCCATCTCGGGGCGCTACCTCGAAGAACGCGCCTCGCGCCTATGGCCCAACATCGTGGGGCCCGGCATCAACCACATGACCACGCGGCGCTATGTGCGCGACGGGGTGCTCCACGTCTACATCCAGTCGGCCTCGCTCAAGCAGGAGCTCGGTTTCCGGCGCGAGGCCCTGCGCGACGCCATCAACAACGCGCTTGGGAAAGAGGTGCTCAGCGACATAGCCATCCATTGACCAGCAACCATCGAAAACGAATACTACACCATAAAATGAGAGTTCCCGAACCGATCGCGCCTTTCAACCACCGCATCGCGGCGCAGACGCGTTTCAACGATTTCGACATGTTCGGCCACCTGAACAACGGGGCCTACCTGCAACTGCTCGACCTGGGCAAAGTGAAATATTTCGAGGCCGTCAACGGGGCGCCCGTCGACTGGCACAAAATCACGGTCGTGGTGGTGAACATCAACTGCTCGTTCTACTCCCCGGCCTATTTCGACGAACCGCTCGAGGTGATGACCGCCTGCGTGAAAATCTCGGAACACAGCTTCGTGCTCGAGCAGCGGGTGGTGAACCCCGAGAGCGGCGACACCAAGTGCGTGGGGCAGACGGTGATGGCCGGCTTCGACCCCGCGACCGCCCAGGGCGCGGCAATACCCCCCGACTGGGTGGCCCACCTGAAAGATTTTGAGAATTGGGAGGAATGAACTAACTTCGCGCCGGGCGCGCCGCCGGAGGCGGCCCAACCTCACCCACCCCAAGCTCCGGCAAAAAATGTGTTTCATGGATATTAAAGAATCAATGCGCGAGATTCTGCGCGCGGAGAGCAACGCGATACTCAACATCCCCGTCACCGACGACTACGCCCGCGCGGTAGAACTGATCATCGACCATGTGAAGCGCCGCCGCGGCAAGCTCGTAACCTCGGGCATGGGGAAGGCTGGGCAAATCGCGATGAACATCGCCACCACCTTCTGCTCCACTGGGATTCCGGCAGTGAACCTCCACCCCGCCGAAGCGCAGCACGGCGACCTGGGCATCCTGCAGCCCGACGACGTGATGCTGCTGATTTCCAACTCGGGCAAGACCCGCGAAATCCTCGAGCTCGTGGAGCTGGCCCGCCGCCTCTACGCCGACATCCCGGTGATTGTGATCACCGGCAACGCCGACAGTCCCCTGGCCAAGATGGCCGACGCGACGCTCTTCAC
This sequence comes from uncultured Alistipes sp., assembly GCA_964435935.1. Lineage (GTDB taxonomy): Bacteria > Bacteroidota > Bacteroidia > Bacteroidales > Muribaculaceae > UBA7173. The sequence goes on from CAYTBH010000041.1 coordinate 6,780, forward strand.
CGGCGGAGCCCCCGAGGTATGCCCCCTGGGACTCACGCCCACCACCTCCACCACGATGATGACCGTCATTGGCGACGTGTTGGTGGTCAACGTCATGCGGCTCACCGGCTTCACCGCCGAGGAGTATGCCCTGCGCCACCACGGAGGCTACCTCGGGCACGCCGCCCGCCAGAAAAACTGCTGAGCCAACCAATTGCCAACCCTAACAAACAGAATAACAATGTCGACAAACACACCCACCACCCCGCTGCCCAAAGTGGAGGATATGAGAGTGGCCATCGTGGCCGCTGAATGGAACGGCCACATCACCTCGCGCCTGGCCCAGGGAGCCGCCGAGGTGTTTGCCGAGCAAGGATTCACCGCCGACCAGGTCGACCACTACGCCGTGCCGGGAGCCGTGGAGCTCACCTTCGCCGCCTCGCAGCTCATCGAGGCAAGCCTGTACGACGCCGTGATTGTTTTCGGCTGCGTGGTCCGCGGAGGCACCCCCCATTTCGACTACGTCTGCCAGAGCGTCACCCAGGGCATCACGGCCCTGAACGCCGACTGCGACACGCCGGTGATTTTCGGCGTGCTCACTGTCGACAACGAGCAGGACGCGCTCGACCGCTGCGGAGGCCCCTTCGGCCACAAAGGCCGCGAAGCCGCCGAAGCCGCCATCAAAATGGTGGCCTTCACCCGCAATGTCAAGGAACTCTGAGCGCCGCCACTCCACAACGATAACGAAAAAAGCCCCCCTTTTCAGCCCCGCCGGCATAAACCGTGCGGGGCTCTCTTTTGTTATTATGATGAGCGGCCCGCGCAAACCGCGGCCACGCATTTCAAAAAAGCCAATAACCCACCAACATATATGGAAAAGATGCTGAAAGAGATGGCGCTCGCCTACCACAGAGAGCCGCGCCCCGGAAAACTGGAAACCGTACCCACAAAACCATATAACTCGCCCGGCGACCTCTCGCTGGCCTATTCGCCCGGCGTGGCGTACCCGTGTCTCGAAATCAAGGACAACCCCGACGACATTTACAAATACACCGGCAAGGGGAACCTCGTGGCCGTGATTTCCAACGGCACCGCCGTGCTCGGCCTGGGCGACATCGGTGCGAAGGCCGCCAAGCCCGTCATGGAGGGGAAAGTGTTGCTGTTCAAAATATTCGCCGGGCTCAACGGGGTCGACATAGAAGTCAACGAGAAGGACCCCGACAAATTCGTCGAAATCGTCAAGGCAATCGCGCCCTCGTTTGGCGGCATCAACCTCGAAGATATAAAGTCGCCAGAATGCTTCGAAATCGAGCAACGGCTCAAAGCCGAGTGCGACATCCCCGTGATGCACGACGACCAGCACGGCACCGCCATCATCTCGGCCGCCGCCCTGCTCAACGCCCTCGACATCCAGGGGAAGAACATCGGCGACATCCGCCTGGTTGTCAACGGAGCGGGAGCCGCGGCCATCAGCTGCACCAAGATTTACGAAGCCCTGGGCGTGAAGCCCGAGAACGTTGTGATGTGCGACTCCAAGGGCGTGATTCGCGCCGACCGCCCCGGGCTCGCCGAGCAGAAACGCCCCTTCGCCACCACCCGCGACATCAACACCCTCGAAGAGGCCATGAAGGATGCCGACGTGTTCCTCGGCCTGTCGGTTAAGGATGTTGTCACCCCCGAGATGGTCAAGTCGATGGCTCCGAAACCCATCGTGTTCGCCCTCGCTAACCCCGACCCCGAAATCTCGAGGGAGAAGGCCATGGCGTCGCGCTCCGACCTCATCTTCGCCACCGGGCGCTCAGACTATCCCAACCAGATCAACAACGTGCTCGGCTTCCCCTACATATTCCGCGGCGCCCTCGACTGCGGCGCGAGCGAAATCAACGAAGAGATGAAGCTGGCCGCCGTGCGCGCCATCGCAGCCATAGCCCGCGAAGCGGTGCCCGAGCGCATCAAGGAGGCCTACCCCGGCACTCCGCTCACCTTCGGCCCCGACTACATACTGCCCAAACCGATGGATCCGCGCCTTCTCGAGGCCGTGGCCCCCGCCGTGGCAAAAGCGGCTATGGAATCGGGCGTCGCCCGCCAGCCCATCACCGACTGGAAAGAGTATGGCGAGCGCCTGAGCCGCTACGGAGCCGAGTGTTCCGACGGCGTTTGCTACCCCGTGCTCCTCAACTCCTACGAAGCCCTCGAAAAACTCGCGGTCCGCTACGGCTTCAAAGACCTCTAAAACGAATACTTTTGTTTGACATAGAATTAAAACATTAAAGGTTACATACTAAAAAAACTCCTCGCGTCGTGGTCCGGCTCTCCATTCCGGGTCACGACGCGAAGTTACTACCACCCCCACCCCGTCCGTATGCGATAACGCGACTTTCAGTCCGATCAATCCCTTTTTCGGAACATCGAAACAAAAAGACACACTATGGCGCTGTAAATGGCTGGCAGCCCGACAAGCGGAATCAAATCGCTGTCGGGCGACATACTCCGGCACACTTTCCACACAAGGTCGTCGGCCAAATGAAACAGCGCCATCGAGAACCATAGCAGTGGCGGCACTGACAGCGCAAAGGATAGCGCCAGGCTACGCAGCCCGGCCTTGTCGCCCGCCCTCCAGCGGGCGACCGCCGCTTTGCCAAACGCCGCCACAATCGCGACCCAGCACAACCCGAAAGCCCAATCACTCACTTCCATCATAACTACAATCAAACAATTAATTTCTACTCTATTACTAAAAACCTCGCACTTTAATTGTGTAAGTCAAAGTGCGAGGTTGTGGTGTATGGGGAGGGGGGATCAGGCGTCGGCTTTGGCGGCGAGGGGAGCGGGGGTTTTGTAGACGCGGGCGGCGAGCTCTTTGTCGAGCATGTAGAGGCCGTAGCCGTTGTCGCCGATCATGCGCAGGGCGTCGATGTAGCCGCGGGCTGTTTCCTCTTCCTCAACCTGCTCGTCGATGAACCAGGTGAGCATGTTCTTGGTGGCGATGTCGGATGCCTTTTCGGCAATGGCATAGAGGTTGTTGATCATCGCGGTGACCTTTTTCTCGTGCTCGAGGGTTGCCTCGAAAGCGGCTTTCGGGGATGCCCAGGAGGTGTCGACGGCGGCGATGGGAGCGAGCTCGACCTTGCCTCCGCGCGAGTTGACGTAGTTCATGAAGATGGTGGCGTGGTCCTGCTCTTCCTTGAACTGGATCGCGAACCAGTTGGCGATGCCGGCATAGCCTTCGGAGGCGAAGTGCATCGACATTGAGAGATAGAGGTAGGCCGACCAGAACTCGGCATTAATCTGCTCGTTGATAGCTTTTTCTACGTTCTTATCCATAGTTTTTTATCTTTGTTTTGTGAAGTGTTGTGGCTAAGATCCCTCCAGGGGGTTCAGAAGCGGTAGGAGAGGGTGAGCGCGGCTTCGAAGCAGCCGAAATATTTGACAAAGGTGTAGCCACCCGAGATGCCGAGGCGTAGCAGCGGGGTGATGTTGGCTTCGAGCCCCACGCCGAGGTCGAGCCCCAGGCGCGAGCGGCGCTGGGAGACATCGTTTTCGATGCCGGCGGCATGGGGGTGGAGCGTCCAGCTGGAGTATTTGGGCCCGACGTAGGGGTAGAAGGCCATGCGGTCGGACGAGAAGGGGACGAGGAACTGCGCGTCGACGGCCGCGATGAGCGCGTCGGTGTCGTTGTGGCGCACGACGTAGTCAATCGCTGGAGCGAGGCGGAAGAGGCGGCTGAAGCGGTAGGTGAACTCGAGGCCGGCCGAGGCCGACTTGTTATAGCCCACATAGCCGAGGCGGAACGCGAGGGTTTTCTCGCCCTTATATGAGCGCGGGGCGTTGTCGGGGGCTCCCGAAGCGCAGGCCCGCTGGGGGGCGAGGAGCGACGCGGCGCCTACGAGGGCGCAAAGTATGAGGTGTTTTAGTTTCATAATCGAAAGCTGACGGGGCGCGGCGGGCGGGCGGCTCCGCGAAGCGACTGTGCAAAGTTAGCAATTCGGCGCGTATTGATAACAAGCGGGGGCGGCAAAATAGTCGCGCCCCCGCTTAAAATTTGGGTCAATAATTCTTAAAAATGTGGTTGCCGAAAGTCAGTCGGCAGAGCGTCGGCAGCCGTAGAGGGCCACAACGACGAAGCAGATGAAGGGGAGCAGGAACGACACGTTGACCGCCGGCCAGCCGGCGATGGTGCCGCAGTCAATGATGGCGGCCTGCACCGGTGGGAGCACCGAGCCGCCGAGGATGGCCATGATGAGGCCGGCGGCGCCGAACTTGGCATCGTCGCCAAGCCCTTCGAGGGCGATGCCGTAGATGGTGGGGAACATGAGCGACATGCAGGCCGAGACGCCCACGAGGCAGTAAAGGCCCAGGCGGTCCTGGAAGCCGATGACGCCCAGAGTGAGCAGGGCGCCGGCAATGGCAAGCACGGCGAGCAAGCGCCCGGGGTTGACGAAGCGCAGCAGGTAGGTGCAGACGAACCGCGAGCAGCAGAAAATCACCATCGCCACGATGTTGTATTGCTGCGAGAGCACCTCGGCGGCCTTCTCGGCCATCCCCTCGGCCATGAAGACGCGGGTGCCATACTGGATGACGAAGGTCCAGCACATGATCTGAGCGCCGACGTAGAAGAACTGGGCCACGACCCCTTCGCGGTAGCGCGGCAGGGCGAAGATGCGCCTGAGAGTGGGCAGGAAGTTGATTTTGGCCGAGCTGTCGCGCGAGCCGGGCATCTTCACGAAGCGAATCACCAGGAACATGGCCAGCACCACCAGGCCGATGAAAAGATAGGGCTTTATGAGCACCATGAGGTCGGCGTCGCGGAGGGCCTGGAACTCGGCGTCGCCAAGGAGGGCCCGCTCGTCGCCCCCGAGGGGGTTGAGGCGCGCCTGGATGAAGTTCATGGCCACCCACATGCCCAGGAGGGAGCCCATTGGGTTGAACGACTGGGCGAGGTTGAGGCGCCGGGTGGCAGTTTCGTCAGAGCCCATGGAGAGGATGTAGGGGTTGCAGCTCGTTTCAAGGAACGAGAGGCCGCAGGTGAGGATGAAGTAGGCTATGAGGAATGGATAGTAGTAGCCCGAGAGCATCGCGGGATAGAAGAGGAAGGCGCCGAGGGCGTAGAGCCCGAGGCCGAGGAGCACGCCGGCCTTGTAGGAGTAGCGACGGATGAAAATCGCCGCCGGGAACGCCATGGCGAAGTAGCCGCCGTAGAAAGCCACCTGCACGAGGGTGCCGTCGGTAACGCTCATGCGGAAAATCTTTGAGAAGGCCTTCACCATGGGGTTGGTGATGTCGTTGGCAAAGCCCCAGAGGGCGAAGCAGCTCGTGATCAAGACGAAAGGAACCACATAGCTCACCCCGCCGTAGCGCAGCAGCGAGCCATTGTTTTCGTTTTTCATGGCTTGAGATTGATTATGGGGTTGGAATAAGAGAGCCCCGGGCGGGGCGGGGAGGCGCGGCCCGGGGCTCATAGCGGTTGTCACTTGTAGATGGGGCCGTAGTTGGCGCACGCGCGGTAGTCGGCACCCTCCTTGTCCATGCCGAAGGCGTTCCAGGCGGCGGGACGGAAGATTTTGTCGTCGTCGACGTTGTGCATGCACACCGGGATGCGCAGAATCGATGCGAGGGTGATGAGGTCCTGGCCGATGTGGCCGTAGGAGATCGCGCCGTGGTTGGCGCCCCAGTTGTTCATCACGGAATAAACGTCGCGGAAGGCGGGTTTGTCGCACAGGCGCGGCACGAACCAGGTGGTGGGCCATGTGGGGTCGGTGCGCTTGTCGAGCACGCGGTTTATCTCGGGGTCGATGTCGACGGTCCACCCCTCGGCGAGCTGGAGCACGGGTCCGAGGCCCTTGACGATGTTGAGGCGCGTCATTGTGACGGGCATGCCGCCGCGGGTGAGGAAGTTGGACGAGAAGCCGCCGCCGCGGAAATAGTCGCGGTTGGCGGGATACCAGGTCGTGGAGCCGAGGCACTCCTCGACTTCGGCCTCGGACATATCCCAATGGGGTTTCATGGCGGGGTTGCCCTCAGCGTCGACGGCACGGCCCGTGCCGTCGAGGGTGGTGGCGCCGGAGTTGATGAGGTGGATGATGCCGCCAGCGGCGCGGCCGGTGAGTTCCTTGCCGGTGACGCGCTTTACGGCCTCGGGGCTCCAGTAGGTGCGCACGTCGGAGAAAATCTGGGCGCGGTTGGTCAGCAGGTGGCCGAAGAGCATGGCCACGCCGTTGAGCGAGTCGTTTTCAGTGGCGAGCACGAAGGCCTCGCGGATGCCGTTCCAGTCAAAGGAGGTGTTGAGCAGCGCCTCGGAGAAGTCGCCGTTGGGATAGAAGTCGGTCCACTGGCGCTGGCCCTGAAACCCGGCGGCGATGGCGTTGTGGCCCATGGCCTCCTCTTTGAAGCCCATTTCGAGCAGGCGGGGGTTGCCCTGCATGAGGTCGCGCATGATGATGGTCATCTTGACGATGAACTCCCAGTCGGCGTCCTTCTGCTCGCGGGTTTTGGCCTTGGCGGTGTTGGCGATGTCGCTGCCCTCGCGGGGTTTGCAATATTTCTCGGTCCAGGCCATGGCTTTGGCAAACTCCTCTTTGTCGTAGATGCCCTCGGCCATGCGGCGCATGATTTCGGTGAGGTCGACCGACTCGTTTCGCATCCCCAGGTATTCCTGGAAGAAGTCGGGGTTGACAATCGAGCCGGCGATGCCCATCGACACCGAGCCCATGGAGAGATAGCTCTTGCCGCGCATGGTGGCCACGGCCTGGGCCGCGCGGGCAAATCGCAGAATCTTTTCGGCGACGTCGGCGGGGATGGAGTTATCGTCGATATCCTGCACGTCGCGGCCATAGATGCCGAAAGCGGGGAGCCCCTTCTGGGCGTGGGCAGCCAGGACGGCGGCGAGATATACGGCTCCGGGGCGCTCTGTGCCGTTGAAGCCCCAGACAGCTTTGGGCCAATGGGGGTTCATATCCATTGTTTCGGCGCCATAGCACCAGCAGGAGGTGACGGTGATGGTGGCTCCGACCCCCTCGCGCTCGAACTTCTCGGCGCAAGCGGCGCTCTCGGCCACGCGGCCGATGGTGCCGTCGGCAATGACGCACTCTACGGGCGAGCCGTCGCCGTTGCGCAGGTTTGAGGAAATGAGGTCGGCCACAGCCTTGGCAAGCGCCAGGGTTTTCTCTTCGAGGCTTTCGCGCACGCCACCCTGGCGGCCGTCAATAGTAGGGCGAATCCCTATTTTAGGGTACTTTTTCATTTGTTACGGGATAGGTATTTAAGATTTAGGTGAATTCGGCGCGCGGACTGCCGCCCGGCGCCTTGGCAGTTCGATGGTTTGTGTTGAAAAGGGTCGTGGCCCGGGGCGCGCCCGATGCCGCGAAATCAAACGCAAATTTACCCATTTCCCGCTTAAAAAACCACACCGCCCCGCTCTTTTTCGAAAGAAAAATCGCGCCTCGGCTGCAGCCGTTTGGAGGGGAGCGGGCTGGCGTAGGGAAAATGTGGGGAAAAGTTTGGGGGAACGGGGAAAAATTAGTAACTTTGCAGCCGTTTGGGAGCGGTGTGCTCGCAAACGCCATAATAACACCAAGTTACACAACTTTCAGTTAACAAAATGAACCACTACGAAACCGTTTTCATTTTAACTCCCGTTTTATCTGACGCTCAGATGAAGGAAGCGGTAGAAAAGTTCACCAAAGTGCTGACCGACAACGGAGCCACTATCGTGAACGAGGAAATGTGGGGCCTGCGCAAACTCGCCTACCCCATCCAGAAAAAATCGACCGGCTTCTACACCCTGGTAGAATTCGACGGCGACCCCACCATCGTTAAGAAAATCGAAACCGCCTTCCGCCGCGACGAGCGCGTGATCCGCTTCCTGGTTTTCCGCAACGACAAATACGCCGCAGAATACGCCGCAAAACGCCGTTCGCTCCGCGCCAACAAGCCCCAGGAAGCTGCCGCTCCCGCCGAGGCCGCCACGGAGGCATAACCCAGTTTCCAACCCGTTCACAACAAGAAAATGGCACAGACACAGTCAGAAATCCGTTACCTCACCCCCCTGTCGGTTGACGTAAAGAAGAAAAAATACTGCCGCTTCAAACGCAGCGGAATCAAATATATCGATTACAAGGACCCCGAGTTCCTCAAGAAGTTCCTCAACGAGCAGGGCAAAATCCTGCCCCGCCGCATCACCGGCACCTCGCTGAAGTTCCAGCGCCGCGTGGCACAGGCCGTTAAGCGCGCCCGCCACCTGGCCCTGCTGCCCTTCGTAACCGACCTTATGAAATAAGGCGCGGCCGCAATTTATAAGCCACCCACTACTTTAAGACTTTGAGAAAATGAAAATCATACTGAAAGAAAACATCCACGGCCTCGGCTACAAGGACGACGTTGTTGAAGTAAAGGACGGTTATGGTCGCAACTACCTTATCCCGCAGGGTAAAGCAGTGATTGCCAACGCCGCTTCTCTCAAGCAGCTCCAGGAAGTGCAGCGCCAGCGCGCCCACAAGCTCGCCGAGCTCAAGGCCGCCGCAGAAGCAACCGCTGCCTCGCTTGCCGACGTTGAACTCACCATCGGCGCCAAGGCTTCGGCCACCGGCACCATCTTCGGTTCGGTCAACAACATCCAGATCGCAGAAGCTCTCGCCAAACTCGGTCACGAAATCGACCGCAAGGCCATCGAGCTCAAGGAAGCTGTCAAAGAACTGGGCAAGTACACCGCCAAAATCAACCTCCACAAAGAGGTTGTGGTGGAAATCCCCTTCGAGGTTGTCGCCGAATAAGCACCCCCGCTTTAGCACATCCAACAAACTCCAAAATACCCCAACGTCCCTCCCACCAACTCCACCGGGAGGGACACCCTATCCCCAAATGAAGGCAGGCGACTTGCGTGAGCAAGGCGCCTGTTTTGCTATCGATTAAAAAGAACCGCGTGGAGTGATGAGCGACCCGGGAGCCGCCCGATGGCAGTCTCAGTCGGGGAGGGTGTGGAACAGCAGCGTGCCCGAATCGCCGGGCGAAGGGACCCCGACATAGCCGCGGCCTTCGACCGAGGCGAGCGCCGTCAGGGACTCGATGCCGTCGGTCACAATCTGGCGCAGCAGCAAGCCGCGGAGGGTTTTCAACCGGCCCGCGTTGGGAGTGCGCGTTTTGCCGCCTGGGAGGAGCTCCCGGAAGTCGGCTTTGCCGACGCGGGCCACTTCGCGCACCCGCTTCCAGTCGACACACCGCGAGGCATCGGCGGGGAGCAGGTCGAGCACTTCGTCCTCGCCAGTCGAGCGCAGTTTGTCGACGAGCCGCCGGGTCAGCTCCGGGCGCCAGTAGTTGGCGAAGGTGAGACCGCCGGGGGCGAGTTTCGTCGTGAAATCGAAGCGATAGGGCTTCACGATGTCGTCGGGGCGCAGCAGGCCGTAGAGCGACGAGATGATTCCGACCCCGTCGCGGAGCCGCCCGCGGGCCTCGGGTGGTAGCGTCGCATAGTCGAGCGCCCTGAACACCACCCCGGTGAACGCGCCTGCCGCCTCGCCACCCACGCTCTTGTTGGGGAAGTCATAAATCATTTCGCACAGACGGCGGGCAAGGGGGAGGCTGATCTTCACATCGGCGGCCAGTTCCTGCGCCGAGGCGTCGCTGAGCGAGGCCATGATCGCTGCGGCCTCGGCCTCGAACGCCGGGCGGTGGGCGCGATAGTCATCGGGTGCGACAGGGGTGTCGCACCGCCCAATTGTTTTCGACTCGGCTATCAGAACGAGCATCGCGGCGCTTGGGATTTCGGCGTGGTTATTTCGGGAGGGAGTCGAAGAGAGTGATGAGGCGCGCGAGGTCCTCCTCGTTGGCAAACTGGAAGGTGATGCGCCCCTTGCCGTTGCGGTCGCACGAGAAACGCACGGGAGTCTGGAAGGCCGATGAGAGGTGCTTCTTCAGGAGGTCGAAATCGTGGCTCGCGGCCTTCTTCTCGCCCTGCGACTTTTTTGCCGGAGCCGGAGCGCCGCTGGCAGCCTCCTTGACAAGCTCCTCGACGCGGCGCACTGAGAGCCCTTCGGCAAGAATCTGCTTGTAGATGCGCAGCTGCGCGTGGGGGTCGTCGACGGCGAGCAGGGCGCGGGCGTGGCCCATGTCGATGCGGCGGTCGCGGAGACCGAGCTGCACCTCGGCGGGAAGGCGCAGCAGGCGCAGGAAGTTGGCAATCGTGGCGCGCTTCTTGCCCACGCGCTCGCCGAGGCGCTCCTGCGTGAGGGAATACTGCTCGATGAGTTTCTTGAAGGTGAGCGCGATTTCAATGGCGTTGAGGTCCTCGCGCTGGATGTTCTCGATGAGCGCCATCTCGGTGAGCTCGCTCTCCGAGGCCTGGCGTATGTAGGCCGGCACCGATTCGAGTCCGGCGCGGAGCGCGGCCCGGTAGCGTCGCTCGCCGGCGATAATCTGGTAGGAGTCGGGCCCGGTTTTGCGCAGCGAGATGGGCTGGATGATGCCGAGCTCGCGAATCGAGGCGGCGAGCTCGTCGAGGGCCTCCTCGTCGAAATTAGTGCGTGGCTGGTCGGGGTTGGGCGAAATCTGGTCGAGGCGTATGTCGTTGATTGCCGACGCGCCGCGTGCCGGGGTGTCGTCCATCGAAATCAGCGAGTCGAGGCCGCGCCCGAGGGCGCTTCTGTGGATAGGTGCCATTGGTGGGGAGGGGGGTTATTTGTGAGAGTGAGATCTGTTTTTCGCGATCAGCTCCTTAGCGAGCATCGTGTGGGAGGTGGCGCCGCGGCTCTCGGGGTCGTAGAGGATTGCCGGCAAGCCGTGAGACGGGGCCTCGGAGAGGCGGATGTTGCGGGGAATGACGGTGTTGAACACCATCTGGCCGAAGTGGCTCTTCAGCTCCTCGTAGATTTGGTTGGCCAGGCGCAGGCGGGCGTCGTACATCGTCAGCAGGAAGCCTTCGATTTCAAGCCCGGGGTTGAGCTTCGACTTGATGATGCGGATGGTGTTGAGCAGCTTCGAGATGCCCTCCAGGGCAAAGTATTCGGCCTGCACGGGGATTATCACGGAGTCGGCCGCCGTGAGTGCGTTCACGGTGATGAGGCCGAGCGACGGCGAGCAGTCGATTAGGATGAAATCGTATTTCGGAGCCACGGCAGCAAGGAGGCGGCGGAGCACCTTTTCGCGCTCGGGCTTCTGAATCAGTTCGAGTTCGGCCCCGGCGAGGTCGATGCGCGACCCCACGAGAGAGAGCCCTTCGACACAGGTCTCGACCTCGGAGCCGTCGAGGGGATAGTCGTCGACCAGACATTCGTAAATCGAGGATTTCATAGTGCGGGGGTCGATTCCGTAGCCCGACGTGGCGTTGGCCTGCGGGTCGGCATCGATAATCAGCACCTTCTTTCCTTCCAGGGCCAGCGAGGCCGCGAGATTTATCGTGGTGGTGGTCTTCCCGACCCCACCCTTCTGGTTGGCTATGGCAATAATTTTTCCCATTTCAGAGTTAAAGGTTTTTACACCGCGAAGTTAACTCCATATATAATAGTGTGGAACGCCGGGGAGCGCCTTTTCACTTTTTTTGTTGATAACTGACCGATAATGTTAATAACCCCGCGCGGTTTCAGGGCTGTCCCGGCGCGCGGCCCCGCGGCCGGCGACGCACCCCGCGCAACCCCGGCTCCTCATCGGCCACGGGTTAACGAAAGTTAAATCTCCCCGAAAAATTGCCCGAAAGCGCCGAAACGCCTACCTTTGCACCTCGGTAAAAAGAACTATTTCTGCCATCGGGGTGTAGCACAGTTGGCAGCGCGCCACGTTCGGGACGTGGAGGTCGGAAGTTCGAGTCTTCTCACCCCGACATATTCAAGAAAAGGCTGCGGCTCGAAGAGTTGCGGCCTTTTTCGCATTGACCCGGCGACAAACCGCAATTTTATTAATCCAGCATGGAACTCTGGCACAAAACATCGCTATTGCTTCTCGCGGCGGCGCTCGCCCCGACGACCTCCTCCGCGAAAGAATTCCGCCTGGAGGGGACTGTTGGCGGGAAGTATCCCATTGTGATGGAGCTGGAGAAGCATGGCGACGGGCTGTTTTCGGGACGGTATGCCTACAAGTCGACGCTGCGGAAGGATGGCGAGGGGGAATGTTCGTGGCTCGACATTAACCCGAGCTATGAGAGTCCGGCCACGCAATGGACCGTGCGCGACTGCAAGCCT
>CAYTBH010000042.1:0-10561 GCA_964435935.1 uncultured Alistipes sp.
ACGGTGTAGCTTTCGAGGCCGATGCCGAACACTTTCGACTCAACGCAGTCCTTCATCCAATCGTACTTGTGCTCGAAAATCTGGTCGAGCGAGTCCTTGAGGAGCTCGCGATACATCAGGCGGTTAACGGTGATGTCTTTCGAACCGTCGTGCACCCAGGTGTTCATGATGCAGGGATCGTTCTGAGCTTCGCCGATGGCCTGCGAAATGGCGCGGCAGCGCTTTGAATGCTCAATCCAGAAGTCGCGGATGCTCTTGTCAGGGTTCGAAAGGCTGAGGTCGCCGCTCTTGGGGTGCGAGAACGATGTTGAGTTGAAATCGAGTTTGATGTCGTTTGCCAGACCCCAGTCAATCCAGCTCTGGAAGTGCTCGACCGAGCACTGGTCGCGGTCGACGTATTTGCCACCGAAATCGCCGTAGATTTCGTGGAGGTTGAGGCGGTGTTTGCCGGGGATGAGGCTCATCGCGTAGAGCACGTCGGCGCGAAGTTCGTCGATATTGCGGGCTTTGCCGGGATAGTTGCCGTTAACCTGGATGCCGCCGGTGAGCGAACCGCCCTGGTTTTCAAAGCCGGAAACGTCGTCGGCCTGCCAGCAGTGCATGCTGAGGTGGAAATCCTGCATCTGTTTGAGCACTTTGTCGGTGTCGACGCCGATGGCCGCGTAGCGTTCTTTGGCTATTTCGTAAGCCTTGGTAATAGATTCTTTAGTCATTGCTAAGTGTAATAGGTATTAGTTGATGATGATTTTCTGTGAATTATGTCAGCGTTTCATGGCGTTGAAGCGCGTGGCTGGTTCATCCCATTGCTGGGGGTCAACAGGTTCGAAGCGGGTTGTCTCAACGTTTTTGGCCACAATCTCGCGGAGTTCGTCGAGCGAATTGACGTAGCCGGCTGCGCGGGCCTGCATGAGAATGTTTCCGAGAGCGGTGCATTCAACCGGGCCGGCTACGACCGGCAGGTTGATTGCCGACGATGTGAACTGGTTGAGCAGGGCGTTGCGCGAGCCGCCGCCGATGACGTGGAGCTGCTCGATGGGGTGCTCGGCCACCTCTTTGAAAAGGTCGAGCACGGCGCGATATTTCAACGCCATGCTTTCGAAGATGCAACGCACCATTTCGGCGTGCCCCTCGGGTGCTTCCTGGCCGGTGGCGGCGCAGAATTCGAGAATTGCTTTAGGCATGTCGGCGGGGGCTACGAAGCTCGCGTCGTCGGGGTCGATAAAGCATTTGAAAGGAGTTGCCGCAGCTGCCATGGCCACCAGCTCGGGGTAGGTGTACTCGATTCCTTCGCGCTTCCAGCTTTTAAGACACTCCTCAAGAATCCACATGCCCGTTATGTTTTTGAGCACGCGAATCGAGCCTTCGATGCCACCCTCGTTGGTGATGTTGTATTCGGCGGACTTTGCCGTGATGACCGGGTTCATGCTTTCGATACCCATGAGCGACCATGTGCCGCTGCTGAGGTAGGCCCATCCGTTGCCCTTGGCCGGAATTGCGGCTACTGCCGAAGCCGTGTCGTGGCCTCCGACCGCGATTACGGGAACCGGGTCGATGCCGGTAGCCTCACAAATCTCGGGTCGAAGCTCTCCAATAAGAGTGCCGGGCGCTACCAGCGGACCGAATTTCTCAATATCCGTTCCGGCTGCTTCGAGAATCTCAGGCGCGAGAGTGCGGCTTGAGGCGTTTACGATAGCTCCGGTCGATGCTATGGTGTATTCTGTTACGAGTTTGCCGGTGAGGAGATAGGAAATGATGTCGGGCACAAATCCTATCTTCGAAGCGTTTTTCAGCGCCGAGGTGTTTTTCAGCGCGTGGAGCTGGAAAACGGTGTTGAAATTGATTACCTGTATGCCGGTGATGGAGTATAGTTTGTCGGCAGGCATCGCGTCGGCGAAGAACGAGGCTGTGTTTTTGTCGCAGAATCGCTTGTCGCGGTAAGCCACCGGGAGGCCGAGCAGCGAGCCGTCGTCGGCCACGCAGGCAATGTCAACGCCCCAGGTGTCGACGGCAACCGAAACCGGGCGGATGCCGCGTTTGGCAACTTTGCGGAGGCCGTCCTTAATATGTTCAAAGAGAGAGTAGATGTTCCAATGCGAGGACCCGTTTACGTTGATTATCGCGTTTGGAAAGCGGTTGATTTCTTCGGTTGTGAGTTTTCCGTCGGCATGCAGCTCGGCGAGAATGGTGCGTCCGCTTGTGGCGCCTAAATCAAAGGCGACAAAGTATGCAGGGTAAATCATGGATTAGAGGTTGGTCAATGTTTCTGTTAAGTGTTGATGCAAAATTACCAATTATTATCGGCACTACCAAACTTTTCAAATAGCGCGTTGAGTCGCGCTTAATATTCCGACATCTTTTCGTATCTTTGCGGTGAAACAATTAAGTTTCGCAAAACCTAATCTGAAACCATAAAAAACAATGCGCAAGCTTTTCATCGCGGCCTCAGCCCTGATATTCGGTATCGCGGCTCTGGCCCAGGATGCGGCAACGGCCTGGAACACAATCTACCCGCAGATTGAAAAATCAATCAAGGCCCCTGAATTCCGCGACAAGGATTATAAAATCTTTGACTACGGAAAGCCTTCGAAAAAGGAGGGCTACCTCTACACCGAGTTAATTAACAGCGTCATCGAGCGATGCTCCTCCGAAGGGGGTGGCAGGGTTGTCATTCCCGAAGGCGTTTGGCTCACCGGGCCTATAACGCTCAAGAGCAATGTGAATCTTCATCTGAGCGAAGGCGCTACACTTCTGTTCACCGACGACCTCAAACAATATCCGCTTGTGCTCACCCGCTGGGAGGGCATGGATTGCTGGAACTACCAGCCGATGATTTATGCCTACGATGAGGAGAACGTGGCTATTTCAGGCAAGGGCACCATCGACGGCGGCGCTTGCAACGAAAATTGGTGGCGCATGTGCGGTGCCAAGAAGTTCGGCTGGGAAGAGGGCGTTATTTCGCAGCGCATAGGCCGTCCGCTGCTGATGGAGTGGAACGAGGCCGGCGTTCCCGTTGACCAGCGCAAAATGGGCGATGGCTACGGCATGCGCCCGCAGCTGGTAAACCCCGTTAAGTGCAAGAATGTGCTCATTGAGGATGTAACCTTGCTGCGCTCGCCTTTTTGGGTTATTCATCCCCTCTTGTGCGAAAATCTCACAGTGCGCGGGGTGCATATACAGAACGACGGACCCAACGGCGATGGCTGTGACCCTGAGTCGTGCAACAATGTGCTCATTGAGAATTGTTTCTTTGACACCGGCGACGACTGCATCGCCATTAAAAGCGGCCGAAACCGCGACGGGCGCACATGGAACATCCCTTCGCAGAATATGATTGTGCGCAATTGCCAGATGAAGAATGGCCATGGAGGCGTTGTGATCGGTAGCGAAATTTCGGGTGGCTTCCGAAACCTTTTTGTCGAGAACTGTGTGATGGACTCGCCCGATCTCGACCGCGTGATTCGCATCAAGACCAACTCGTGCCGCGGCGGCATCATCGAGAATGTCTTCGTGCGCAATGTCGAGGTTGGGCAATGCCGCGAGGCCGTGCTGAAAATTAACCTTGTGTATGAGTCGAAAGAGGCGTGTCAGCGCGATTTCGCCCCCACGGTCAGAAACGTGTTCCTCGAGAATGTTAATTGCAAAAAAAGCAAGTATGGCGTGAAAATCGATGCTTTCGAGGATATTTGCAATGTTTATAATATCGAGGTGAAGAATTGCCGTTTCGATGGCGTTGCCACTGGCGCTAACTCCATAAACGGCAAGACGGCAGATGTGCGCCTGGAAAATCTGATCATTAATGGCAACCCGACAATTGAAAGCCTCCCGGTGTCTGAAAAGATGGCGCTTTCCGAGATGCGGCGTAACCCGCTGAGCTGGCAGGTTGACCACTCGAAGCGCCTTAATTGGTCATATTCAGTTGGAACGGAACTGGACGCATTCTTCGACGTTGCTAAGCGCTACAACAACGATTCCATTAACGCCTACGCGCTCTCCTATATGGATTCGTGTGTGATGGCCGACGGAACTATCCGCCGCTACAAGCCGGAGGATTTCAAGCTCGACGACATTAAGAACGGAACGCTCTTGCTTGAAGCCTACAAGCAGACCGGCGAGGAGCGCTATTTGCTGGCCGCCCGACAGCTCTACAACCAGTTCCTCTCGCAGCCGCGCACAAAGGATGGCGGCTTCTGGCACAAACGCATTTACCCCAGCCAGATGTGGCTCGACGGATTGTTCATGGGAACTCCGTTCTACACCGAGTATGCCAACGATTATCTCTCAGGCAAGGAACAGCAAAAGGCTTACGATGATATTGCCAAGCAGTTCCTGACGGTTGCGAAGCACACCTACGACCCGGCAACGGGACTCTACCGCCACGCCTGGGATGAGTCGAAGAAGATGTTCTGGGCAGACAAGAAGACCGGCCAATCGGCCCATGCGTGGGGCCGCGCGCAGGGGTGGTTCTTTTGGGCCCTCGTCGACGTGCTCGAAGCTATGCCGGCCGATCACAAAAAGCGCCCTGAGCTGGAGAAGCTGCTCCACAACGTTGCCGATGGCCTGCTGAAATATCAGGATGTGCCGACCGGCCTCTGGTATCAGGTGCTCGACGAGCCCGACCGCGAAGGAAACTATCTGGAAGCAACGGCCTCGGCGATGTACTGCTATAACCTGTTGCGCGCAACGCGCCTCGGTTTGCTTGAGCCTTACTATCGCGATGCTGCGTTGAACGCCTACAAGGGCATCATGGATAACTTCGTTGTCACGAATCCCGACGGAACAATCTCGCTGACGAAATGCTGCGCGGTTGCCGGCCTTGGTGGCGGTTCGTCGGAGCGTCGCAATGGGTCGTTTGAATATTATATCTCAGAACCCGTGCGCGACAACGATGCGAAGGGCATAGGCCCCTTCATCCTCGCCTCGCTCGAACTCGAAGCGGCTAAGTAAGCCATTCGCAAATAACATAAACAAACCCGCCAACGCCGCGTGAAATACGGCTGTTGGCGGGTTTTGTTTTCAGCGCTTTGGCACGAGTGCTTGGCATCACTAACGATCAATGGCGGTAAAGATGGTAGTTTGACCCATCGAAGAAAATCCACAGCTCATCGCCCTCAATGGTGAAGCCGCGGTAGTCCTCGTCATCGTCGCACTGGATGAGCACGAGAGTCAAAGTGGCGATGAGCGCAACAAAGAATAGCTCAAATGTTTGCTCATAATGAATTGATCTTTAAATGGATATTATATGGATAGATAAGGGTTTGGCGCATTTGGGTGTGGATATAACCCAATGCCTCCGCGGAAAACTCCTCGGAGGTTTTAAATAGAGAGTATAATGTTTCAAGGTGGAAAATATCCGACATCGCTCTTGAAGAATTAATATACAGAACCTACAGCTATGACAACTAATAGTTGCCACGACCGTGAAATCCAAATTAATTCTGCAAGACGGGACGCAGATATGTTGTTTGTTCGCCGGGCTGGGAAACGCTTCCGGCAGGAGAGAGGAGCCGTCCCATCACTTTCAGCCACTGACAGGCTGCTCTAAGCCTATCTTGTATGGCCGAATTGCCAAGGTGATGTAATCTCTCCACCATCGGAGACGCTGCCCCGATGTTCGCACTGCGAAATTAGTGAATAATTTTGAAATTAATCACATTTCGTGTTATAAAAATACATTCTATGGTCCAGAGTATGGGATTATACCGGAATCACAATCATCGGTATGTCGGCCTTGAACAGAATCTTGTGTGCGAGCGAGGGGTTGAATACACGGGCAAACACGCTGCGCTTTTTGTTGGGCACGCAAATTAGATCAACGTCTTTCCCGTTCATATCCTTGGTGCTAACCATCGTTGCCGAAAAAACGATATTGGGATAGTGCTCGCGGCAGTAGGATAGGAGGGGTGCCAAAATATGGTCGGCCTCGGTTTGCAGTTTTTCAACGCTTTCGCCCCTTTCGCGGCGCGAGGGGATGCGAATAAGTTTCAATTGAAGTCGGACACCGGGAAACATTCTGTTGAGCGAGTCAAGGGCGAGGATGTCTTGCTGGTCGCCATTACAGAAGAACGCCACTTTGCGCGGACGAGCCAACACCGCCACATCTGAGTCGGCAGGCACCGAGAACACAGGCACACGGCAAGAGTCAAGAACTTCGGCAGTCACACTGCCGATGAGGTCAGATTGCTTTTTGTCGGCCGCGCGGGTGCCCATGACAATCATTGTCGGCACATGGTCGCGGGCATACTGGATAATAACTTCCTCAGGAACACCTTCAAGCACAAGACTGCGGAAACGGGCTGCGGGAATCTCGCCGTCTTTGATCATCGACTTTATGGTGTCACAGAATTTAGTCATCAGCTTTTTCGCATCCGATAGCTCTAGGCGGGTTGCTTCAGCGTCGGCCTCGACCTCGGCATCATACTGATAAACGTCAGTGAGCTGGAGGTTGTGCACAGTCGATGTGGGGATTATGGAGTGGAGCATCATCACGTCTGCCCGGAATATCCGCGCTATCTGAAAGGCGATTTTGGCCGCGTTCATTGAATGGCCTGCAAAGTCGACGGGGAGAAGCACCTCGCGCCGATGCTCGCTCTCAGCGTCGATCGAACCATCGAAAATCTCGTGGTTTTCAACCAATCGTAGTGCCAGCGGCAGGTCGCTCTCCTTGATGCGGATGCGCACTCCCGGAGCGATTTTAGGGTCGTTCAAGTCGATGTTGTGGAGCTCGACTTCGATGCCTTCGCTTTCAAGAAGGTTCTTGATTGGGAGCGCTTTGGGGTAGGTGTGTATGGCTATTGTGACGAATCGGTCCATTCCGCTATTGTGATTGAATTGTTATTGTCTGCCTTTGATATGAACAAGGCGCGGTGTGAGGCCCATTGTCAAGAGCTTCCAGCCGCGCCTATGTGTATTATACAATCAGCGAGCAGCCATTGATGTCAAGGGCTCCCGCTGCGATGTTACTTTTCTTTTTTGGCTTCCTCTTCCTGGAGAATTTCAACAGCCATGTCGTAGATTGTGGTGTCATCCAAAACTACGATACCACCGTCAGGCCCCGGTTCGATGTGAAGGCCGCAATTCTTGCCGAATTCGTAGTTTGCGCCGCCGAAATAGTTGCGAACGGTCTGGGGAGTTATGTGGAGCTTGTCGGCAATACGAGTGGTAGCTCCGTCGGGCAGAGCATCCTTGATGCGTCGCAGGTCGTTGAAGGTGATAGTCTTAGTCATGATGATATGATTTAAGAGTTGAACGTTTATTTTATTTTCAGCTAATATAGACAACTTATTTGAGATTGCCAAAATTATTTTTGTGTTATTAAGCACAATTCTGTGATTAAATTTTGTAATCCCATAGCTGTCAAAAAAATAAGACTTTCAACAATTTTGCGCGTTATTGAACATTCCTTTCTTGAGCAGCGGTCGCGGGCTGAAATCGGGCAGCTGCGGAGGTTCAGATGCGTTCAACGTCCGAGGCCTTTATCCAGGCGCGCTCACCTGTGGGGACGCGCACTTCAAGCCATTTGCCACCCTCGTCGGGAGAGCTCACGGAGTCGATCACTTCAACTTTGGTGCCTTCGTGCAAGAGGAATGCCTGCTCGCTTTGCGAACGGGCTTCGCGGGGCGATGTCGAAAGTTGGGCGGCGGGGAGGAGAATAATCGCGTAGTTATCGGCTTCGACCCTGTTGGCTGCCGAGAATGAGATTGCGACTGCGCACACAGTGAGAACAAACACTATTAATCCTCCGAAAAATGCCGTTTTCCTTACAACCACTATTTCGGAAAAGAGATAGGCGGCAGCCGCACCGATAAACACGATGAAGAGTGCCAGCGCGATCCAAGCCCAAACATCGGCGTGAAACGCGTTCACAACTCTGTCGATAGCTTTTGAGATTACCGACGAGTTGTCGGGCTCCTTGTCGGTTATCTTAGTCTTGACGAATTCAAGGTTGGTGCGAGCATCGGAGTTCGACGGATCAAGTTTCAAGGCACGTTCATAGTAGACAATGGCTTTCCCGAGATTCCCTTGGCGATAATAGGCGTTGCCAAGATTGTAGAATAGGGTCGACGAAGTGCCTATCTCATTGGCTGCTTTGAGGTAGAGCTCCTCGGCCAGAGCGAAATTGTCAGCTGCGTAGGCCGAGTCGGCTTGCTGGTCGTAATTTGGTTTCTCGGCTGCAGCCATAACCGCGGGCAGGAAGAATATCAGTGCGGCAAATATGCCGATTATCTTATTCATAAGGCGTGAGTCGTTTTAGAGGTTCATCGACCAAGTTTAGTCTTTTCAATGGCGTTGATGGTATCGGCGGTTTCGTTATAGAGCGCTTCAACCGACGCGTCAGCCGAAGAGTCGGGGGTATAGCGGGCCATTTCACACTGGTCAAGAATCTGAATGACGCGGTCGGCAACGGCCGATGATACTCCTTTCTCGGTCAGTTTTGCGACAATGTTGTCGCGGGTGAGTTGCGAGGCTGGAATGCTGAGCTTGTCAGAGAGGTAGCCCCACACTGCTCGAAGTGTTTCCTCATAGAACTTGTCGCTCTGATGGCTTTTCATAAAGCCTTCAGCCGCCTTGAGGCGCTTGCGGGCAACCTTGTTGGCCCGGGCATTGCGCCTTCCGGCAACATCGGCGTTGAGGCGGTCGCGCCGCGAGGCGTAGGCAAACGAGCATATAAGGGCGAGCAATACCGCGCCGAACAGGCACCAGTACCACCAGAAACGAATTACGGGCTTATAGTGCATCGTCAGCCCTTTGTCGCCGGTCTTGATGTGGAGAATATCGGTGTTTTTAGCTTCAATATCGCGCTGCTCGGCGCTGATTGTGGTGCCCGATCCTTTTGCGACCTTCACGTCGAAGCCGTTGGCATGGAGTGTGACATATTTAGCCACCGACGGGTCAAAGAAGACGAACTCCTGGCCCGGAATTCTGAAGTCGCCAACACTCTGCGGAACGATGGTGTAGTCGACTGTCAAGGTGCCAGTGACTGTGTTCCCCGCTACTCGGGTGCGGGAGTCGGTTTTGGGAGTGTATTGCTCGAACTCCGAAGGAATTTCGGGTTTTGCCGGTTCAATATATTTCAAGTTGCCCGACCCAGTGAGGACGTAGGTGAGAGAGGCTGCCTCGCCAGTTTTGAGCTGTTGCGGGTTGAGGCTCGACTCAAACTGGAAGTGTCCCACAGCGTTGGTGAATCCTGCCGGACGGGGCTCGGGAAGCGGGGTGATGTTGACTGTATAAGTATAAGGTTGCAGGCGGACGCTCTTCTCAACCGGGCGTGCCGAATAGAACCAGCCGTTGGAAACGCGCTCGAGCTGAACAACGCTCAGGTCGTATTTGCCTGAGTTGATTGTGAGTTTGCCCGACTTCTGGGGGAATATGATGCAGCGTTTAAGTACCGCCGTGATGTAGTTCTGCCCGTTGTAATGCTCCACCTGGTTCAACATCGATTGTGTATCGACCTCCTCGATGAGGAACCCGTCGAACGTGGGGGGAGACGTCATCATAAATGAGTTGATGCGCTCGTATTTCGTGTAGAGCTTGATGACGCATTCGAGCGCTTCCTGCTCGTAGGCGTGGCTCTTGTTGAGTATGATGCGGACGAAAATGTCGTCCTTCGAAATCGGTTTGGAAGTGTCGTTCTGCGAGTCGGCGTCATCAACTCTCACCTGCTGGTAGCCGCCTCCGTACCCTCCGCCCTGCGACGCGCTTTGCGGCTGGGCCTTGTCGGGTGGGAGGATTGTGAACTTGGTGGGGAGGGTTGAGAGTTTCTTCCCATCCACGTTGATAGTCGCGGCGGGGATGGTGAACGACCCTTCTTTTTCGGCTCGATATGTGAAAGTATAGTCGACCGTCGAGGTTGACGTGCTCTGGCCGTTGACATATTGGTAGCTCTGCATGGTGCTGACACCAGGCGACGGAGAGAGGAGTTTGCAACCAGGGATGGCCGGGGCGTTGAGTCCCGAACCTTCGCCATTGGTCAGTCGGAATGTCACTTGGAAGCGCTGCCCCGCGATGACGTTGCGCGGGGGTACAACCTGAAAAGATTGCGCCGCGGCATTGAGCCACACCGCAATCAGTGTCATTAAGATGAGTAACTTCTTCATATTCAACTCAAATATATGGTCATTGCCTTGTGGGGCAAATCAATATTCCAGGATAGGAATTGTTCGGGCCATTCCAACAGCCGGAGAGAGTGGGGGAGAGAAGTTGTAGGCCAATGTAGGATGTTGCCTCATTACCAGGGCTTGTTCGTGGTGCGCCGTTGGGCTCTCTGTTCTTCGCCCTGCTTCATCAGCTCCACTTTGCGCCGGGTGCCGTTCTCCTTGTCCTCCATTGCTTTGAGGATTTGGTTGGCGTTGGCATCGCTCAGACCGCCTTGTTGCTGTTGCTTCTGCTGGTCCTGTTGCTGGTTTTGCTGTTGCTGCTGTTGGTTCTGATCCTGGTTTTGGTCTTTATCCTTGTCTTGGTCCTGATTCTGATCTTGCTGCTGGTCCTGCTGTTGCTGCTGGTCCTGGTTCTGATCTTGGTTCTGGTCCTGGTTTTGGTCTTGGTTCTGATCCTGGTTTTGATC
>CAYTBH010000042.1:10661-16910 GCA_964435935.1 uncultured Alistipes sp.
TTCAGCTGCGCCAGGCGCAGGTTCTCGCGGGCGTTGTCGTCAGCCGGGTTCCTCCTCAGGGCGTTTTTGTAGTGCTCGATGGCGGCAGCGTAGTCCTCGCTTTTGTAGGCCAAATTGCCGCGGTCGTAGAATGCGCTTTGGGCAATCTCTTTATTAGGGGTTTGCGACAGCTTGCCCATCATGGCATCTGCGGTGCGCAGAAGCGAGTCGCCTTTGGCTTCTTCGCCACGCTGCTTGATGTAGGACGACGCGAGGTTGAACTGGGCAACCGCGTTTTCGGGGTTCTCTTCGAGGGCCTTCTTGTAGCTGATTTCGGCTTCGGCATAGCGCTGCTTCTCATAGAGGCTGTTCCCCTCCTTGATTGAGTTGCGCTCGCGCTTGGTCGACTTGACTGGTTCCGGGGCATTTTCGTCTCTTTCGCCACCGCATGATACGAGCGGAAGCGCCAGGGCCACTGCCACGGCCAGTGATAATAGTCTGTTTATTTGCTTAACGATCATTGTCGGAAGGTTTTTTTGTGAAGAAGGTGTACTTTTTCAGCCATCCGCTCTTTCGGGGCAGCACGATGGCGTCGACAAGCATGAAGAATAATGCGAGCCATGCGAACACGGGGAACTGTTCGGCCGACGCTTTATAAGTGACATGGCGCAAATCGCTCTTTTTAATTTGGTCAAGGCGCTCGATCAGGTTGTCGACGGCTTTGTTCCCGGAACCGTTAATGTATTCGCCACCGCCGGCTTTGGCGATTTCCTTTGCCTCGGCTTCGTTAAGGGCGGTTGTCACAGGAGCGCCCGTTTCATCTTTCAGGAACTCTCCTTTGCGGGCGTTGATGGGAATCGGCGCGCCCTTCAACGAGCCTACGCCGATTACGTCGACCTCGATGCCGAGGCTCTTGGCGTATGATGCCATCTCCACCGCGTCGCCTTCGTGGTTTTCACCATCGGTTATGACGATTATTGCCTTGTTTATGTCTTTGTCGGCAGTGAACGAGTTGATTGACATATTGATTGCCGACCCGATGGCGGTGCCCTGTGTGGGAACCATGTCGGTCGAGAGCTCGTCGACATACATTCGGGCCGAGATGAAATCGGTTGTGATGGGGAGCTGAGTGTAGGCTTCGCCGGCAAACACAATCAGTCCGACTTTGTCGTTGTCGAGCTTGTCAATCAATCGGTTCAGGATGAACTTGGCACGCTGCATGCGCGAAATCCCGTTGGGGTCGTCGGTCGATGATGCGAGCATGGAGCGCGATACGTCGAAAGCAATCATTACTTCGATGCCCTGGGTGTTTTCAACCTCCTCGCGCTCGCCGGCACGCGGACGTGCGACGGCGATGATGAGGCACGCCAGCGCGATCAGTTCGAGGGTGATTTTGATGGCAGGCTTGTATTTGGATGCATCAGGCATGAGATGCTCCAATTCTGCCGGATTGCCGAACGCGCGCAGCTTGCGGCGGCGCGACATGCGGCTGAGATACCACAGCCCGAATAACACCGGGATGAGCAGCAGCAGATATAGTAGGTGTGGATAGGCGAATGTCATGGAATAGAGCGCAAATAGGTTTGACGAAGAACAAGTTCCAGAAGGAACAGCGCGAGCGCCGCGAGTGCCCAGGGCAGGTAATTGTCCTCGGTGTGGGAGAAGTGGCGCACGTCGAGTTCCGACTTCTCAAGCTGGTCGATTTCGGAGAATACTTCGGAGAGCACCTTGTTGCCTGTGGCACGGAAATATTTTCCGCCGGTGATTGATGCTATCTGTTTCAGAGTTGCCTCGTCAATGACTACAGGCTGGGGAACATACTCGATGCGGCCAAACATGTTCACCTGCGGGTAGGGCGCTGTGCCGTTGGTCCCGATGCCTATGGTGTAGACCTTGATGCCGAGCTTGTGTGCGATTTCAGCCGCGGTGAGGGGGGCAACGATGCCGGTGTTGTTCGAGCCGTCGGTCAGGAGGATGATGCTCTTGCTCTTCGCTTTCCCCTCCTTTATGCGGTTGATCGAGGTGGCGAGGCCGTCGCCAATTGCGGTGCCGTCTTCAAGCATTTCGCGGTTCAGTGCCTCGATGTAGTTGGCAAGGGCCGAGCGGTCGGTGGTCATGGGGACAGCCGAAAAGGCTTCGCCGGCAAACACCACGAGTCCCATATTGTCGTTCTCGCGGGAGTTGACAAACTTAGATGCTATTTTCTTGGCTGCTTCCAGGCGGTCGGGCTTGAAGTCGCGGGCGAGCATACTGGAGGATATGTCGAGCGCGATCACCATGTCGGTGCCTTCGGTTTTTGCCGTGCGCCACGAGTCGCGGGTTTGCGGGCGGGCAAGCACCACAATTATGCATGCCAACGCCAGAACGCGCAGCGCGAATGCTCCGTGCATCGCGTAGAGCCGCATAGGGCGCCCCAAACGGCCAAACGGTGCCAGGGTCGACATTGACAGCGAGGCGTGGGCGTTGCGCTGCTTCCATATATACCAGCCGATGAGCGGTATGAGGAGAAGCAACAGCCACAGCAGACCTGGGTGTGCGAATTGCGTCATATTTTGTTATTTAACAGATTCGGTTTTAGAAGACTCATTAGTATTTGCGTCGGCCTGCTTCGCCTGCTCGCCATCGCCTTCGGCAGGCTCGGGAGCGGGCTTTGTTTCTTCGATAAAGCGCAGGGCGTTGTTGAAGGAGCGCACATTGTCGTCGGGAAGGGGGCGCACTTTCGCGAACTTCACGAAGTCGGCAATCTCGACAACCTTTTTCATATACTCGCTTGGCAGCTTGGTGTCAGCGTTTTTGGCGAGCGCCTTCATAATTTGCGACGAGGTCATCTCCATCGCGTTTATGCCGAAACGATATTGCAGGTATTCGCGCAGAATATCAATGAGCGACGTGTAGAATTCCTTCTCCTGGCCATGCTCGCAGAGCTGTGCCTCGCGCAGGGCCTGCATCTTCTGAATGGCGATTTCGTAGGGCGGCAGGCGTTTCTTTTGAGGAAGAATGTTGACAGCGACCTTTTTTGTGAGAATAAGGTAGGCACAAATGCCGCCGGCAATCACAATCAGTCCCAAAAGGAACCACAGCCAATAATCCGTCAGCCAGTCAGGAAGAAAGTCATACCATTTGCTCTCAAACTTCGCAGTCGGGGCGAGGGGGTGTATGTCTTCAAGCTTGCTGACATCCGCGGGAATCACTTTCAGGGTAAGCTCGGCAGTGCGAGCGGTGTCGGGCCCCGATATGAGGAGGAATGGCGGAATCGTGTAAACTCCGGAATCGAACGACTGCACCAACAGGGCGCGCTTGATTTCAACAAGCCCGTTGCCAAGGTCGGTTGTGTCGCCTTCGATCCAGTCGATCGGCTCTACTTCCGCGGGCATGGATGCTTTGTCGACTACGAGCTGCGACGGGGCATCTGCTCGGTCAACGATGTCAAACCGTATGGCGGTGACATTGCCCATGAGCATCTGTGCCGAGTCAATCGAAGCCTTAACCTTGGCCGCCGGAGCTGCCGAGGATTGGCTTGTCGACATAAGGGCCGCAAGTGTCACTATTATTGGTGCTGTCAGTTTTTTGCCAAACATATATTGTCGATTGGGCTTCAATTGTTTTAAGATGTTGGACTTTCTTGTGCCGGAGGAGCGCTGAGCTTCTTTTCAACTGGGATACACTGGTTGCGATTAATGGCGTTTGAACAATCCCATAAGGGCTACAACATAGTCCTCGTCCGTAGGAATAGAACAGAAGTTCACGCGGCAACGTTTAAGCGTGTCCGACATTTTTTGCTGTCGTCCGTACCACCAGCGGCCATACTCGTCGCGTACTTTCTTCGAGGATGTGTCAACCCAGCGGTCAAGGCCCGATTCGAGGTCGTTCACGCGCATGAGTCCTACGTCGGGGAGCGAGGCGTCGCGCTTGTCGTAAACCTGGATGCCGAACACATCGTGCTTATTCGAGGCGATTGAGAGCGCTTTGTAATAGTCCTTTTCGTCGATAAAGTCCGAAATCAGGAAGGTTGTGCAGCGCTTTTTGAGCGCGTCGGTAAAGTAGCGAAGCACCATTGAAATATCGGTGCCTTTGCTTTCGGGCTTGAAGTCGATGAGCTCCCTGATTATGAACAGAATGTGCTTTCTGCCCTTTTTCGGGGGGATGAACTTTTCGATTTTGTCGGAAAAGAAGATTACACCGATCTTGTCGTTGTTCTGAATTGCCGAGAAGGCGAGCGTAGCCGCGATTTCGGCAATCATCTCCCTCTTTTCCTGCCCTACGGCGCCAAACAGTCGCGAGCCGCTGACATCGACAAGCAGCATCACTGTCAGCTCGCGTTCCTCTTCAAAGACTTTGACGTAGGGGCGGTTGTGTCGCGCCGTCACGTTCCAGTCGATGTCGCGGATGTCGTCGCCATACTGGTACTCCCTGACCTCGGAGAAAGTCATGCCGCGCCCTTTGAAGGCCGAGTGGTACTCGCCCGCAAAGATGTTTTGCGAGAGGCCGCGGGTTTTTATTTCGATTTTCCTGACTTTTTTCAGGAGGTCTTTGGCGTCCATAAAAATGGGTTAGTCTTTATTAGGGTACGATTACCTTGTCGAGAATCTCGGAAATGATTTCGTCGGAGGTGATGTTGTTGGCCTCTGCCTCGTAGGTGAGTCCGATGCGGTGGCGAAGAACGTCGTGGCACACCGCGCGAACATCTTCGGGTATCACATAGCCTCTCTGGCGCAGGAAGGCGTAAGCGCGGGCAGCGCGGGCCAGCGAAATCGACGCGCGGGGCGAAGCGCCAAAGGCAATGATGCTCTGGAGGTCCGAAAGGCCGTATTCGCCAGGGAAGCGGGTCGCGAAAACGATGTCGACAATGTAGCGCTCGATTTTTTCATCGATGTAGATTTGCTCCACAATTTTTTGCGCTTCGATGATCTCCTCGGGTTTCAGCAGGGGGCGAACTTCGGTTTTCTGATTTGAGATGTTTTGGCGTATGATGAGCTTTTCCTCTTCGCGGGTGGGGTAGCCGATGACGACCTTGAGCAGGAAACGGTCGACCTGGGCCTCGGGGAGGGGGTAGGTGCCTTCCTGTTCGATGGGGTTCTGGGTGGCCATTACGAGGAAGGGCTCGTCGAGGCGGAAGGTGCTGTCGCCAATTGTCACCTGGCGTTCCTGCATGGCCTCAAGGAGGGCCGACTGCACTTTGGCCGGCGCGCGGTTGATTTCGTCGGCGAGGACGAAGTTGGCGAAGATTGGGCCGCGCTTAATCTGGAATTGCTCCGACTTGACACTGTAAACCATCGTACCGATCACGTCGGCGGGCAGGAGGTCGGGGGTGAACTGTATGCGGCTGTACTTTGCGTCGATGAGCTGGGCGAGAGTCTTGATGGCGAGAGTTTTGGCCAGACCGGGCACACCTTCAAGAAGGACGTGGCCGTTTGAGAGGAGGGCGATGAGCAGCGACTCAACGAGGTGTTTCTGACCGACGATTGTCTGGTCCATGCCACGGGTGATAAGGTTGACGAAGTTGTTCTTGCTTGCAACCAAGTCGTTTAACTCTCTGATGTTTACCGAGTCACTCATAAATGATTTCTTTGTGGTTGGTATTGTTGTTTCTTTATTATTCTTGAACAGATAGGTAAAACAGGCAACTGCGGCAGACCCGGCCAACTATCCCTTGCGCATGGATGGGGGAGTCTGTCGCGGCCGTTCTGTAATGCAAAAGTATGGATTATAGCCGCTAAAACGTTAAAACAAATTGTTAATTTTGTCTATCAATTATGAACCACTATTAAGATTTAAGCATTTTTAGCGGTTACCGCCTAATATTTCAATTGCTTTACGCTCTGCGGCTTCCTCTGATTGTTTGTCGCCAGCCTTGATGCCGTATTTTTCCGCCGTAGGGATTGCGACAACGGTGTTTGCCGGGATGTTGTTGGGGTCGGGAATCTTAGCCTTGTTTTCCTCGTAGATGTAGACCCAGAAGATTTTGCGGCCATAATGTTCCCGCGCCATGGTGGTCAGGAAGCGGTTGGGGCGAATTGTGTCATACACGGCTGTGGCTGACGATGTTGGCTGAGATGCGCTGAGGTTCTGAGCCTTATCCGTTGCAGTGTCCGCTGCTGTGTCGGTTGTCTCTTTTTCGCTTTCAATATCAATGCTGTCGCTAATTTCGCTCTCTTGCGTGGGTGCGATCTGAGTGACATTCACATTTTCGGCGCTAAGCTCAACATTTTCAGCTTTCTTCGAAGTTAGCCGGGGGTATGCGAAGTAGCAAGCCACGAAGCCGAGCAGGAT
>CAYTBH010000042.1:17010-18857 GCA_964435935.1 uncultured Alistipes sp.
GTCGGCTTGCGCCGTAGTGGCAGTTGTCTCTTCCACTGGGAGTGGCTCATTGTCAGCCGGCAGCTCGGTGCCGTCAATTTCTACCGGTTCGAAGATTGAGAAGGGAGCGTTGATTTCAGCCGCTATTGTACGTCCGGCGGCGAAGTAAATATTGCCGGCTGAGTCAGTGGTGAATGTGCCCAGCCCTTTGATCCTCACGGCGTGGTCGTTGCGGAGAGCCGTAGCGATGGTCTCTGTTACCGCTGATATGTATGCGTCGACAAGGCCCTTTTCCAGCCCGGTGCGTTCGGCAAGGACTTCAACCAGCGTAGGGAGCGACATGGTTTCTGAGTTGTCGAAGTTCATTTCGCACCCCCTTTCACCGACTTTTTCAACATTGAAGATGGCGAAAACTCAAGTGTGATCGATGGGGGCATCAAAAGCATCTTGCCTGTTTCGGCATCGTTCACAATCTGTTCCTCGTGCTTGACGCCGGCAAAGGTGCCGAAGCCGGGAATGGCCAAGCGGTTGCCGGCGATAGCTATGTCGGCTATGACGCCACATAATGCTTCGGTGAGCTTGACGGCTGATAGGTTGTCAATGGCGGCTCGTTGCGCCACGGATGCGAGGAATGCCTTGTTTTCCATCTTTTGTCGATTATTCTGACAAAGATACTAATTTTCGCGATAATTTCCGACTGCGTTGAGTTTTTTCAGTGCCGGAGTTGCTGCCTCACCGACTCCTCGTGGACCACGGCAAGCAATTTGCGGATGAAAGCGTCGCTCATGCCCATCATCCCGGCAGCTTCGGCCCTGTTGGAGATTAGCGCGTCGTAGCGCTCGGGTTGGAGCACTGGCATATTGTGGCGTTGCTTGTAGTCGCCGATTTCCCGGGCTATTTCCATGCGTTGGGCGAGTAGTTCCATGAGCTGGTCGTCGACGCGGTCGATGCGTTCCCGGAGCATTTCCAATTCCGCATTTTCAGGTGTGGCCTTCACTGGCACTGCCAGGCGTGTGAGGATTCCGGCGAGGGCCGCCGGGGTGAGTTGCTGGGCGGCATCGCTAAGTGCCTCGTCGGGTGCTCGATGGCTCTCAATCATCAGTCCGTCAAACCCTCGGCGAAGCGCCTCGACCGAGAGGGGTTCGATTAACGACCTTTCCCCGCCGATGTGGCTCGGGTCGCAGAGTATCTGCAGGTCCTTGATTCTGCGGCGCAGTTCTACCGCGACTGGCCATTGCGGCGGATTGCGGTATTCGTGGTTCCCGTATGCGGTGAAACCGCGGTGTACTGCCGAAATGTGGCGCACCCCGGCATTATAAAGTCGCTGAATCGCGCCAATCCAAAGCTCCACATCGGGGTTGACGGGGTTTTTGACCAAAAAGCGCACCGTCTTGCCATTGTTGATATGCGTTTGGGCCGCGTCCGCGATTTCCTGAACGAGAAATGGGTTCACGGTGGTCCGTGCCCCCAGCCATAGTATGTCGACCCCGGCATCGAGCGCCGCGTTTAGGTGGGCTGGCGTGGCCACTTCCGTAGCAGTCAGCATCCCCGTGGTTTCTTTAACTTCGCGAAGCCACGGAAGACCATCTTCGCCAACCCCTTCGAAACATCCGGGGCGGGTGCGGGGCTTCCATAGTCCGCATCGAAATATTCTGATGCCGTTGTTCGCGAGGGAGACCGCTGTTTCAAGAACCTGTTGCCGCGACTCGGCGCCGCAAGGGCCGGCAATTATAATCGGGGAGCCGTCGGCCGGAGAGTCGATGGCTGGTTTTAAATCGCTAAATTCAAAATTGCTACTTGTCATTTCGCTGCAAAGTTACTTCAAAATTCATTAACTCCACATCCCCTCCAAGCCAAAAAAAGTAAAG
>CAYTBH010000043.1:0-18386 GCA_964435935.1 uncultured Alistipes sp.
TCCTTGGGATCGACAGTGTAGCACACGGCTGCGTCGGCAATGCCTCCGAGTTCGTTGATAAGGCGAATCGACTCCTTGACGTTGTCGATATCATTGAGAGCATCGAAAATACGCATCACGTTGAGGCCGTTCTTGATAGCCTCTTTATAGAAGCCTTCCAACACGCTGTCGGGATAAGGTACATAGCCGAAAAGGTTGCGACCACGCGAAAGGGCCGACAGAAGCGAGCGCCCATCGATGGCTTTGGAGATTTTGCGTAGACGCTCCCAGGGCGATTCGTCGAGGTAGCGCATCACAGAGTCGGGCACGGCGCCACCCCAAACTTCCATGATATAGAAACCGGCCTCCTTGTAAAGGGGGAGCAACGGGTCGATATCCGATTGTTTCAGGCGGGTTGCGAAGAGCGACTGCTGACCGTCGCGCAGGGTGAGATCCCTGATTCTTAACTTCTTCTCCATATTATATTATGTTTAGATAAGATGATGTCGTTGATATAGTTGGTTTCCGACAGCGTGGGGAGCCATCGATTGAGAATGCGAATTTACGAAATAATTTCGATATGCCCAAAAGCGCGACTCAGTCGCAGGCGATCGGGGCGTGGTGATGGTGGGCGTGGCATTCGCTTAGCGTGCGGTCAACAATGAAATGCCTGGTTGTTATGCCGGCAAGAACGCTCATCTGATGCGACACGATGATCACTGTAGTATCTTTTGGCAACGAGGATATAATGTCGTAGGTACGTTGCTCGGAATGACTGTCGAGAAAGCTAAGCGGCTCATCGAACACAAGGATTTCAGGCCGCGAAATCAGGGCGCGCCCCATCAGCGCACGCTGCAGCTGCCCACCGGAAAGGGCACCAATCGGTTGATTGGCATGGCTCTCAAGCCCCACGAGCTTAAGCATCTCAGTTACTCGCTCCGTCCTTTCGGCAGCCGACAGCGACTTGGCGGCGAGAAGGCCCGAATAAATCACCTCGCTTGTGGTAATGGGAAAATGGGAGTCGATGGAATTTTTCTGTGGCAGATAGCCGAAATGCAGCTGACGGGCCGGGTGTCCTTCTGGGGTAAAGTAGCTCACGCTCCCCTTGTCGGGAGCGAGAAGCCCGAGAATGATTCGTAGCAACGTTGTCTTGCCCCCTCCGTTAGGACCGGTAATGGCCAGGAGGTCACCTCGGCGCACATCCAGGTTAATATCGGAGAGGATTACGCGGTTATCTCTGGCAAAGCTAACATCGCTCAGAGTGATAATCGGCTGGGGTAATGGTTCAACGCAAGGCATCGGCAACAACGGATATTTCAGCTTCCCAGTCGGGAGCCATCAAGTTAATGGATTGAATTTTCGTTTCATCAGGCACCGGGAGCGACTGGGCAGCCCGGCTATCTTCGTCAACCTGAATGAAATAAACTTTTGGATGGCCAGCCAATGCGGCATCGATACGTTCTTTAGTGCCTACTGCCGAATTCTCCTTACCTTCAAACCCGACGGAGATTTGGCGCAGCCCGTAATCTCTTGCGAAATAGCTCAAAGAAGGGTGCCACACAAGAAACGTCGGTCTGCCAGCCGCCCCCATCGTCGTTTCAAACAGGCGGTCGAGAGAGTCGAGTCTCAGGTCGAGCGCCTTCCAGTTGGCAGTGAAGAGATCTGCCGCGGCGGGTCTCTCCTCCGACATTGCCGACAATAGCGTCCTTGCCATTACGCGCAGATTGCGCACTGAGGTCCAGATGTGCGGGTCAGGCTCATCGCCTCCGTGAGTGCCGGTGATCAAATCAAGGCCGGTTGAGAGTGAAACGGTTTCAACACCGGCACCCTCATTCGCGACAGTGGCTATCTTATTTTCAAAAGGGAGTAGTCCCGTGACGGCAAACAGCGACGCGCCTTGCAGCTCGCGAAGCTTCCCGATCTGCGGTTCGAAACTCTCTGCATCGCTCCCCTGCGGGAGAAGCACCTGCACTTCGACGCTGTCGCCGCCTATTTCATTCACAAGCCAAGCCAAAGGGGCTATGCTGGCAGTGACCTTCATAGGGCGCTGATTATCTTTAACGCTGCCACCGCAAGCCACAAGAAGCACCAAAGCCGCGATTGACACGAATGAATTCAACCTTTTCAAAACTCCAGAATATCTATTGGTTATATACAATGGTATGTAGCAAACGAGCCGAACTCAAAGGGTCGGCCGGGCGCTCGGAGGCCACAAGCATCATCGGCACATCGGGAAGTCCGTCAATGTAGGGCGGTTGGAAATATGGCACATCGTCGAGCGGAGTCATACCACAGTTTTCATAGAACTTCAATCGTCTCTGAGCCATTTCCGAAGTTTCAGGAAGCTCAACTTCAAGCAGCAACGGCTTAGCCGGCAATCCGAGCGAAGCGAGCCCCTCGGGCGACATCAACCGCCCTACAACCTCTCCACCGAATCCCTTCGATCTATGCTCTTCAGATATTGCGAAATGCTCTACATAAATGAAGCCCGGGAGATTCCAAACCGTTACAAAACCGACGAATTGGCCTTTATGTTGTAAAACATATAAATTGAAAAACGGGTCCTTCATGTCGAGCCTGCGCTCAATGTCGGCCCACGGCCTCCGCTCCTCCTCGGGAAAGGAATCGAGATATAACCCTCTAACCTGCAAAGGGATAGCTTTCGAGTCTTTAACTTTTTCAATTATGATATCGGCCATAGTCACGGTTATTTTCACGCAAATTTAGTCATTTCAAATGAATCAGCACAGGTTACCAATTTGAATTTTTGGCAAATAAAAACAAAAAATATTTCCAAATTTCGAATAATTATCTTAACTTTGTGCTCACCCAACGGGAAATATAAGTAAAATCCAATCGTTATGTCACGCTCACAAATTGACAATCTCGACACCAAAATTCTGCAAATGCTGGTCGACAACGGCCGCAAACCCTTCCTGGAAATAGCACGCGAATGCGGTGTCAGCGGCGCCGCCATTCACCAGCGTATCGCGAAACTTCAGGCAACCAACATTCTCGAAGGCTCGCGCGCGCTCATCAAGCCGTCGACGCTCGGCTACGACACCTGCGCCTTCATCGGCGTGTTCCTGAAAGAACCCGAAAAGTTCGACAAAGTTCTCGAAAAGATTAAAGACGTCCCCGAAGTTGTCGAGTGCCACTACACCACCGGCCAGTATGACATGATGTTGAAGGTTTATGCCCGCGACAACGAGCACCTGCTGCACCTCATCCACGAGAAGCTGCAGCCGATGG
This sequence comes from uncultured Alistipes sp., assembly GCA_964435935.1. Lineage (GTDB taxonomy): Bacteria > Bacteroidota > Bacteroidia > Bacteroidales > Muribaculaceae > UBA7173. The sequence goes on from CAYTBH010000043.1 coordinate 3,232, forward strand.
GACTTCTCCGCACAGAAACCCTCGTTTCGTTCCGCGAAGTCTTCTCTCGCGCGCTTCCCGTAGCCCAACAGCACTAACCAACAGCACATCGGTCACCCCATTTCGACGAGTTCGTCCCGGAGCATAATGTTCCGGGCGGGCTCGTCGCCGCATTTCACCGCCCGGGCGTTGTTAAAGCGCGCTTTTATGCGATTTTTTTGGATTTTTCTGTGTTGCAGTTGTTATAAATTATATTTACCTTTGCGGCGAAGAAGTCAATCCCGGCGAACTCACGGCCAGGGGTTGCCCCATTCGTCAAACCGACTCAACACATCCTTATGATATTTACATTCCGAATAGTTTCCGACGAGGTCGACAACTTCAAGCGCGAAATCAAAATCGATGCCGATGCGACATTCCTCGACCTGAAAAATGCCATCTGCGACGCTGTCGGATATGACAAAAATGAAATGTGTTCTTTTTTCCTTTGCGACAACCATTGGGAAAAGGAAAAGGAAATCACTCTCGAAGATATGGGCTCCGACTCATCGCAGGAGGTTTACCTGATGGAGGACTCAGTGCTCGCCGACTTTATCGACGACGAGGGTGACCGCCTGATGTTCACTTTCGACTACCTCACCGACCGCTCGCTGTTCCTCGAAATGAAAGAGCTGAAAACTGGTCAAAACCTTCTTGACCCCGTTTGCACCCTTTCGCTCGGCAAAGCTCCGGCGCAGCACGTCGATTTGGACGAATTCGAAGCGAAGACCGACGCTAAAGCCGCTGCCGCAGCCGCGGCTGCTACCGAGGATCTCGGCGAAGAGTTCTACGGCTCGGATGAATACAACTCTGACGAATTTGACCTCGAAGGGTTCGACGAGCTGACCATGGACGACAATATTTAACTTCCCCAGGCAGGACAATCCCGGATCTGATAGTGTCAAAAAAAGACCAGACACCGAAAACCAATGTCGCCCGACTGCTTGATAAGGCAAAAGTGCCATACAAGTTAGTGCCATACGAAGTCGATGAGAACGACCTCGCGGCGCAACATGTCGCCGATTCGCTCGGCGAGGACATTCGCCAGGTTTTTAAAACACTCGTTTTGCATGGCGAGCCGTCAGGCCAAAAAGGACAAGGCGCGGGGGCGAATAAAGGCACATATTTTGTGTGTGTCGTTCCCGGGAACGATGAGGTCGACCTGAAAAAGGCCGCGGCAGCCGCCGGAATGAAGAAAGCCGAGCTCATCCCCATGAAAGAGTTGCTCCCGCTCACCGGCTACATCCGTGGCGGATGCTCGCCCATCGGGATGAAAAAGCCGTTTCCCACGATTTTCCATAACACTGCCAACAATTTCGACACTATTTTCGTAAGCGCTGGAGTACGGGGCTTGCAATTGGAAATATCTCCCGACGCACTCATTTCGTTCGTTGGAGCAGAGGTTGCCGACCTTGTTAAGAATACCGACGAATGAACACATTCGGCAACACTCTACGCTTGACCACCTTCGGCGAATCCCATGGAATTGCAATTGGAGGGGTGCTCGATGGTTTCCCGTCGGGCGTTATCTTGTCAATGAACGAGGTCGCAAGGCAGATGGCACGCCGCCGCCCTGGCAATTCACCCTTTACCTCGCAGCGGCAAGAATCAGACAAAGTCGAGTTCCTCTCCGGACTAATGGGGCTTGAGGGGGACACCATGGTTCCATTATCAAGTGATACAGAGCGTGCTATAACACTGGGCACCCCTATCGGCTTTATAATTAAGAATAACGACCACCGCTCAGCCGACTACGACAAGCTTCGCGACGTTTATCGTCCATCGCACGCCGACTTGACAACGCAACTGCGCTACGGCATTCGCGACTGGCGCGGAGGAGGCCGCTCTTCGGGACGCGAAACCGCGTGCCGCGTTGTGGCGGGGGCACTCGCCCGACAATTCCTTTCCTCGCACGGCATCTCCATTCAGGCTAACTTAATATCTGTGGGCGGTGAAACCGACCCCAAAATATTTCACAGCGTTATTGAGAAAGCGGCTGCGGAAAAGGATAGCGTGGGTGGCATCGTCGAGTGCCGTGTCACAGGCTTTTTCAATGGCATAGGTAATCCCGTATATGGCAAGCTGCAACAACAACTTGCGGCGGCAATGCTTTCGATAGGGGGCGTGAAAGGATTCGAGTATGGCGATGGATTTGCCATCTCGACTATGAAAGGTTCAGAAGCGGCCGACGAAATGCGGTCTACGCACTTAGGCATCGAGTTCCTTTCCAACCACTCGGGAGGCATTCAGGGTGGCATATCTACCGGGGAGGAAATCGTATTCCGGGTAGCGTTCAAGCCAACTCCCACAATAGGGAAACCGCTTCGCACAGTCACTTCTGACAACCAAAACATCATTTTGGAAGCCTCCGGGCGCCACGACCCGTGCATAGCCGTGAGGGGGGTGCCGGTTGTCGAAGCCATGGCGGCATTGACCCTTCTCGATGCAGCTCTTACAACCGGGATTCCCTCAAAGGAATAAAGCGTATGGGCTATTATCGCGATTACTCCTCGCTCCTGGCGGAGCTGTTCCCTGGCCGAAAAATGCAAAAGCTGACGGTAAACGCCGGCTTTACATGCCCCAATCGCGACGGCACAATCGGACGCGGTGGCTGCTCATATTGCAACAATCTCAGCTTCTCCCCCACCCTTCCCTCGCCCGGCAATGTCACCGCTCAACTTGAGGCAGGCAAGAAATTTTTTGCCCGCAAATATCCCGATATGCGCTATCTCGCATATTTTCAAAGCTACACCAATACCCATGGTGACTCGCGGCAACTCATGGCTCTATATCGCGAAGCCCTTGATGTCGATGGTGTAGAGGGGCTGATTATAGGCACGCGGCCCGATTGCGTGCCCCAACCGTTGCTGGAAGAGATGTCGCGCCTCGAAGCGCCCGTCATGCTCGAATTCGGAGCAGAGTCGAGCCATAACGCCACACTCGAGAGGGTTAACCGATGCCACACATGGGAGCAAACTGTCGATGCGACTAAGCGCGCAGCCGCCTTGGGCTTTCACGTCGGGCTGCATTTCATAATGGGCCTCCCGGGCGACACAAGGAAAATGATGCTCGAAACTGTCGAGCGGACTTGCGAGTTGCCCGTGAGCTCGCTGAAGTTCCACCAGCTTCAACTCATAAAGAACACCCCGTTGGCCGAAAATCCGCCAAAAGACTTGACTCTGTTCGGGGTAGATGAATACTTGGAGCTCTGTTGCGACATTGTGGAAATTGTGAATCAGCGTGCGCCCCACATCGCCATCGAACGCTTCACATCATCAGCTCCGGCAGATATGCTCGTGGCACCACGCTGGGGCTTGAAGAACTATCAGTTCACTAACCTTTTGCGGAATCGGCTTGCGAAGCGCTGACTTTTTTAGCTCGCCGGCGCTTGCCGACATTTGTGAGTACCATGCCACCCACGATAATCAGCATCGCGATAACCTGCACCCATTTAAGTCTGTCAAGTCCCATAATCACCGCTGAGAGAGTGGCGAACACCGGCAGCAAATATTGATAAAGCGACACAAGTTCCGACCCGATTTTCTTGATTGCCGGCTGCACAAGGAAATAGGCTATAAAAGTCGGGCACAACAGGATGAAGCCTATTTCAAGCCATGGAGCGGCTGCTTTGGTTTCAAGAATGGGCATGTGTTGCATTCCAGGGATAAGGAACAGAGCCGGTATAGCGGCAAATAGAAACACCCAACGCAGCATGTTAACCGGGCGATAGGTTTTAGTGGGCCCTTCAAGAATCACGAGGTAGAAAGCATAGCAGAGAGTTGATGCCACGGCCAGAAGGTCGCCAAGCAGATTGTCGCTTCCGTTTTTGCCTGCGCCACCCGCCACAATCACAATCACGGCTCCGGCCATGGAAACTACTATACCGAGATACTCCAAGAGCGAAGGCCGCCTCTTCAGGAATATAACACCGATAAGAATCACGAATACCGGGGGCAGAGTCATGATGATTGATATGTCAATTGGGTTGCCGTATCGAAGCGACGTGACAAAAAGATAGATGAACAGGAACAACCCGATCGCGCCTCCCAATCCGAGTTTCAACCAATCATTTTTCGCAATGGGCTGGCATTTGAGAAATAACGAAGCGAGCCACATTAACAAACATCCGCCAACGAGGCGCACTACAATTATTCCGTTCGCAGTCATCCAGTCGGGAATCAACGCCTTGGTGAATGACACATTTAAGCCCCAGAAAATAGTGGCTATCAGTATGCACGCATTGCCTACAAGAGCGGCACCTGCCTTTAGTTTTTTATCATCATTTCCCATAATTTGAAATAATTAGCAAGACACAACTATTACTAAGAAGTGTCAAATCTAACTATCAAACGAAAATCGCGCACACAAAGTTTAACCGATGGAAAGTCTGAGCAAGGAAGCCGCTAATGACACCGCCAAAGTAAGCAGCGTCAACCACAATGACTTTCCTGACAGACTGACACCATAGCGCCTTTTAGCAACCGACACCACGATGATTGTGTAGGCAAGATACCAAACTATATACGCCACTCCCAGCCCAGTCCACCCCCAATGGGTAAAGCAAAAAACATTAAGCACAAGCGAAATCAAGGCTGAGATGCCTTCAGTCCAGAGGTAAGTGGCGCCGTCGCCCTTTGCCAATATGGTGAAGCCCACGCACCACCCGACAGCCCGGGAAACCGTCCCGACCACACCAAGACTCACAAACGGCAACATCGGCTCAAAGTCGCTTGAATACAGCAGCTTGACAATCAACCCATCGGCAAAGACAAAAGCTGTTACCGCCGGGAGCAGAATAAGCATAATCAGCCTTATCTCATGGCTGGCAAACATCGACAATCTTGTCCTTGAATGAGCCACAGCCGATAATCGCGGGTAATACTCCACAGCAATAGCGGTGAATATCAATCCCACATATTTGTTGACAAGAGTAAAACCGGCCTGATAAAGTCCGACGGTTGTTTCACCGGCCTCATTGTTGAGCCATGCGAGGAAAGCATAATTAGCTATGTTCGTCAGGAACATTGAGGCGGTCATAAATGCCCCGAGTACCACGAAACTCTTCCCTATGGCGAAAGTCTCTTTTACCGGTAGGGACTGTGCTGGGGCATCTACTTTCTCGTGGTAAAGCCCCAATGCAAGCCAAGTCACAACCGTGTAAGCGATTATAGAGGGCACAATGCTGTCAACTCCCCAATAATAGAACATCGGCAGGGAGACAACAAGACCGCCGACAGCGCCGAAAATAGATGCCCTGGCAAGTTTTCTGAAACGTCGGAAGCCGCGGAACACCGCTCCCTCAGCCGATGAAAGCGAACTGAAGAAAACACAAACCGACAGAAGCATAAAGCCCCAAACATGGGTCGTGTCGCCAAAACTAAGCCGGCTGAGAACCCCGGATAGAGCCAGCATGGCGAGCGCTCCGACAATGCCAAGCATCCAGCTCCAGCGACGAAGCGACCTGACTATGACCGATACACGTTCGCGCGGCGAACCCGAAATGTCGCGCACGGAGCTGTCACCGATTCCCAACTGAGTGACCGACTTCACGGTGTCGAGCGCCGAGTTATAGATGCCGAAGAGTCCAACTCCAACCGGCCCGATCCACAGCGCCACGAACTTGGTTCGCACAATGGCACAAAGAATCGTAAGTATCTGCACACCGCCAAAAATCCCCATCACTTTGAGGATTGTGGCAGTGATGCCCGAACGGTTTTTCAGCGGCGCAGCCATGCTTCGGGATTCTCCTTCTCTCGTCCCTGGCGCACTTCGAAGTGGAGCACAGAGCGCCCGTTGTCGTTGGGGTCGGCATAGACATTGCCTATTGCCTGACCGGCTTTAACCTTCTGCCCGGTCGACACGGCGAGCGAGCCGAGATTGGCATAGACGGTCATGTAGCGTCCATGGCGCACCACGACGACGTTGTTATATCCATCAGGGCGGAACACAGCGGAAATCTCGCCATCACACACAGCCTTGGCTTGAGCGCCCGAAATCGTTTCGATGTCGATACCCGAATTGTTGGTCTCCACATGAGGTAGCGTCGGGTGTTTTTGCCGCCCAAAACGCTTCACAATAGTGTATCTTCCGACAACAGGGAAGGGCATCTTGCCGCGCAACGACTCGAAATCGCTTCCCTTGGGCACAGAAACTTCCTCTGCCACGCCTGAGGGTCCTTGCGACGAGTGCTTGCTGAGTGTCGGAGCCACGGCACCCGTGGCATTTGAAGCCTCAGATGCGAGTTCGCGGCCATTGTTGCGCCCTTTGTGCTTAACTCCCTTGCCGCGTTCGGTGCGCGCCTTGGCGAGCTCCCGCTCCTTGATTTCAAGCGCTTTCTTAGCCTCCTTAGCCTCCTTTTCACGTTGCTGCTGCATTCGCTTAGCTTCCTTGGCCTCTTTTTCGAGGCGTCGCTTTTCTGCCTGGTCTTTAGCCGCTGCCTCGGCTTTGGCAAGGGCATCAGCCTTGGCTTTTGCTTCCATGAGTGCCTTTTCCTTAGCCGCTGCTTCCTCAGCAGCTATCCTTGCTGCCTCGGCTTCGGCAAGCGCTTTGGCTTCGGCTTCTGCCTGGATACGGGCCTCCTCGCGTCGGCGGGCTTCCTCCTCCTGCCGACGTCGCTGCTCGGCGGCCAATCGCTCTTGCCGCTCGCGCTCCTTTCGGGCCTCTTCGGCAATAATGCGGTCGAGTTCGGCATCCAGGGCGGCTGCCTCGCGGCTTTTTTGAGCCATAAGCTGCTGCAACTCGGCACCCTGCTTCTGCAAATCACCTACAAGGGCAGAGGTTTCGGTTTGCTTGCGCTGAAGCACTCTTTGCTCGCTTTGGATTTGAGAGAGCGACCTGTTGGTTTTCCCTTGCAGGTCGGCAAGCTCCTTGCGTCGTTCATCGAGCCGGCCCTTTACAACAGCGATCTCTTTCCCCTTACGGCGGCGCCACTTGTCGAACTGGCGTAGCGACTGCATGCGGCGATAGGCTTGCGCGAACGAGTTTGAAGAGAATATGAATGCCAGTTCCGACGTGTGTTCGCGTCGACCCTGGGCCTTACGCAGCTGTCGGGCGTAGGTCTTGGAAATATTGTTGAGATGCGTGTCGAGCGTGTTAATCGAATCATTAACAACCCCTATCTGTTTCGTGAGAGAATCAACCCTTGAATTGAGGCCGGCGATGCGCTTCTCGCACTCGCCAATTTCCGACTCTACCAAGTTGAGCTGGTTGAGTTGCTTTTCGGTTTCCCGCGTGTTGAGCTGAATCTGCTGGCGCGCTTCCCGAATTTCACGCGCGTTTTGCTGCTTCTGCTTTTTGATTTCGGCGGCAGTCATCGGCTTTTTGGGCTGTTTCGACTTCGCGCTCCCCTTTTTGTTCTTTGCGGAAGTGTTTTTGGCGGTGTTAACCTTTTTGCCACCCTTTGCCGCTTTTGACCGCGAATTTGACGTCTGCTCGGTTTTTGCCCTCTTCTTGCGTTGCTGGGCCGGCATTGAACCGAAAGCGAGCACCGCGCAAAGGAATAATATGATATACCTTTTCATCGCTGGTCAGAGTTTGTTGAGAATTGAGAGGAGTGAGGCCAAACTGATTTTGGAATACCCCTTGCCGGGAGCCTGCCACTTCTGACGGTTATCCTTGTTCCACTTGGCAGAACCGTAATTCCACGTCAGCTCGGCTGACACTTTTTTGGGCTCGGATGATTGGAGCGCCACTTTTTTCGCAAGCAACCCGGCCTGGGTAGACTCATAGTCGACGTACTGTGCGACGGCTGAGAACCGCCCCGCATCCACCAGGAAATAGGAAATCACCGGGGTTTCACCCATCCTGGCCATAAACCCATAGTCGATGGCTTCATCTGTTTTAGGGCGGAGAAGAATCATGTTGTCATACTCCGTAGGTTCAGTCGAAAAATCGGTCATTTCGACCTCGTCTCCATTAATTTTAAACAGCCGCCCCATCAACAGGTCTTGAAGATCAGCCACATCCAACCCCAGCTCGGTGGTGACGCTGCTGATACTTTCGCTCACATAGCGCTTGCCCATCTTGTCGACAACGTGGATTGAATCAGTGTCAATCCACGCGTTGGCAATTTCCATACCTAAAATCCTGACCGACATCTTGATATATTCGCCCCTGCGCATATAGGCTGTGGCGTTGAGGGTCACGGAAAGGGGATTTGAAAGTTTTACGTTCAGTGGCAGCTGGACATCGGTCCAACTCTGCCGGCCCTGAACAAGCGACTGTGTTATAGCATCTGATTCAGAGTTGCGGGAAATCACCGAGCGCGATGCGACGGGGTTGCCGTCAGTAGTCGCAGCCTTTTTGGAGCTATGACATGAGGGCAAAGCGATTGCGGCCACAGCGGCCAGTGAAAGCAATATTTTGTTTTTTCTCATTGCGTGGTTTGCTCGGCAGCTGGGGCTGCCGGATGTGATTGGTTGGCTTGCCGGGGAAAACTATTCCTCGACATATTTGCGTAGTTTGACTTTCTTTTTCAACAGCGAGTCGTCGGGATTAAGCTTCAAAGCGTGCTGCCAAAATTCAACAGCCTTGGCCCGGTCGCCATAGAAGTAATATATGTCACCAGCGTGTGATAGCACATCGGCAGACGGCTTCTCACCTTCAACGGCGAGCGCACGGTCGATGAACTCTTTGGCACGCTCGTAATTTTTCTTTTTGAAGAAAATCCAGGCGTATGTGTCGAGGGCTGTGTCGTTCTCAGGGTTTGCCCTCACGCAGATCGCGCTCATGGTTTCAGCCCTGTCGAGGTCGCGCCCCTCCTCAGCGAGATAGTAAGCGCAATTATTCATTGCCAACAGGTTATCGGGGTCGAGCTCAATTGCGCGGTCGTAGTAGACAAACGCAGAGTCCTTTTGGTTGAGCTGATAATGACAGTCGCCTATTGACGCGAGCAATTGCGACCGCATCTCGTTGTCATGGGGGTCGGCAAGGCTGTAAGCTTTCTCGAAATAGCGCATGGCTTCCTGCTGGTTTTCCAGTTGCTGGTAACTCGCGCCAAGCATCAAGTTAATCATCGGGCTTTCAGGCAGGTAATGCAACGCCCGCTCACCCACTTGGATAGATTTGGCATTGTTATCGCTTTGGGCGTACAGACTCATCGCCATGCGCCATCGTTCCTCTGCCGAGGGGTCGATGTCGAGTGCCAATTCTTGCTGCTCGGCAGCCCCCGCCAAATCTTTTATCGCATAGAGATATGAAGCGTAGAGGTCGCGGATGTCGGCCTCGTGCGGATGGTGGGTCAGCACCACTTCAAACAGCTTCTGAATGCGGGGTTGCTGGAGAGTGTCGGTGTAAAGTTGGCGGATGTAGCTCGTCAGCATGTCGAGTTTCACCGGCAGTTCGAGGTTCTCCTGCTGGAGGGCTTGGAACACTTCGCGGTCGAAAGCGGCAGAGTCGCCATGTTCTTTGTAGAACTCGGCACGTTTCATATACGCCAAGCCGTATGTCGAGTCGATCGCGCAGGCTCGGTTGTAATAAGCGATGGCAGAGTCAGGAAAGTGCATCGCATTATAGACATCGCCGGCATAGAGGTTGAAAGTCGCATTTCGGGGCGACTCGCTCAGCAGCTCGTTGATCTCGTTGATGGTCGCCGCGGTGTCGCGAAGCGCGAGCATGGCTCTCACTTTGTGGGAGGTCAAACCGAGGTCAGGACCCTCGGCAAGCTGGATGCGGGAAATCACATCAATCGACCGACGAAGATTGGCAGTGTCAAACGTGGCCTGCAAAGCATCGGCATAGTGAATGGCCACATCGGGCTTTGTAGGATTCAAAGAGTCGAGAGTCTGCCACACGCGCACAGCCTCGTATGCGTTTCCAAGCTGGTTGTTAACCATACCATAGAAAATCGAGGAATAGTAATCCTCGGGGTGCGCGTTGAAATGGCGGCGCATCAGGTTGAAACCATAGCTCGCCATCACAGAATCATTTTGTCCGAGAGCCATATAATAGTAGCCCAACGCCGAGCCCGGGGCGGTGTCGGCGCTGTCGAGGGCGAATGAACGCTGCAACAATTCGAAATACGCGTCGTCGTTGTCGAGCGCGTTCTGCCGCTGGGCCTCCATGAACAGATAGTCGGCTTTGCGAGCATCGGCGCCCGACTGCCAATTGTCGTTGTCGCGACCCCGCGCGCCGCCTGGCAACGCTATTGAAAGCATAGCGATCGCGAAGGCCAAAACCGCCACATATTTGCTATATCTGCTCATAGTGTCTCAAATTCTTTAGTTTACGCCCGAGTGGCCGAAGGCGCCATCGCCGCGTTCTGTCTTGTCGATGCGCTCGACAGGTTCCCACTCCACGCGTTCGTATGCCGAAATCACCATTTGGCACACACGCTCGCCATCGTTAATGACAAACGGCTCGTTGGAAAGATTGATCAGAATTACACCGATTTCGCCGCGGTAGTCACAATCGACTGTGCCCGGGGTGTTGACCAATGAAATGCCGTGCTTTATCGCCAGTCCGCTTCTCGGACGAATCTGACATTCGTAGCCTTGCGGAAGCTGCATATAAAGGCCGGTAGGAATAAGCGCTCTTTCGAGCGGCCCGAGGGTCACTGGTTCTTTAAGGAAGGCGCGCACATCCATCCCCGCAGACCCTGGAGTCGCGTAAGCGGGCATTGGATGGTGTGATTTGTTTATGATTTTTACTTTAAGCATCTTTATAGCTGTTTATGCCACACAAAAATATTGGATGGCGGATTGTCAGATAGTCATTTCTCCAACAATCGGGTGTAACATTCGGTTCGACACCTGCCTGGGGGTGCATCCGATTCCGAATAGGAACATCAATTTCGTTATCGCTGCTTCGGTGGTGAGGTCGTGGCCCGAAATGACCCCTGCGCGGGCGAGGCAATCGCCTGTGAGGTATTTTCGCTGGTTAACGCCACCATTGACACATTGGGTGACGTTCACGATAACCATGCCCTTGTCAACCGCTTCCTTAATGGCAAGATTGAACCAGTCAGCCGAAGTCGCGTTGCCGGCACCATAGGTTTTCAGCACCACGCCCTTCACGCCCGGAGTGTTTAGCTGCTGGCGGAGAACCGTGTCGGTCATTCCGGGGAAAACGTACACTATGATAACGTCGGTTGACAGCCCGCGGTGCACTCGCAGGGGGAGCCGCTGCTTCACACGCCACAAAGAATCGTGGTTGAACTGGATTGATAGCCCTATCTTGGCAAGCTGCGGATAGTTGTTGCTTTTGAAGGCGTTGAAGTTGTCGGCACTCATCTTTGTGGAGCGATTGCCCCGCCAAAGATAGTTTTCAAACAGGATGGCCACCTCTTGCACCATCGGCTCGCCATTGACCGGGTCGGTTGCAGCCGCGATTTGCAGCGCCGTGATGAGGTTTTCCTCACCGTCGGTTCGGACCTCGCCTATCGGGAGCTGCGAGCCGGTGATTATTACCGGCTTACGCAGATTCTCGAGCATGAACGACAGGGCGGATGCAGTGTAAGCCATGGTGTCGGTGCCGTGAAGCACAACGAAGCCGTCATAGCGGTCGTAGTCGCGCCCTATGGCATCGGCAAGCTGCTGCCAATGAGAGGGATTGACGTTGCTCGAATCAATCGGCGGGTCAAACTGGATATGGTCAATCTCATAGTCGAGTTTTTTCACCTTGGGCACATTGTCGATGAGGTGATTGAAGTTGAAAGGGCGCAGCGCGTGGGTCGCCGGATCCTCAATCATGCCAATCGTGCCCCCGGTGTAGATAATCAGTATGCGGGGCTTATCTGACTGTTCCATTAAGGTGTAAAAACAAACTGTTTGGAAGCTATTGCGCTAAATACCTCTCAACCCACCGACGAGCCGGGGGCCACGGGTGCCGAAGGCGAAATCACCGTCAGCGATCCGTCGGCATTCACTGCCGAGAGAATCATTCCTTGCGAGAGAATGCCCATCATTTTTCGAGGCGGGAAGTTGGCCACGAAGCAAACCTGCTTGCCAATGAGCTGCTCAGGCTGATAATATTTGGCGATTCCCGAGCAGATGGTGCGTTTCTCCATGCCGTCGTCAATGAGGAAGCGCAGCAACTTGTCGCTCTTCTTCACTTTCTCGCATTCCAGCACGGTGCCCACGCGAATATCCATCTTCATGAAGTCGTCGAAGGTAGTGTCGGACTTAACGGGTTCTGGCTTCCACGCCGCCAGCTCGTTCTCCTTCTTAATCCGAGCAAGGCGGTCGAGCTGGGCCTGGATGGCGTCGTCTTCAATTTTTTCAAAGAGAAGTTCGGGTTTGCCGAGCTGGGTTCCCGCGGCAATGAGGTTCTCGTTGCCGAGCATATCCCAGCTGAGAGCCGGCATTGCGAGCATCTTGGTGAGCTTTTCAGCCGAGAACGGCAGGAAGGGTTCGAAGGCGACCGCCAGGTTGGCACAAATCTGAACGGCGCAGTAAAGAATCGTCTTCACGCGCTCCATATCGGTCTTGGCGACCTTCCACGGCTCCGTTTCCTGAAGATAACGGTTGCCGACGCGGGCAATCTGCATAGCCTCGCGGAGAGCGTCGCGGAAATGGAAGCCATCGAGCGCGGCTGTGAGGTTGGCCGCAGCCTCGCGAATCTCGGCAAACGCCTTCTCCTCGGGTTCGGCAAACTTACCAGGCTCAGGTACCACGCCATCGAAATATTTATGCATCAGCACCATGGCGCGATTCACAAAATTGCCCAGAATGGCTACCAATTCCGAATTGTTGCGTTCCTGGAAGTCGCGCCAGGTGAAATCGTTGTCTTTGGTTTCAGGCGCATTGGCAGTGAGCACATAGCGAAGCACGTCGGGCTTTCCGGGGAAATCCTCGAGATATTCGTGAAGCCAGATTGCCCAGTTGCGCGAAGTCGAGATTTTGTCGCCCTCGAGGTTAAGGAACTCGTTTGAGGGCACATTGTCGGGGAGCTGGAAGCGATCCCCGTAGGCCATGAGCATGGCGGGGAATATGATGCAGTGGAAAACGATGTTATCCTTGCCGATGAAATTAATGATGCGCGTTTCGGGGTCTTTCCAGTAGGTCTCCCATGTGTCGGGCAGGAGCTCTTTGGTGTTCGAGATGTAGCCGATCGGCGCGTCGAACCACACATAGAGCACCTTCCCCTCGGCGCCCTCGACGGGCACTGGAATTCCCCAGTCGAGGTCGCGGGTAACGGCGCGGGGCTGCAAACCAAGGTCGAGCCACGATTTGCACTGGCCATAAACGTTGGGGCGCCACTCCTTGTGCCCCTCGAGAATCCACTTTGTCAGCTTCTCCTGCCAACGGTCGAGAGGCAGGTACCAATGGGTGGTTTCGCGAAGAACGGGTGTGTTGCCAGTTTCGGCGCAACGGGGATTGATGAGATCCGTGGGGCTCAGCGACGACCCGCATTTCTCGCACTGGTCGCCGTAAGCGCCCTGAGCGTGGCACACGGGGCATTCGCCAACCACATAGCGGTCGGCAACAAATCGGCCCGCCCCCTCGTCATAGAGCTGCTGCGACTTAATTTCAACAAATTCACCATTATCGTAAAGGCGCTTGAAAAATTCCGATGCCGTCGCGGCATGTGTGTCAGAGGTTGTGCGCGAATATATGTCAAACGAAATGCCCAGCCCTTTGAACGACTCCTTGATGAGGGCGTGATAGCGGTCGACCACATCCTGGGGAGTAATACCCTCTTTGCGAGCCCTGATGGTGATGGGCACACCGTGCTCGTCAGACCCGCCAATCATAACCACGTCGCTCCCCTTCAAACGAAGGTAGCGCGCATAGATGTCGGCCGGGACATAAACTCCGGCGAGGTGCCCAATGTGCACCGGGCCGTTGGCATAGGGGAGAGCGGTGGTGATGAGTGTACGCTTAAACGCCATGATATATTCAGTTTCAGTGTTTTAGAGTTATTCAAACAATGGAAGGGAACAACCCTGCGAAACGCCGCCGAGCCATCCTCGCCATATTAATCTGCAAAATTAGCGAATTTTATCCTTTATTCCAAGCGGCTCGAACGCCACCTGCCGATTTTTTATGGGGTATTTTTTAAGGATTTTTCGTAATTTCGCGCCTACAAAAATGACAACACTCGACATAATAATATTGATTGTGTTTGCCGGTTCTGTGATTATCGGTTTCAGAAACGGCCTGCTGAAGCAAATAGGCTCGCTTGGCGGCCTTATTGCCGGCATCGTGCTCTGCCGCCTCGGTTCGTCGTGGCTCGCGGCGGTAATCGCCGGCCAGGGCGGCGAAGCGGCCTGCCCGACATACACCGACGTGGTGCTTGCCAACGTAATCCTGTTCATCGCCGGTTTCTGCAGCCTTAAAGCTATCGCCCACTTCTGCCGCAAACTCACCCACGCGCTGTCGCTCGGCGTTGTCGACCGTCTCGCGGGAGTGGTGTTCTGCCTCTTCGAGTGGATGTTCGTGCTCAGCCTCGTACTCAATCTTTGGCTCCTTGTGAAACCCGGCACGCAAATGGCGGCGATTTCCAACCTTGCCAACGGCCACGCGGCGCCGGCCATCGTGGCGCTCGCCCCAAAGGTGCTTGGCTGGGCGTTTTCATCATGCTGACAAATGAACACTGGCAGCCGTGCCGGTGTTAGTTTCTAAGATACAACCATTTTGCTAATGAAAAGCGAAAACGAAAATATAATTGACGACATCACCTCCGGCGACTACAAATATGGGTTTGTCACCGATGTGGAGACCGACATCATACCCGTCGGGCTAAACGAGGATGTGGTGCGCCTGATTTCCAAAAAGAAAGGGGAGCCCGACTGGCTTCTCGACTTCCGCCTGAAAGCCTACCGCTACTGGCTGACGCTGACACCGCCGAAATGGGCCCACCTCAAAATGCCCGACATCGACTTTCAGGCCATCAGCTACTATGCCGCGCCTGGCAAAAAGAGCGGTCCGAAAAGTCTCGACGAGGTCGACCCAGACATCCTCAAGACTTTCGAAAAACTTGGCATACCCCTCCAGGAGCAGAAACAGCTTTCCGGCATGGCGGTGGATGCCGTGATGGACTCTGTTTCCGTGAAAACTACCGGCAAGGAGGCATTGGCAGAAAAAGGAATCATATTTTGCTCCATCTCGGAAGCAGTAAAGGACTACCCCGACCTGGTGAAGAAATATCTTGGCTCGGTGGTTTCCTACCGCGACAATTTTTACGCCGCCCTTAACTCG
>CAYTBH010000044.1:0-18017 GCA_964435935.1 uncultured Alistipes sp.
GTTGAAAGGGGGGCCACCCGGAGACAAACCGCTTCGCGAGGAGGGGGGAAGGAGGAGTTTTTTCGGAGGGGATGAAACTTTTAGGGAGATGGGTGCGTCTAATGGGGTGTGCGGCGGAAAGGCGGCGCTTTTTTAACTAATTCTTTTTTCTAAACGACGATGACTTTTAAATGGGCTGAACGTGGCGGCAACCACCCGGAGACAAACCGCTTCGCGGGGATGGAAGGGGTTGAAGGGCCTGAGGGGAGCGACAGCCACCCGGAGACAAACCGCTTCGCGAGGGTGGAAGGGATAGAATGGAGTGAAGGGGTTGAGAAGGACGCGGAGGGAAAGGATGCGGAGGGGAAGGACGCGGAGGGGAAGGACACGGAGAGGGAGAAAGGGGTTGAGAAGGACGCAGAGGGGAAAGACGCGGAGGGGGAGATGAGGAGGTTGATGGAGAGGTATGGGGACACGATTAACGGGATTTGCTACTCGTTCGCGGGGAGGGAGAGGGAGTTCGCGGACTTGCGGCAGGACGCGCTGGTGAATCTGTGGAGGGGGCTGCGCAGTTTCCGGGGTGAGTCGGACTTGCGGACGTGGGTCTACCGGGTGACGCTCAACAGTTGTGTGTCGGTGTGCCGGCGTGGTATGGCGGCGCTGCCGACGGTGGGGCTCGACGTTGTGGGCGAGCGGGCTGACCCCGCGGGCGAGGAGATGGAACAGGCCAGGTGGGTGCGTTCGCTGATCGGGCGTCTTGAGGCGACTGACCGCGCGATCATACTGATGTGGCTCGACGATTTGTCGTATGACGAGATTTCAGACGTGATGGGCATGAACCGCAACACGGTGGCGTCGCGTGTGAGGCGTATTAAAGAGAAACTCCATAATATGATTAAGGATGAGTGACGATAGGTTGAAAAATTGTTGGCGTGCGGGGCGCGAAGCGCTGCGCACGGCCATCCCCGAGGGAGGGGATGGCGTCGAGAATTTCAAGCGCCACACGGCGCTCGAAAGGCTGGAACGGCGTTATCGGTTCTTTATGATCATGGCGCTGGCGTTCGTTCCGCTGTCGGTGTCGGTGTTTTCGCTGCCTGAGTACGAGGGGTGGACGCGCTGGGCGCTGACGGGAGGCATGGCGTGCTATTTCCTGCTGTGCTCGTGGGTTGACTCCCGGCTTCTGCGGCAGATCAGGTCGATCGACGTGCTCGGGATGCCGACGACCGAGGTACTGGCGCGCGCTGTGGCGTGCCGGCGGACGCATCTGCGTAGCGTGATGTTGCTGCTGCCGCTCGCGCTATTGCTTGTGGGGTTCATGGCGTGGGGCGCGCGGGTCGACGAGGGGATGCTGTGGAGCATGGGTGCCGGCGCGGCTGCGGGGTTGCTGATCGGGGGTTTGCAGCTGCGGCGGTTCCTGCGCGACTACCGGGCCGTGGGGGTCTGAGCGCGGGAGTTTTCGAGGAGCTGCTCGAACCGGGCGACAACCTCGGGGTGTTCGGGGGCCACGTTGGTGGTTTCGAGGATTCCCTGCGGGGTGGAGAGGTCGAAGAGCTGTGGTTTGTCGAGGTAGCCGGTTTCGATTTTCGGCCCCCAGGAGACGATGGGGCCGCCCTTGGAGGGCTCGATGAATTTCCATCGCGGGGTGCGCACTGAGAGAGCGTGGTTGGCGGCGAGCTCGATGACATAGGGGACGCCTTCGGGGTCGCTGCCGAGCAAGGCGGGGAGGGCGTGGCGGCTGTCGACGGCGTGGCCGGCGGGGATGCGGGCGCCGGCGAGGTCGGCGAGCGACGCGAGCCAGTCGACTTGCGACACGAGGGCGGAGGAGGTGGCCCCGGCTGCAACCTTACCGGGCCAGCGGACGATGAGGGGGACGCGGGTCCCACCCTCGAAGCAGCTGTATTTGCCGCCCCGGAGGCCGCCTGTGGGTGAGTGCTGGCCGAGGAGTTCTTCGGCCTGGTCGATGTAGCCGTCGTCGACCACCGGGCCGTTGTCGCTGGAGAGGACCACGATGGTGTTGTCGGCGATGCCGAGCGAGTCGAGGAGGTTGAGGACAGAGCCTACTGTGGCGTCGAACTGCACGATGGCGTCGCCGCGGAGCCCCATTGATGATTTGCCCCTATGGCGCGGGTGTGGGAATCGGGGGACGTGGACATCGTTGGTCGCGAGATAGAGGAAGAAGGGTTCGGAGGCGTGGGCTTTGATGAAGCTTTCGGCGTGGGCGGTGATGGAGTCGGCGATGTTCTCGTCTTTCCAGAGCGCTTTGCCGCCCCCCTTCATGTAGCCGATGCGCGAGATGCCGTTGACGATTGACTGGTCGTGGCCGTGGCTGGGGCGCATGTTGTAGAGGAGCTCGGGGTTGTCGCGGCCGGTGGGCTCGCCGGGGAAGTTTTCCTTGTAGCTCACCTCGATGGGGGCGTCGGGGTCCCAGTTGGCTACCTGGCCGTTTTCGATGAAGACGCAGGGGACTCGGTCGGCGGTGGCGGCCATGATGTAGGAGTAGTCGAAACCGAGGTCGCCGAGGGCTGCCGGGAGGGGCGCGTTCCAGTCCTGGGCGCCGGTTTCGGAGCCGAGGCCGAGGTGCCATTTCCCGACGGCGCCGGTGGCGTATCCAGCCGAGCGGAACATGTCGGCCATAGTGTACTGCCCCGGGGAGATGATCATGGCGGCGTTACCGGCGGCGACATCGGTTCCGGGGTCGCGCCAGGCATAGCGGCCTGTGAGCATGGAGTAGCGCGAGGGGGTGCTTGTGGCGGCGGCGGCATGGGCGTTGGTGAAGCGGGTGCCCTGGGCTGCGAGGCGGTTTACGGCCGGAGTCTGAACCCCCTTAGCGCCGTAGCATTCGAGGTCGCCGTAACCGAGGTCGTCGGCGTAGATGAAGAGCACGTTGGGGCGGGGATTGGTTGCGGGAGCGTCGGAGGCGCTTGCCGCGGCAGAAGCGGCGAAGAGGGCGAGGACCGGCATGAGGCCTCGGGGCTGGCGTTGATTCAAGGCAGTGATTGGTTTTGAGGGTTATTTAAGGTTTGACAGCCTGAGGGCGGAAAAGGTTTAACGCGTGGGGCGGAAAAACGTTGTGTTTGTGGAAATGAGGGGAAATGATTAAATTCGCGGCATATTTTACAAGAAATGGATATAGACCCTTTGCCGAATATATTCGGATTCGCGCCGGCATGGAGCGCGGCGCTGATAGCCGGCATAACGACAGCCCAGTTCGGGGCACCCCAGATTGTGGCTCTCGCGCTGGCTCTGGCGTGCCTGTTGCTATCGGGATTTGTGAGCGGTAGCGAAATAGCGTTTTTCTCGATCACCCCCCAGGAAGCCGAAGAGCTTGACGACCCCGCGGCGTCGGGCACGATACAGAAGTTGCTGAAATCGCCGGAGCGGCTTCTGGCCACAATATTGATTACCAACAACCTGGTGAATGTCACGATAGTAGTGCTGACGTCGTTCGCGCTTTCGGACCTCTTTGCCGCGATGCCGGGATGGCTCGACTTTTTGCTGCAGACGGTAATCCTTACGTTCCTCATACTGCTGTTTGGCGAGATACTGCCGAAACTTGTGGCGAACACCAACCCGCTTCGGTGGGCGCGCTTCGCGGTGGGTGGCATCAGCTTCCTTCAGAAAGTGTTCTGGCCTCTGTCGTCGGTGATGGTCAACAGCACCAAGTTCGTGAACAAGGTCGTGACGCGACAGAGCCGCAACATCACTGCCGACGAGCTTGGGCAGGCGCTTGAAATCACCGATGTGGCGCAGGACAAGGAGATGCTTCAGGGCATCCTTAAGTTTGGCGACACCACCGCCGGGGAGATTATGACCCCGCGCGTCGACATCACGGGCCTGGAGGCCGACATGAGCTTCGAGGATGTGATGAAGGTGGTGGTGGAGACGGGGTATTCGCGCATGCCGGTGTTCGGCGACTCGCAGGACGACATACGCGGGGTTCTCTACGCCCGCGACCTGCTGCCGTTCGTTGACACGCCCCCCGCCGCAGACTTCGACTGGAAGACACTGATGCGCAAGCCCTATTTCGTGCCTGAGTCGAGGATGATCGACGACCTTCTGGAGGACTTCCGC
Organism: uncultured Alistipes sp.; assembly: GCA_964435935.1. Taxonomy (GTDB): domain Bacteria; phylum Bacteroidota; class Bacteroidia; order Bacteroidales; family Muribaculaceae; genus UBA7173. The sequence goes on from CAYTBH010000044.1 coordinate 4,051, forward strand.
AAGTTGAAAATCCACATCGCCGTGGTTGTCGACGAGTATGGCGGCACGCAGGGCGTGGTCACCCTGGAGGATGTGCTGGAGGAGATTGTGGGCGACATCAACGACGAATATGACGAGGAGGAGAAGACCTACAAGCGGCTCCGCGACGACACCTACATATTCGAGGGGAAGACGGTGCTGACCGACTTCTTCCGCGTGACGGGGCTCGACGAGGACGACTATGCCGAGGTTGCCGGCGACAGCGAAACGCTGGCGGGGATGCTGCTGGCCATCAAAGGTGACTTTCCTAAGGAGAAGGAGCCGCTGGTGTATGGTCGGTGCCGCTTCCTGATTCTCGACATGGAGCACCACCGCATAGCGCAGGTGCGCGTGAAAGTAATGCCCGACCAGCAATGCTGATTTACGACCGGGAGGGGATCAGGGTGCACGCCGCCCGGCTCGCCTACCCCGCCGAGGGGAAAAGCGGGCGCCGCGAGGCCGAGGTTGCCGCCGTGGCCGGGCTGCTTCGGGAGGCATTCGGCCCCGACGGGGCCGAGGTAGGCCACCGGGAGTCGGGGGCGCCGTATCTGAAGGGCCCCCTGGGGGAAAAATTCGAAATATCCATAAGCCACTGCCCCGGGCTGGCGCTGATGGCGCTGGCACCCAAAGGGACGCGGATTGGCATAGACTGCGAAAGCACGCTGCGGGGCGCCCAATTGCGGCGCATCGCCCCGCGGTTCATCGCCCGGGCCGACCTGGAGCGCTGGAGCGCCGACGACGAGCGCCTGTTCCAGGCCTGGACAATAAAGGAGGCGGCATTCAAGGCTGCCGGGATTGCCGGGCTCACGATAGGCGACATACCTCTGCCGGAGGCGCTGCCCCGCAAAAACGAAACCTCCGACAGCGAGATAGCGATCGGAGGGGGGCGTTACGCGGTCGCGCGGCTCGAAGCGCCGGCCGAGGGGTTGGAAATCGCGCTGGTCAGAGGGATCTGACGACGATGTAGAGCAGCGTGATGCCCAACACCGCGCATGGCAGGGCGAAAAAAGGCACTCGAGGCGCGGGGAGGGGGCCGTCGGCCCTGACCGGCGCGACGCGGCTGGCAGCCCAGAAACACAAAGCGCCGAAGGCCGAGCCGATGAGGGCGCCCACAAAGAGGTCGCCGGGATAGTGGACGCCGAGGTAGAGCCGGGTGTAGGAATTGAGGCACGCCCAGCCAAGCATCAGAAACACAACTCGTTTTCGGGGGAACAGCAGGCTGACGAACACCGCCAGGGCAAAGGAGTTGGCCGAATGGCAGGAGGGGAAACCGTAGCTGCCGCCGCGGTAGCCGCCGACGATGTAGGCGAGCTCGGAGAGAGGGTTTTCGAGGTTCGAGGGGCGCAGGCGCTCGACCACGGGGCGGATGAGCGACGCGCAAGTCTGGTCGGTGAGGGTGATGGCGATGCCCACGGCGACGAGATAAACCAACGCCTGCCGCCAGCGACATGCCCTGAAAAACACCGCGGCGATGGCCGCATAGAACGGCACCCAGATGAAACGCCCGGTGAAGAGCTTCATGAAGGAGTCGAAGAACGCTGAATGCAGACCGTTGAAAATCAGGTATATTTCAGTGTCGAGCTGATTGAGGAAATCAATCATTAGGGGGTTGGATTACTGTTGATTGGTTAAACGGCGATAGTTCAAGATGATAACGGCATAACGGGGCCGATATTGCGCATAATGAGGTTTTTTGCTACTTTTGCACCTTATAATAAAGACCATGTTTGTGAAGAAACAGTTGATATACGCCGCCGTGGGCTGCGCGCTGGGCGCCACGGCGACCAACCCGGTGGTTCCAGCCGAAGAGCGCCCACTGTGGGAGGCCATCGGGGGAGCCCGCTGCCTTGGGCCCGGCACCTACGACGCTCCCGGGGGCGCGGAGGAGCTGCTGAAGGAGTTTATCTTCGAATATCCGGCATCGCCTGTGCGCGAAGACGCGCTGCTGCGGCTGGCCGACGCGGCCTACGACCGGGGCGACTATCCGCTGGCACTCGAACGCTATGACCGAGTGTCGGCTGGGGCGCTCAACCCCGGTCGGGCCGAGGAGCTGCTCTACCGCAGAGCCTACTGCCTGCTGAAAACCGGCGAGTATGACCGGGCGGATGAAATCTACAACCGCCTGCTGACGACGAAGCGCTACGGCGGCGACGCGCGATTCTACCAGGGCTACATTTCGTATGCCCGGGGCGACTACCGCCAGGCGGCCAGCATACTTTCGGGAGTGCGCCGCGTGGCCGGAACCCCCGCTGCCGACGCGGGCTACTACCTGGCGCAGTCGCTGCTGATGACGGGCGACTATGCCGCGGCTTCGCGCGAGGCGCGGACGCTGCTCAATGGCGGGGCGTGCCCCGAGGAGTACCGGGCCGAAACGCGCCGGGTGCTGGGTGAGGCCCTCTACGCCCTGGGGGACCGCCAGGAGGCGGTCGCAGAGCTCACCAAATATATCGGGGAAACCGCCGAACCCACGGCCTCGGCGCTCTACATATTGGGCGTTAACGACTTCCAGAACGGCAACTACCAGCGGGCCCTCGAACGCCTGGCCCCCGCCACGCGGCTCGACAGCGAGATGGGTCAGAGCGCGCTGGTGTACTCGGGTGAGGCATATATGCGCCGGGGCGACTACTCGGCGGCATCGGTGCTTCTGGACCGCGCCTGCCGCATGGGTCTGGAACCGGGACTCACGGAAACAGCCTTCTACGACTACGCGCTTGCAAAGGCTTCGGGGGGCAAGGTGCCCTTCGGGAGCACCGTGGCGCTCTTCGAGGAGTTCCTGAAGCGCTATCCCTCGTCGAGCCGCTCGGCCGAGGTGGAGAAATATGTGGTGAACGGCTATATGACCGACAACAACTACGCGGCTGCGCTGGCGGCCATAAACCGCGTGAGCCGCCCCTCGGAGGAGATGCTTCGGGCCAAGCAGACGGTGCTCTACAACCTCGGGGCGCGCGAGCTGCAACAGGGCGACGCGGCCAAGGCGCTGCCTCGGCTTGCCGAAGCGGCCTCGATGGGGCGCCTCGACGCCCCCTTGGCGGCTGAAGCACGGCTGTGGGAGGGGCAGGCGCTCTACCGCCTGGGGCGCTACGGCGAGGCGGCCTCGGCGCTGAACGGCTACCTGAAATCGAACAGCCGCACGGCCACGAACCGCGGGCTGGCCTACTATGACCTGGGCTACACGCGCTTCGCTCTCAAAGAGTTCGCGGCGGCGAAACACGATTTCGAGATGTACCTGTCGATTGCCGGCACCGACGCGGCGCAGAAGTCGCAGCGGGCCGACGCGCTCAACCGCGTGGCCGACTGCGAATACTATGCCGGGGAGTTTGCCGCAGCCGACGCGACCTACCGCAAGGCTTACGACCTGGACCCGGCGACGGGCGACTACCCCATGTTCCAGCAGGGCCTCATGAAGGGTCTGCGCCGCGACCACGAGGGGAAAATCGCTATCCTCGGGGAGATGACGCGCCGCTTTCCCAACTCGGCGCTTATGCCCTCTGCGCTGCTCGAAATAGGGCAAAGCTATGCCGAAACGGGGAACACGCGGAGCGCCATAGAAACGTATCGCCGGCTCGCGGAACGCTACCCGCTGACGGCCCAGGGGCGGCAGGGGCTGCTGCTGCTCGCCATCTCCCAACTCAACAGCGGCTCGCGAGAGGAGGCGGTGGCCACCTACAAACGGGTGATTACCAGCTATCCCACCTCGGAGGAGGCCCGCGCGGCAGCCGACGACCTGAAACTGATATATGCCGACAACGGCAACCTGGCCGAATACCTGGCATTCCTGCGCGGAGTGCCCGACGCGCCGAAACTCGAACAGGGCGAAGTGGCGCGGCTGACGCTCCTGAGCGCTGAAAAGGCCCTCGAGGATGGGCGTCGCGCCGACGCGCTGGCAAGGGCCGCGGAGCTCGCCGAGCAGTATCCCGACTCTCCCGAGGCCGTCAGGGCGCTGTTTATCAAGGCCGAAGCCCAACTGATGGGGGGCGACACCGAGGGGGCGCTCGAAAGCTACCGCGCGGTGGAGGCGAAGGCCTCTGACGCGGCCGACATCAACGCCGCCCGCATGGGAATACTGCGGGTGAGCCACACGTTGGGGCTTGGCGTGCAGGTTGTCGAGACAGCCGACAGGCTGCTCGGCTCATCATCGGTAGGGTCGGCTGAGAAGCGCGAGGCATCGTTTGACAAGGCACTGGCGCTGAGCAAGCTGGGCCGCGACGCCGAGGCTTCGGAAATCTGGGACGAGCTCGCCGGCGACATGGCCGACCTCTACGGCACGAAAGCCGCCTACTACCGCGCCCAGCGCCATTTCGACGCCGGGAAGCGCAAGCTGGCCCTCGAGGAGGTCAACGAGCTGATCGAGGCCAACCCGCCGCACGACTACTGGCTCGCGAGGGGCTTCATACTCCTGAGCGACATCCACCGCGCCGAGGGAGACGGCTTCCAGGCCGATGCCTATCTGCGCTCGCTCCGCGGCAACTATCCAGGCACCGAGCCTGACATTTTTGAAATGATCGACACCCGTCTATCCGGCTCAGCATCGAAATGAAGAAATTAGCAACGACCCTCACCATAGCCCTGCTGGCGCTCGCCGCCGCCGGGCAGGAACTCGAAAAGGAGATTACCATAGAGCGCGAAATAGTGCCCGAACTTCGGGCCGCGACGCGGCTCAACATCTATCCCCGCCTTCAGAAACCCGAAATCGCGCCGGTGGCGCTTCGGTTCAACGACCTGACGCAGTGGGGCCAACTGACCCCGATGCTGCGACAGCTTGAGCCGGCATGGGCGGGGGCGGCGGAAACGTGCTGCCCCTGGCGCGGATTTGTGAAGGGAGCCTACGCGACCGAGAAGAACGCGGCGCTCGAGGCGGGCTTCCGTGCTGTCGACACCGAGCGCACGCGGCTCGACCTGGGCATCGAGGGGAGCTACACCGACTACCGGCGGCTGAGCGACCTCTTTGAGGAGCGGCTGCGGGTGAAACGCCTCGAAGCGGGGGCGAAGGCCGGGCTTACACACCTATTTGACGGTGGACGGCTGACGGTTGACACGCGCCTGCGCTTTTCGCGCATCAACCACCCTGCCGAGCTCTCGGACCCTCTGCGCGACGCGCTCGACTGGCGCCTCGGAGCGAAATGGGAGGGGCGCTCGAACAGCAACGGCCTCAGCTACGAGGCGAGGGGCAACTATGGGTTGTTCAATTTCGGGCGCCTCGACAAGAGCGACACCCGGCCTATGGGGCAGCACGCGTTCGCAATCGGTGGCAGCATAATCCAAAGCATCAACAGCCACCAGGCGGCGGGGATTGACCTTACGGGCGATTTCCTGAATTTCAACCACTACGGCACGGTTGCCGACAAGGGCCGCACGCAGGGCTACATCGCGGCGCGCCCCCGGTGGGTGTTTGACAACGGCACGGTTTCGGCCCGCGTCGGGCTTCGCGCCGACGTGGCGTTCAACTCGGGGGCCTACGTCCGCGTCGCGCCCGACATTCTCGCCGGCTTCAACCCCCAAAGCTGGCTCGGCATCGCGCTGCGCCTGGGCGGAGGGGAGCGCCTCAACCCGCTTTCGGAACTCTATCGTGAGGCACCATGTTTCAGCCCCTACCTGTCATACGGCATGAGCCGCGTGCCGTTCGAGGGGAGCCTGAAGCTGCGCCTCGGGCCGTTCAACGGCGTGGCGCTCGAACTCGGGGCCGACTATGCCGCGGCCGACAAGTGGCTCATGCCAATCTACGCCGAGGGGCTGCCCGCCTGGAGCGCCGGAAAACAGCGGTCGGCAAAAATCGGTGCCCGGCTCAGCTGGCAATACCGCCGCGCTGTGGAGCTTGCCGCCGGGTTCGAGGGGGTGCTGACCGAGGGAGCCCGCGGCGACTGGTATCTATGGCGCGACCGCTCGCGCCAGCGCCTCGAAGCCGAAGCCGTTGCGCGCCCCATCGACAAACTCACCATAAAGCTGGGCTATTCAAGGCGGATGTCGCGGCGCATGGCGTGGTTCGACGGCACGGCGACCCATCTGACGAACCTCCGCGACTACGACAACCTGAGCGCCGAGGCGGCCTACGAGGTGCTGAGGCCGCTGCGGGTGTTCATCGCCGGCGACAACCTGCTTGACAGCCGCTCGATGGAGCCGTTCGGCATCCCCTGCCAGGGCATCAGCGGGCGCATAGGGCTCACCTACAGATTCTGAACCATAAACGATTAACCCAAACCACAAACTACCCATGTACACACCGCGCCTGCTACGCGAAACAGCCGAAATCGCGCTGACCGAGGTTAAGCGCTTTCTCGAACCGCGGCTTGCCGACGAGTTCGGCCTCCGCCGCGTGTCGGCACCGTTATATTTCCCTGTCGGGCAGGGGCTCAACGGCCCCGGAGAGCCGGTGACCTTCACCCTCCCCTCCTCTGGCGAGATGATGGAAATCGCCACGGGACTCGACCCCTGGCTGCGCACGCAGCTCGACCGCTACGACATCGCGCCCGGGTTCGGGGTGTTCACCGTGATGACGGCGCTCCGCCCCTGGATTCCGGAGAACGCGACGCGGTCGCCCCACGTTTCGGCCTGGGCATGGCAGCAGTCCATCGAGCCGACGGCGGTGAACAAGGAGACGCTCGTCGCGAGGGGCACGGCTGTTTACCGCATTCTCGAAGCCGCCGAGGAGATGATTCTGGAGCGGTTTCCCCACCTTACGCGCACGCTGCCCGTAGGACCCAAGGTGGTTTCTGAGAGGGATATCGCCAAAACCCGCGAAGGAGCCGGGCAGGAGAGGCTCGAATATGAGTATTTCCGCGCCCACCATTCCGAGGCGTTCCTGGTTATGGCCGACGACGGGCTGGCGTGCCGCCTGATAGTGTGGAACGACGCCGTAGGCTACCCCATCATGCTTGCCGACCTCTCGGTGAGCGGCCCGGCGGATGCCGACGGACACGCCTCGGTGGGGGGCAACATCTACCGCGACCAGCTGGCGCTGCAGATTCTCCACCAGGCCGAATTGCTGCGATAACAACAAAAAAAGAAAACTGAAGAGATGCGAATCGACATACTGACCGTACTGCCCGAGATGTTCACCTCGCCCCTCGACTGCTCGATTCTGAAACGGGCGCAGCAGAAGGGGCTGGTGGAATTCCACATACACAATCTGCGCGACTACTCGACCAACAAGCACCGCAAGGTCGACGACTACCCTTTCGGAGGGGAAGCGGGGATGGTGATGCAGGTTGAGCCGATTGACCGCTGCATCGAGGCCCTGAAAGCCGAACGCGACTACGACGAGGTGATTTTCACCTCGCCCGACGGCGAGCGCTTTGACCAGCCTATGGCCAACCGCATGTCGCTGCTCAACAACATAATAATACTCTGCGGCCACTACAAGGGGGTTGACTACCGGGTGCGCGAGCACCTGATTACCAAGGAAATCTCCATCGGCGACTATGTGCTGACCGGCGGCGAGCTGCCGGCCATCATCATCTCCGACGCGCTGGTGCGCCTCATCCCGGGATCGATTGGCGACGAGCAGAGCGCCCTCTCGGACTCGTTTCAGGACCACCTGCTCTCTGCCCCCGACTATACGCGCCCGGCTGAGTACAAGGGGTGGCGCGTGCCCGACATCCTCCTCTCGGGCCACGAGGCAAAAATAGCCGAGTGGCGCCACGAACAGTCGCTGGCCCGCACCCGCGCCCTGCGACCCGACCTGCTTGACGAGTGATGAAAACCTGGCGCCCCGCACCCCAGCAATGGCTCGCCGCGGCACTCGCGGCGCTGATTTTGGCGCTCTACCTGCTGTTTCCGCTGACGGGCGACGACTATGGCTACATGGGTAGTTTCCGCACCATCAACGGGTTTGACGGCCCGTGGCCGCTGTCGCGCTTTTATCGCTGGTTTCCGTTCCACTGGCTTCACGCCAACGGACGGCTGGCCAACTTCTGCGCCATGACGGCGCTCACGTTTCTCCCCAAATGGCTGATTGCCGCGATTATGGGGTGCGCGACGTGGCTGATGATGGCCCTGGCGCTTCGTCTGGGCGACGCGTGGCGGGGTCGCACGCTGGCCGCGACCGCGGCGCTGGCATATATAGCCGTGGCCTATCCGTGGTGGGACCTTATGTACACCGTCGACTTCAATTTCAACTATCCCGTGGCCACGGCTGCCGGGGTGGGCGCAATCTACCTTTGGCAACGTTATAACCAGGAGGCAAAGCGTTGGAGCAAAGCGCTTTGCCTCGGAGCGATGGTAATCGCTGGCGGTTTCCACGAATCGATGGGCGCGCCGCTGCTCGCGGCATGCGCGTGGATGCTCTTCGCGCAACGCCGTTGGCCGCAGGGGAGCGGGCGGCTTTCGGTGGCTCCCGTAGCGGCGTTTGCCGCCGGGGTCGCAATCGCCTTCACATCGCCCGGTATTTGGGCACGGGCAGCGCAGAGCCGCGTTGCCGACGCTCCCCTGGGCGAGCTCCTGCTATGCTCCGCGCCGTTGACGCTGGGGGCGATAGCGCTTTTCGGGGTGTTGCTTCTGTGGCCCCGATGGCGCGGATGGATGGCCCGAGAAGCGCGCTCGTGGTGGGGCTTCTGGATGGTAGCCGCAATATGCGCCCTACCCTTCTGCGCCGCCGGGGGCATCATGGGGCGCAGCGGCTGGTTCTCGCAAACCTTCGCCCTGATCGCCCTGCTGCAATGGACGCGGGCTCTCAGAGGCTCAGCCTCGCCAGTAGCCATAAGCGTCTCGAAACTCGCCACCGCGATTTTGGGCGCCGCGGCGCTGTTCTTCACAGCCGCGCCAATCCCGTATGTGGCCCGAATGGCCAAGGCCGAGGCCGAGGCCCGCGCGCAGCTCGTCCAAAGTCGCGACGGAGTGGTGTTTGCCGACCTCCCCGACGAAAATGCCCTGCCATGGTACACGCTGCGGAGGGTGCGAACGCTCGACCCCGACGACTACTACATCCACCAGGTGGTGGCCGATTACTACGGGGCACCCCGCTTCCTCATCCTGCCGGCAACGCCGGAGCGACGCACGCTCACTCCTACCCTACCCTCCTCCGCCGTGCCCCTCGACCCGGCAACTTTCAACGCCCCACCCTCGGAGCGCTTCCTCCACACCGCGCCCGACGGTGTGCAGACCGTTTACTGCCTCATCCCCGGCACACCCGCGCTCTACTACGCCTCGCCGCGCATTCTCGACCCCGGCGACCCGCGCTAACCCGCGATTGGCGATTTTCCTTAATTATTGTGGGCGGCCGACCTATACATTCCGCGCGGTTTTTGCGTCTATGATTGTATAGACACCTAAACCTCATTCATTATCATGAAAAAAACTCTGCTACGCTTAAAGCCGGCTCTGTTGCTCCCCTTTTACTTTCTGCTGGCTTTCGTCACGGCCTGTTCAGAATCGACCGACGAGCCGCAACTGAAGCCTGAGCCTGAACCCGAGACTCCGGCTGTGGAAATAACAGTGTCGGCCCCGAGCCACGTCACCGTCGCGCGCCGCCAGAGCAGCGACATCGCCCTCACTTTCGCCGGCACGGGATATGAAACCGTTGAATGGACCTGCCAGTCGAGCGACCCCGAGATTGTTGAAGCCGCCCGCAAGGACGACACCACCATAACCATCACCGGCATGGCTGCCGGCGAGGCCACCGTGAAGGTCGAAGCCGTAGCCCAGGAAGCGAAAGCCACCACCGAATTCACCGTCAGTGTGGAGCAGGGGACTGTTAAGATTCTCGCCATCGGCAACAGCTTCTCGCAGGACGCCGTGGAGCAATACCTCTATGACCTCGCGAAGGCCGCGGGCATCGATGTGGTGATTGGCAACATGTATATCGGCGGCTGCGACCTCGACAAGCATTATGCCAACCTGCAGAACGACTCGCCGGCCTACGAATACCGCAAGGTGGTTGCCGGCGAGAAGAAAAACCGCACCGGCGCGCGCCTGTCGGACGTGCTGGCCGAAGAGCCCTGGGACTACATAAGCCTTCAGCAGGCAAGCGGAAAATCGGGAAAATATGACACCTACACCGCTCTGCCACAACTCGTAAGCGGCATCTCGGCGAAAGTGCCTGGCGCCACTCTGATCTGGCACCAGACCTGGGCCTACGCCTCCAGCTCGAACCACGAGAGCTTCCCGGCCTACAACAACGACCAGATGACGATGTACAACGCCATTGTGTCGTCGGCGCAAAAGGCGATGGCCGACAACAGCGAACTCAAACTGATCGTACCATCGGGCACGGCCATACAGAACGCCCGCACGGCCTACGTCGGCGACATTTTCAACCGCGACGGCTACCACCTCGAGGTGACATACGGGCGCTACACCGCCGCCTGCACCTGGTTTGAAGCCATATTCGGCATTGACGTTACAACCACCACCTACGCGCCCTCGACCGTTAACGACGAAATGGCCGCTATTGCCCGCCTCGCGGCTCACCGCGCGGTTGCCAACCCCCATAAAGTGACCGAACTGACCGAGTACTCCTCCCCTGCGGTGAAGGATGGCGACCTCACGGCCCCGATATATGTCGATTTCGGGCCGAACTCCATTTCGGGCACGCCTTGGAACAATGTCACCGCCTTCGAACCCTCTGACAACCATGTATGGCTCAAAGACACCGAGGGCAACTTTGTGAAAACGAGCATCGACATCCTTGGCGGATTCACCGGGAGCTACCTCGGCGTGAGCGGCGAGGACAAACACGAGCCCATCAAGGCCGCGGGTGTCGAATTCCCCATCACCGCCTGGAAAGACGGCCTCATAGTCGCAGGGACCAAGGGCACGGGCAACACCCCGACGGCCCGACTCGCCATAACATCGCTCAGCGCCTCGGGAAAATACGACATCACGCTCCTGGCAGTGCGCTTCAACGGCAGCCGCGACGCGCGCGTTACAACCTACAAATTAATAGGGAAGGCGCAGTCTGAGGTGAAACAGATCAAACCGGGGCTAAAAATCGCCTCGTCGGGAACGGGCGTCTACTCCTCGTTTGACAAAGTGCCGTTTGAGGAGTATGCCGTGACCTACAAAGCGGTAGAGCCCGCTGCGGACGGCACAATCACCATCGAAGTCACCGGCATCGACACCGGCACCGCCGCCGAAGGATTCCTGAACGCGCTGGTCATCGCCCCGGCCCGCTGACAAAGTTCATCCACAACCATTAATGTCACAGCCAAAATGCCTTTTTCGCAAGGCATTTTGGCTGTGATGCTATTCCGCCTCCCTTCAACCTCTCAACCTTTCAACCTCTCACCCTTTGGCCTCCGGCCAACTTACAAAAAAGGTGACCCCGCGGAGTGGCGGGGTCACGGGTTACAATGGCTGCGTTATGAGCAAAGGGGATGCCGGGCGTGCTGCCGGCTTGCCTCGTCATCCCCATAATTTTTCACGATATTTATTCGGTTTCGGGATGTTTATGACGCGAATGTAGGAATAATTTTCGATATAACAATCAATGTTCCAATAATTTTATTGGAATTTTTCGCATCTTCCCTATCCGAACAGCATCCGAATAGAGTCAACCCGTTATTCAAACAGAGTTTAAATAAGTAGACTTTCAGGATGTTACCTCGTCACAATCACCCGCGGATTCTGGCCAGTACTGAGGTTTGCCTGAAGTTCGGCTGTGAGGGTTCGTGTCGAGGGGTCGTAGGATGATTGAACCGGCGTGCCGTCGTTGAGTGTGACAGCCAGGGGCTTGTCGACGTTGTGGAGCACGAAGGTGAAGCGGCGGGTGTCGGGCATGCCGGGGTAGGTTGTTTCCGGGGCTTCGATTGTGAAAACGAATGCTTCAGGGCTGTTCTCGGCAAGGATTTTTACCAGGGCAAACGCGCCCTCCTGAATCGAGCGGGGATTGACGCGGTCGTCCTCATAGATGACACACTCGCTTTCGGGAGCCTCCTCGGCGGGATAATAGTTGATGGTGTAGCGCGAGGGATCGTAGTCGCCAACGTTACCCATGGGGTAATCAGCGGCGGGGATGAGCGCCCCGGCGCGCACGAACATCGGAATCACGTTGAGCGGAGCATCAACCATCACGGAGTCAACAGGCCCTACATAGCGCCGGGTCGGGTCGTTATAGTCTACCCAAACCCCTTCGGGGAAAGTGACCGGGCGCGCCGTTGTGCCGGGGGTGAGCACCGGGGCAATCATCACGTCGCGGCCCCAGAGATATTGGTCGGTTATGTGGTCGAGCAGCGAGGGGTCGGGGTCGTAGGTTCCGATGGGGCGCACGAGCGGAGTGCCCTTGGTGGCATTCTCGTAGGCCAGGGTGTAGTTGTAGGGGAGCCACGAATAGCGGGCCTTGACGAGCGGCAGAATTATATCCTGATGCTCGGGATAGAGATAAGGCTCGGCAAATGCCTGGGAGTGGGTGCGGAGCACCGGGGAGAAGAGGCCGAGCTGCAGCCAGCGCACATAAAGCTCAGGGTCGACGGGGTTCGCGGGGTCGATGGCGAAGCCGCCGACATCATGGCTCATGTAGCCCAGGCCGCTCTGCCCGGCGCCGAGCATTATGGTGACTTGCGGCTGGAGTCCCCCCCACGAGCGCGAAACGTCGGTGCTCCAGGGGAACACGGAGTAGCGCTGCAACCCCGTGGTGCCCCCGCGCATGAGGGTCATGAGGCGCACGCCGGGATATTCCTGGGCATAGAGGTCGGCAATGATGCGGCTCCAGTCGTTGCCGTAGAGGTTGTGATACTGGCGTGTGGTGAGCCCGTTGGCGTGGTGTAAGCCCTCGGGGTGCACCTCGGGCTCGCCGAGGTCGCCCCACCAGCCCCCCATGCCCTGGTCGGTGAGCCGGCGGTAGGTCTGGCGATACCATTCAGCGGCCTCGGGATTGCTGACATCAATCATGCCCCCTTCGCCAACCCAGATTTTCACCTCGGCGGGGTTGCCGAGCGAGTCTTTGGCCAGCATACCGTTGGCGGCCAGGTGGTTGTAATTGTCGAGCCCGCGACCGTTTCGCAGGACGTAGGGCTGGGTTATGGCCACCATGTTCACCCCCTTCTCTTTCAGATTGGCGAGCATCTTCTGGTGGTCGGGCCACTGGTCGGGGTCCCAGTCGAGGCGACCCATATCCTCCTCCTTACCATACCAATAGAGGTCGAGCACCATGCCGTCGACGGGATAGCCGGCAGTTTTCAGCGAGTCGACCACCTGCTCGGCCTCGCGGCGAGTCTTGTAGCCATACTTCGATGTGATGTAGCCGAGGCTCCAAAACGGGGGGAGGGGCTGTCGACCCGTGAGCGAGGTGAGTTCCGAATGGATTCCCTCGAAGCCGCGGGGCGATGAAACGAGGTAGTAGGCAACCGATTCGGGGCTTTCCGAGGCATATTCCATCGGCGATGCGGCCACGAGCTCGGAGGCGGCAAAGTCATCAAAAACAACGGCATAACCTTTCGGGCTCACCAGCAGCGGCATCGTGATGTTCATTTGCGATATTCGCGGGTCGCCGGCGGTGTAGCCGTAGTTCTGCCGATTGTACATCACCAGGGTGTCGCCGGCGAGGTTGAACGAGTGGCCGCGCTCGCCCGCGCCATAGAACGCCGAGGCTCCCGTGAGGGGCACGAGCGACATCGCCCGCCGGCCGGCGGCATCGGTAGCGCGCACGCCGCTGTCATATAGCCCGTTGCCGTGCCTGTCGGCGAGAGTAAGCGCCCCGGTGGCGGGGTCGAAGATGGCCCGCATGCCAGTGGATGTTGAGAGCACCCGCAGGTCGCCTGCCTTGGTGAGCTCAGCGCGCGGAGTCGCCTCGGGGCTCACTGTCACTTTCGACGGCGAGAGTGCCTCGCCCGGGGCCGAGTTGGTCACCTTCAATATGTTGTCGCCAATCACTTCGACCTTCACGGCGCGTCCGGCGGGTGTGAGGCCTTCAAGCACCGGCGCGCCGGCCATAAGCCAAAGGGCGCCGCAAACCATGGCGGTGCCGAAAATCGCGGTTCTCATAACTTTTTGTTAATTTAGCATCAGCCAAGTTCGGCGAT
>CAYTBH010000045.1:0-17947 GCA_964435935.1 uncultured Alistipes sp.
ACGTGCGCAACAACAGCCGCAAGTTTGCCGAGATTGTGGCCGATATTTTTTCGGCTAACGGTATCAAGGTTTATCTTTTTGACAGTTTCCGCCCCACTCCCGAGCTTTCGTTTGCAATCCGTCATCTCGGTTGCCAGAGCGGCGTGAACATCACCGCCTCGCACAACCCCAAGGAATACAACGGCTACAAAGCTTACTGGGCTGACGGCGCGCAGATTATCGCCCCCCACGACGTTAATATCATCGACCACGTCAACCGCATCAAGAACATCAGCGAAGTAAAGTTCCAGGGTAACCCCGACCTCATCGAGATTGTGGGCCCGGATGTCGACAAGGCTTTCCTCGATGCAATCAAGGAGCTGTCGCTCAGCCCCGACGTGATCGCGCGCCACGCCGACCTCAAAATCGTTTACACCCCGATTCACGGAACTGGTGTCACCCTTGTACCTGAATCGCTCAAGAACTACGGCTTTACTAACATTATCCACGTTCCTGAACAGGATATCCCCGACGGCAATTTCCCCACAGTTGATTCTCCGAACCCCGAAAATGCTTCAGCGATGGCTATGGCTGTGGCTAAGGCCAAGGAAGTTGATGCCGACCTCGTGGTTGCCTCTGACCCCGACGCCGACCGCATCGGCTGCGTAGTTCGCGACACCAATGGCGAATACGTTCTGATCAACGGTAACCAGATTTGCCTCATCCTGCTCAACTATCTGATGACCCGCAACGCCGAGCTCGGTCGCCTGACGGGTAAGGAATACATCGTTAAGACCATCGTCACCACTGAAACCATCAAGTCGATTGCCGATGCTAACAACATCCGCATGTTCGACTGCTACACCGGCTTCAAGTGGATTGCTTCAGTGATTCGCGACCTCGAGAACACCGATCGCTACCTTGGTGGCGGTGAAGAGAGCTACGGCTTCCTCGCCGAAACCTTCGCCCGCGACAAGGACTCCGTTTCGGCAATCTCGCTGATGGCCGAATGCCTGGCTTGGGCAAAGGACAAGAACATGAGCTTCATGGAAATGCTTCAGGATATCTATGTGAAATATGGTTTCTCCCACGAAACCGGTGTTTCCGTGGTTCGTCCGGGCAAGACCGGCGCTGAAGAAATTCAGGCAATGATGAAGAATTTCCGCGCAAATCCTCCTAAGCAGCTCGCAGGCAGCCCCGTGGTTATTGTGAAGGATTATGCCGACCTTAACATGACCGACCTTCGCACAGGCACTGTTACCAAGATGGACTTCCCCACAACCTCCAACGTGCTTCAATATTTCACTGAGGATGGTTCGAAGATTTCGGTTCGTCCTTCGGGCACCGAGCCTAAAATCAAGTTCTACATGGAGGTTCACGGCAAGATGAACACCGCCGCCGACTACCATGCCGCTGATGCCGCTGCGAAAGCTAAGATCGAACTCATCAAAAAGGATCTTGGAATCTAATTAGCGTTCGACTACAATACCATAAATTAACGCAGGCTCTGTGTCGGAAATCGAATCGACACAGAGCCTGCTGTTTTCTTCGTGTTAGGGGTCAATTTAATAGAGCCCGAGGCGCGCGTGGTTGTTGAGCCACTTAACGCGGTTTGTGAGCCATGTTTTGAGATTGCCAATGTGCTTTTTTGTGTCAAAGCTCGACTGGGCGTAGGTTTTGTCCTGCTCGGCCCAGCCGTCGGGCCACAGGATGCCGTCGCGGCGCGCCGATGGTTCGATGCTGTAGGCGTAGCTGTCGATGTACGCCATCCAACGCGGATAGACGTTGGCCATGAAATCTTTCCACACTTCTTTATATACGCTCATGAAATCGGGGTTGCTCACGAGCGCCCGCATGAATGGTGTGCCAGGTGTGCCCGAGCCCGTTGTTATCAATACGCGGTTATAAGAATTCATCGAGGGGCCGGCTGCCATGAAGCCGGTCGACCAGTCGAAATCCCAAACCGGACCAAACCGGTATTTGAAATCTTTGCCCAGCCCCTCCTTAAAGAGATTCACGCTTTTGGGGTGATTGAGTTCGCGGTTGCACGCCAGATTGTTGACCAGCATGAATTTCGCGGCTTCTTGCAGGTCGAGGTAGTCGCCGATGTTCTGCTGGTTCATTATTGCGTCGGCCATTTCGGTGAAGTCGGCCTGCCATTCGTTCCAATACGCCTCGCGTTCAGCGGGGTCGGGCTTTATTTCTGTCAGGTCGGGGTCTTTCACCATCACCGGCAAGCCGGTGTTGGCCTGAGGCATGGGGTATCTGAACTGGAAATCGTCATCGTAGTAAACGTCGAGCTCGAACAGCATCCCCTTCTCCTCGTCGATGTCGACCGAACCGCCGCCAATGCCGATTTTTTCAGTGAGCATGTAAAGGCCGCGGTATCGGCCATTGAGATAAAGATTGCAGTGTACCGAGTGATTGGTGAAAGGGAGTCCCAACTCGCGAGCCACCCAAAAGGCAATTGTGTTTCTAATGTGCGTGGGGTCGAGGTAGTTGGCAATCAGGGCAAATGACTTTGCCTTGGGCAGTCCGCACACCGAGGCTTTCTTCGCCATTTTGAAGCGGTAGGGCGTTTTTCTATATTTCCATGTCGAGTTGCCGCGGCCGCGGAATTCCACTTCCTGCTCGGCGATATCCTCGGCCTCCCCGTTTCCGTCAAGTCTCATCTTTGCCCGGTAGATGGTCGACTTGTTGAAGCCGTTAGAGGTTTTGAAGAGATCGGCGATGTTGGGATAGTCAATAAGGTTAATATAGATGTCGGGCAAGGTTGTCTGCCTTACCACGCAACTGTCGATGGCCGACAAAGGAATGCTGTTAGTGCCGAACCGAAGGCCTGAAAATTCGGCTTCTTCGTTTTTCGTATGGTGCAGCTCGCCCAACTCCGCTATGCGGAAGTGGTCAAAATTGTTGTCATTGCGATAAATGTCCAGCACTTCGTGCTGGGCAACCACGTTGAGTCCAAGGCTGCATACGAGTGTCAATAAAATACCCTTTTTCATTTCCCAAATGCAATTTTGTATGACTTGCCGTTAATTGTCAGAATGCTCATCCCGGAAGGGAGCGAGGCCCGGTCGATGTTGAGTTGGCCGCCAGCTGTGGTTGAAATCACTTTCCGTCCGTCGACAGCCGTCACCATTATTTCTGATTCCGAGGGAAGCCCTTCGAGCAATATTCCGTTGGCCGTGACTTTTACGGCTAATAAAGGCACACCGACAGCTTCGGTCGCGCCCCATACTTTGCCCTCTTCTGTGCTGTAAAGCCATCCGCGGACTTCGGCGAGAGGGTAGTAGAGCTCTCCTTCGGCGCTCTTAACCACCATCTGCCCCCCGGCAAAGGAGGCTGTGATGTCATCGGCCATGCTGATGGATGTCGAGGTGCCGTCGACGTGGTTAATGATGATGCTTTTTGGCCCTGCGCCGAAAGCAGCAAGCGCCGATGTGAGGGCTGCCGCGCACAGCATTGCCCTGATTCTCTTCTTGATTTTGGTCATAAATAGTTTTAATTCTTGACTGTCATCTAACTTTGTTCGACAGATTCGAGTTATAGTATTGTGGATCGCCCGTGACGTTCTTCTCGGCAAAGCCGGGAAGCGGCACCTCCGAGAGCGGAGTGTGTTCATCGGGTAATTCCACTTCGGCAACGGTGAGCCCTTCAAGGTGTCCGTGAAACTCGTCTACCTCCCAGGTGAAGCCCTTATACGGCACAATCCAACGGGTCTTCTGGATAATTCCATCCTCGCACACTCGTTCAAGCATTTCGCCGGCTTCTTCAACCGGGATTGGATATTCCCATTCGTCGCGGGTGGCCCCGTGGTTCATTCCTTTGATCGTCAAGTAGGCTTTGTCGCCCTTTATCCTGACCCTCGCGGTGCCCTGAGGGCGTTTCGAGATATATCCTTGCTCGATGCGCAGGCTTTCGGTGGCCATGGCTTTGTAACTGTCGCCGGTCACAAGGAATTTGAATTCGGTCTCTTTCGACATGTTAACAGCTCTTTGTTGCTCGATTTAAACAATATAGCTAACTTCGCGAAGATATAAAAACATTGTGTTAAATCCCACTTCCCGACATATTATTTCGTTGCGAATGCTCTTTCTGGGGCTCATATCCCTGCTGGCTTTCATCCCGGCAGCGGCCAGTAGAGTGTCGCTTGAAGTGACCGATTCAGTTACAGGTCAGGGAATTCCATACACCGCCGTGTATGTTGTGGGCACCGGACAGGGCACATTGACCGACGACCACGGGCGCGCCTCGCTTGAGGTGGGTGGAGCCGATGCCGAGCTTGAGTTTTCTGTGATGGGCTACGGCAAGGCGCGCGTCCCGGTGAAGGCGCATCAGAGAACGGTCAAGGCCGTTATGTCGCCCACTGGCCATAGGCTCGACGAAGTGGTGGTGCGCCGAGGCAAGGAAAAGTATTCCAAAAAGAACAACCCCGCCGTGGCCTTTGCCGAGCGCCTGCGCAAGGCCGGCCCGTTGACCGACCCGCATCGAAATGACAGATTCAACTACCGCAAGTACGAGCGCACCACATACGGCCTGAACAACACTATTTTTGGTGCCAAGCCCGATTCAACAGGTGGCAAGAAAGCAGGGCGCTTTGACTTCCTGCGCGAGCATGTCGACACTTCAGAAATAACCGGCAAGCCGATACTCCCTATGGCTGTTAAGGAAAAGCTGTCAGAGATCCTTTATCGCCGCGACCCCGAGGCACAGAAGGAGTACCGCCTGGGAGTGCGCCAGCAGGGAATCGACGAGACTTTCGACGCCGCGAGCATGCAACCCCTTTTTGACGAGGCATTCTGCGAAATCGACCTTTATCAGAATGATATCGCGGTTTTGCGAAACCGTTTTGTCAGCCCGCTGTCGTCAATCGCGCCCGACTTCTATAAGTTTTATCTCACCGACACGATTTTTCTTCCTGACAGCACCCGCTGCATCGAACTGAGTTTTGCTCCGCACAATCCTGCCACTTTCGGTTTCACGGGCCGGCTGATTGTCGAGGATGATTCAACAATGTTTGTGCGCAACGCGCGGATGAACATTCCCCCGTCTATCAACCTGAATTTTGTCGACTTCCTGCAAATCAACCAGAGCTTCGACAAAGCTCCCGACGGCTCGCGGCTCAAAACCCTTGACGATTTCTACGTTGAGATGTCGTTGATGCCAGGAACTCCGAGCGCGTTTTTGCGACGGCTGACGGCGTACGATAACTTTTCGTTTGGTGCGACTCCCCACGATGAGATTCTCGACTATCTCGGCAACGAATATTCCGACCCGGCGTTATATGCCCGCGACGATGCTTTCTGGGAGCAGTCGCGGCTTGTTGAAACCACGAAGGGTGAGAAACGTGTCGGCTCCATGATGGCCAATTTGCGCAGGTGGCCGCTCTTCTACTGGTCGGAAAAGTTTATAAACCGCCTCGTTGAGGGCTATGTGCCGACCGGGCGAGATTCAAAGTTCAACATCGGCCCGATCAACACATTCATAAGCCACAACCACCTCGAAGGGTGGAGGCCCCGCTTTGGCGGCATGACAACCGCCGCCCTGAACCCGCATTTGTTCTTTCAGGGTTATGTGGCGTATGGCATCGATGACCGACGATTCAAGTATGGCGGCGAGGTTGAATATTCTTTCAACCGCAAGCGGAACCACCCGAAGGAGTTCCCGATTCATTCCATCAAGGTGTCTGAAAAGTATGACCTGTTCCGCCTCGGGGCGAACCTCGTCAACGGTAACCAGGATAACTTCTTCAACTCATTCGGGCGCGGCGATAACAAGTTGATGACCTACCGCCGCCAGTCGCGAATCGACTATAACATTGAACTCGATAACCATCTTTCGTTTTCTGCCGGGTTTAACTTCGAGCGGCAGGAAACCTCGCCATGGGTTCCTTTCAGAACCGGCGAAGGCGACATGCTCCGTCACTACGATGAGGCCTGCTTCTCCTTCGGGGTGAGGTATGCTCCGGGTGAAAAATTCCTGGAACGCCCGAAGGGGCGCTTAAACATCAGCAACGACCAGATTGTCTTTGAGTTGAACCAGCTTTACGCGCCAAAAGGACTCTTTGGCAGCAGGTTCACTATTAACCGCACTGAGTTTTCAGTCTCAAAGCGTATATGGCTCTCGGCGTTCGGTACGATTGATGCCAAGGCCGGAGTTGGCCATCTCTGGAGCCGCGCGCCGTTTCCAAACCTTCCGTTGGCAAATTCGAGCCAGTCGTATATAATTCAATCCCAAACATTCATGTTGATGAACCCCATGGAGTTTGTAGCCGACACATACGCCGAATGGTTCATAACATATCAGGCTCGCGGCGCGATATTCAACTACATCCCACTGCTTAAGAAACTGAAGTTGCGCGAAGTGTTCAGTTTCCGCGGTTGGTGGGGCCATCTGTCGCGCAACAACAGCCCGTGGCTCCATCCCGAGCTATTCGCGTTCCCATCCCATGCCCCGGCAAAGGTGCTCGAGGGCACCCCGTATATGGAGGTGTCTGTAGGGTTGGATAACATTTTCCGTGTGCTGCGCGTGGAATATGTGTGGCGTGTTTCTCAGCGGCGCGGAGTCACTGCTTCGGCCCGGTCGGGCTTGAGGATTGGTTTCCGTGTGGCTTTTTAATCGATAGCTCCTTTCCCTGATACACATTGAGGTCGATCGAGCCGTCGATTCCCTCCACCTTGCCTCGGTGGCTGTATTGCCAGAACACCCAGTTGGCTCTTGGCGTCTCCAGCGGCGGGTCGGTGAACGAGCATATCCAAAGGGGGTAGTTGTCGAAGTTCCCTTTGATGAATCGGTTGTATCCGTCCTTGTTAGTATATAATATAGGTGTGTGCCCGAGTCGTTCCATTGTTTGGAGCATGCGCCTGAGCCGTTCCACGATTTTCGCTGTGGCGTGTCCGTCGGGATTTCCCCACTCCTCGATGTCAATCGCCGGGGGGAGTAGGAACTCCCTTCCGCGGAGCGCGTTGTGGAAGTTGAGTCCCTGGAGCTCGCCGTCAGTGTCGAATCGGAAAAAATGGTATGCGCCGGTGGGGATTCCGCTTCGCAACGCGCGCCGCGAGTTGTCGAGATAGTATCGGTCGATAAAATCGGTGCCCTCTGTGGCTTTGATGTACACGAAGTCGATGCCCTGCCCGGCAAGCAGCTCAAAATCGACCGCGCCGTTGTGGGCAGAAATGTCGATGCCCCGCACGGGGTATTCTTCTTCCGATGGGGCGGCGCTCTCCTGGGCGTATCTGCTGAAAAAGAAAAATGCCGCGACGGCGACCCCTGCCAGCAGAATAGCTGTGAGCAAGATTGTGATTCCCCTGCGCGATTTCATCGACCTTGAACTTTCAGACAAATTGCTTTCCCCGAGCGGCAAACAAAGTAGGCCACGCACATCACCGCCACGATAAGGGCCGAGCATGGCACGTCAATCATCGTAGCCAAGGCCAATCCTCCCAATCCGCATGCGAGAGAGATGGCTGCCGAAAGCATCATTATGCCCTTGAACCGCTTTACGAATATCTCGGCTGTCATTTGCGGGAGCGAAACCATCGACATAAGCAGCATTATGCCGACAAGCCTGATGGTCAATACTATGCAAAGCGCGACCATTACAATCATAATCAAATTAATCTGCTTCACCGGCAAGCGGCTCACCTTGGCAAAGTCGGGGTCGAACGCGCAAGCCACAATTTCGCGGAATCTCCATGCGAACAGAAGCGCGAGAATCACGGTGTATATGGCAAACGCCCATAAGTCAGTGCGGCTTATCGTCAGTATGTTGCCAAAAAGGAAGCTGTTGAGCTCTGGCACAAAGCCGGGTGTCATGAACACCAGGAGCACGCCCACCGCCATGCCCACCGACCATACCACGGCGATTGCCGAGTCTTCCCGGATGCGATGGCGCTCTGAAAGCCATTCAACGCCAAGCGCCGAACCCACGGCGAAAATGGCAGCGGTGGCAATCGGGCTTATACCGAGGAAATAGCCGAGTCCCAACCCTCCGAAACACGCATGGGTGATTCCGCCCGAAATTGCCACAAGCCTGCGGGCAGTGATATAGGTGCCAATCATCGCCGCGGCCACTGATATGATGGCCACCCCGATTATGGCATTTTGGAAAAAGCTGTAAGATAGTAATTCAAGCATCGCGTGGTGCGGTTTCGTGTTCAGGAGGCGGCGCGCTTGCCACGCTCCTCGGCAACAATCATCAGGAGCTCGTCTCTGACCTCATCTGGCAGATTGATGCCTCTCAGTTGTATGCTCCGGGCCCAGGGCGCTATGTCGTCGGGAAGCAGAGTGAGCAAAACGTCGCGAAACTGTTCAATCTCTGCTTCGGAATAGCTCCCGGCCTCGCGTCCGGCAAAAGTGTCAAGCTCTTCGTCGTCGAAATACTCAATTTCCTGACTTACTCCGGCGAGCAGCGAGTCGCGCTCGCAGGTTATATGCAGCCCGCAGCAAACCTCCTCGTCGTCGGCAGCGTTCTCAGGCACAGGAGGGTCAGTTACCCGGCGTAGGGTAGGGGCCTGGGCCACACCTCGCTTGAGGTCGCGACGGTGGAACGCGTAGAGCACCCCTCCGACTAAAATCATTGATCCGAGCAAAATTAGAGCGACTTCCATTGCGATATGCTCCTTATTCGAACATCATTCTCATCGTCTTGGACGCTGTGACCATTCCATCGGCGCTCATAACGTTAATCACAAGCAGATGGGTCTTTGTGTCCATGTACTTTGAAATGTCTTTCAATTTGGCTACATAGCTGTGGCCCAAGGACTCGCTGAATTCAAGCCTGGTGAGGTCGACATCCGAAAGCGACTCGTTGGTGTAGGTCACCGTGCCCCCGGTGAGGTCTGAAAGCATGCGGGCTGGCTCCACAAGCAGCGGCGTGTAGAGCCCGGTGTCCTCGGCCGAATAGATGGTGTGGACTTCGCCCATGGGTGCGAACCAGTTCTTAGTGAGCCACTCAACCGAATATTCAGCATTCTGGTAGGGCTGGTTAGGCTCGTCGGTGAAGCTGATGAACACTCGCTCGGCATCCTCGCGAAATGAAAGCTGGTCGTTGGCGAAGCGAAGCGCGAGCATGCAGCATTCGGTGCTCAGCCGAGGATATTTTGCGGCGGCGCGTTGCAGCCTGTCGCCACCCGTGCCTCCGAAATGGGCCGAACGCTTGCTGCCGGTCATATAATTGAAAAACGTGACAAGGTTTGCGGCTCCCGAAAAGTCGGTAGCGCCGTTGATGGTTCCCTCTTCCGAGTGGCCTATCACGGCATAGCGGGCGTCGACCCCGGCTGCCGAAAGGCGCTGGGTCCACTCCGCCACCGAGGCCGCAATCGCGTCGTTTTCCTCCTCCATGGAGTCGGAGTTGTCAACAAGAAGCGCTATGTCGGCTTTCAGTGTGAGGTCGTTTGCCGGGTCGTCGGCGTTGACAAACTCAACTTCCACCATGTCGCCATCGATATTGACCCACGCGTTTTGGTGCTTCGAATTTGTGCCTTCGAGCATGAGCCATTCGCCGGTTTGCGGATGGCGCAGCTCGGCCATATAGAATGAAAACTCATATCCCACGATTGTGCCGTGGCCCGGTTGGTTGCCACCCTGGCCATCGCCACCATTACCTGGCTTGCCATTGCCCGTAGTTCCGGAGTGTGCCGGGTCGTCGGGGACGGCCATGATTGTGTCAACATCGTCGTCAAGGCACGATGTGAGGCTGCCGCAGCTGGCTATAGCGGCTGCAATCGCCAATATTTTTATTCCTTTGGTCATGGGTTCAATAGTTTAGGATTTCAAACTCCACGCGCCGGTTGAGCTCGCGCCCTTCCGGGGTGTCGTTGGTGGTGATTGGGCGGCTCATGCCGTAGAACGAGTAGGTCAGTTTCGCCGGGCTTACACCTCGGCCGACGAGGTAGGTGACGACGGCTTGCGCGCGCTCCTCAGAGAGGCGGTCATTGACCTCTTGCGAACCGATATTGTCGGTGTGCCCTTTGACCTCTACCCGGGTGTTTGTGCGCGAGATGAATCGGGCGAGTTTGTCGAGATAGGCAAACGATGCCGGGTTGATTTCGCTCTTTCCGAATGCGAAGTTGATGTCTGAAATCGAGCAGATGGTTTTGCCTTCAACCCGTTCGCCGCGTGCCATGAGCGCGATTATTTCGTCCAACGAATAGCAACCGTGCTCTCTCGCGGGGGCGGGTAGGGCGCTCACGGGTTCGGGTTCGGGTGCTGACTCGGGTTTTGGCTCGGGCAATGGCTCCCTCACAGGCTCGGGCGCTGGTGCCGGAGTGACCACTACCGGGGGTGCCGCTTGCTTTTTGCCGCCGCAGAGCGCGCTGAGTGAGAGCCCGAATGTGGCTTTGATTTCAAGTCCGTCGAGATGACGCCAACCCTTGGCGCGCATCCCCGACGCGGGGTTCACGGGGTCGTTGACGATGTAGGCTTCGCCCCGTTTCTCCTTCCCGCCGAAAGTGTCGGTGAGGCCGAACTCATATCCCGCCTCCAGTCCCGCGAAGAAGGGGATGCCCGCTATTTCAAAAATATACTTGGCACCGAATCCAAGGCCCAAGGCCAGTTCGGCTCCCTTCATGTTGGCGGTGTTGAGGTTTACTTTGTAGGTCGCATAGCAATCGTCGTCGGCATACGCGCTCAACGTGGCGTGTCCTCCCGTCGACAGTCCTAAAATAGGAGCGATGTAGACGTATGGGCGGATTGGCGACTCGCGGCTTAGAAATTGGTAGGCCACAGGCACGCGTATGTCAATGTAGTGGCTGAACAACCGATAGCGGATATCGTCAACCGGAGCCGCAACACCGTCGCCGCGGTTAAAAGTGAGCCCACGGCGGCTGTTGGAGAGAATGCCGCCTCGATTCAAAAACGCTATTTCCGGCCTAACGGCTAACTGGTGCTCATCGAGAAAGTCGTATTCGAAGAATACCGAAAACAGTCCCGACCCGAGCCATTCGTTGTCGGGCCATTCGTTTTTGTCGAGTTTTGAATAGCGGGTGTGCCCTCCGTGCGCGCCGACAGTCACGCCTATCCACGAACGGCCTGGCCATTCGTCATCCGACAATTCTCCGGCAGTGCTATGAGAGAACGAGGCCGAGGCCACAACTGTGGCCAGAGCTATCGCATATCGTCTAAAATATCGTTTCATCGAATCAATTTTGCTCCACAAAATTACAAAAAAACTCTTTGATACGCAATTTCGGTTTCATTGCTAAACCGAGCTATGCCTGATGCGGATTCCGCAATGAAAAAATCGGAGAGCCGAATCAGTTTTCAGGCTCTCCGATGTTTAGTGGTTCGTATTGAAATGGGGCTACTTTCAGTCGACTTTTGCCGCGATGAAAGCCGAGGTGTAGGGGATTTCAATTTTCCGACCCCCTTTAATCACTATAGGCTCGCCGGGGGCCGAAACGATGCCTTTCAGTCCCGATGCTTCAACAAGCCCGTCGCTCGCGATGCGTCCGTCGTATGCGATTAAGAGCCATTTCCCTTTCGGTAGCTCTACGGCTTGGGCCTCATCAGCTCCGTTGAATGCGACGAATATCGATTTCCACTTGTCGCCGTTCGCGTGGTCTTTAAGTTCGTAGGCGATAAGATTGTCGGCTTTGATGTTTTTGAATTCGAGGTGCTTGGCAACATCCTCGGCTGTGGTCATTCTGAATGCGGGGTGGGCTTTTCGCAATGCGATTAGTTCCCGATAATAGTTGAATTGGTCTGAATTAGTATTTTTCAGCTCCCAGTTGATGGCGTTGATGCTGTCGGGCGATTTGTAGGAGTTGTGAACTCCTTTCTTGTCGCGGAAAATCTCCTCGCCGGCAAACATGAACGGTGTGCCCTGCGATGTGAATACAATGGTTTGCGCCAGACGGCCGGCGCGTTTGCGTTGGTCGGCACTCGCTTCCGGCAGCGATTTGGCGAGTTTGTCGGTCAGGGTGAGGTCGTCGTGGCAGCTCACATAGTTAACCACCATTGTGGGCGCGTCGGCATACGGCTTTTTGGAGTTATTCCCTTTTGAATAGTCGACTTGGGGGTGCGCGGTGGCTCCGACGATGCCTATTTTCACGGTTTCCTCGTTGCCGGCTTTCCCGGTTGCGAATCCGCGGTCGGCGGCATCGGTATAGTGGCCTTTCACCGCGTCTCGGATGTCGTCGGAGAACACGGCGATGCCGCTCATTTTCGACACGTTCTCTTTCAAAGCCCTGCGCTCCACGGGGAGGGGAGAGTCGCCGGCAGTCCACCCTTCGCCATAAACGAAAATCGAGGGGTTGATTTCTTTGAGTTCCCTTGCCACGCGGTTCATAGTCTCGGTGTCGTGGATGGCCATGAGGTCGAAACGAAATCCGTCGATGTGGTACTCCTTGGCCCAATATTTAACGGAATTCACAATGAAGTCGCTCATTTGCGGGCGGTCCGACGCGGTTTCGTTCCCGCAGCCCGACGCGTCGGAATAGCTGCCATCGGCCTTATGGCGGTAGTAATATCCCGGGGCGGTGAGCGAGAAATTGCTGTCGTCGTTCTGGGCCGTGTGGTTGTAAACGACATCCATCACTACCCCTATGCCGGCATCGTGCAGCGCCTTAATCATCTGCTTCATTTCCCTGATCCGGGCCGAGGGGTCGTTGGGGTTGGTTGAGTAAGAGCCCTCGGGCGCGTTATAGTTCTGAGGGTCGTAGCCCCAGTTGTAGCCATTCGACGGGAGCTGCGTTTCGTCAACGCTGTTGAAATCGTAGCTCGGAAGAATGTGGACGTGGGTCACTCCCAACTCCTTGAGGTGGTCGATGCCGGTTTTGTCGCCGAGCGGGGTGGTCGTTCCGTCCTCTGTCAGGGCAAGGAATTTGCCTTTGTTGGCAATGCCGGAACTCGGGTGCATCGAGAAGTCGCGATGGTGCATTTCGTAGATTACGGCATCAGTGATGTTCTCAATCTTAGGCCCTTTGTCGTTTTCCCATCCTTCGGGGTTGGTGGAGCTGAAGTCAATTATAGCGCCACGTTGTCCGTTGATGCCTACCGCTTTAGCCCATACGCCGGGAGTCTCGTCGAGCCACTTCCCGTTGTGGTTTATCTGGAAAGTGTAATATTGCCCAATAGGGGCGGGATCGACTACTGCGGTCCATGTGCGTTGCTCGGCTTTGGCCATGTCGATGGTGCGCAGTGCTTCGCCTCCGCGGCCGTTTTTGTAGAGCCGCAGCTTCACCGCCTCGGCTTCCGGCGACCAAAGTCGGAACTGTGCCGCTCCCTGCGGAGTTATTGTCAGCCCGAGATTGTCACCTTCGTAGTGCGGAAACGTTTCGAAGCGGGCATCAGGGTCTTTTGCCGCGTTCAATGACTCAGCGCCTTTGGCCGCGGGAGCCCCGCATAGAGCAGCCGACGCGAATATGGTGCCTGCGCATAGGTCGATCATCAGTTTTCTCATTAGATTAGGGTTTGTGATTTTTTGCAATGTTAAGTAAGATACACTATTTATACGCTTTCGGCCCCCGCTTTATTGTGCGGCGACACCCAATGGCGATTATTTTCTCATTTGGCTGTCATTTTTACGCGCATTATTAGTGCTTGTGCGCGATTTGAGTGAAGTTTTTCCCTAAAAATGAGGGAAATTCGGAAAAAATTAGCGAACTTTGCACCTAATCGCTCCATTGTGTGCGAAGCTTATGTTTTCGCGGTTCCGCGCCCTGCGTGTCGGGCCGTTAAATAACAACTCGAAACTGATGCAATTTTCCGTAAACCAGATTGCCTCCCTATGTGGAGGTTCCGTTGAAGGTAACGGCGACATTATTATCGACTCTTTCGCCAAAATCGAGGAGGGGCACCCCGGCGCCATCTCTTTCCTGGCTAATCCCAAATACACCCATTTCATCTACGACACCGAATCATCGGCAGTGCTGGTGAGCCGCGACTTCGCACCCGAGAAGCCGGTTTCGTGCACGCTCATCCGCGTTGACGACCCCTACGCCACCGTGGCCTCCCTCATGCAGATGGCCTCCAAGATGCTTGAGCCTAACCCTGTCGGCGTCGAGCAGCCCTGTTTCATCGCCGAAGGTGTTGAGGTCCCTGCCGATGCCTACATCGGCGCGTTTGCCTACATTGGCAAAGGGGTGAAGCTGGCGCAAGGTGTGAAAATCTACCCTGGGGCCTATTTAGGCGACGGCGTGAAAGTCGGTGCCGGAAGTGTCATCAAGCCCAACGCTTCTGTTTACCATCGTTGCGTTATTGGCGAGCGTTGCATCATTCATTCCGGCGCTGTAATCGGTGCCGATGGATTCGGGTTCGCTCCCACCGAGAACGGATACGAGAAGATTCCCCAGCTTGGCAACGTGGTGGTTGAGGACGATGTTGAAATCGGTGCTAACACCACTATTGACCGCGCGATGATGGGCTCGACCCGCGTCGGGCGCGGCACCAAGCTCGACAACCTCATCCAGGTTGCCCACAATTGCACCATCGGCGAGCAGACAGTCATGGCGGCCCAGGTGGGCATCGCCGGGTCGACACACGTCGGTAGCCGCTGCATGTTCGGCGGCCAGGTAGGGCTGGCCGGCCACATCACCATCGGCGACAACGTGCAGCTCGGAGCCCAGTCGGGCGTGCCCAACAGCATCGCTTCCGACAAGCGTATGATGGGGTCGCCCGCGATTCCTGCTGCGAATTTCGCCCGCATGGTCGTGGCTCAAAAGAATCTCCCCGACCTTATGCGCCGCATCCAGCAGCTTGAGCAAAAGCTTGCCAAACTTCTTCCCGAAGAATAATTCAGCAACATCATCATTATCACAATATAGAATGAAACAACAGACACTCAACGGACAGTTTTCCGTCAAAGGTAAAGGTCTGCACACCGGCCTCGAAATCGAAGCCGAATTTCTCCCCGCCCCTGAAAACCACGGCTATAAGTTCCAGCGTATCGATCTTGAAGGGGAGCCCGTCATCGACGCTCTCGCCGAAAACGTGGTCGAAACCTCCCGCGGCACCACCATTGCCCGCGGCGATGTGAAAATTTCGACAATCGAACACGCGCTTGCCGCACTCTATGCCGCCGGCATCGACAATGTGCTCATCAAGCTCAATGCTCCTGAAATGCCTATCCTCGATGGCTCGGCCCGCGAATATTGCGACAAAATAGCCTCTGTAGGCCTTGTGGAGCAGTCGGTCGACAAAAACTATTATGTGGTTAAGCACAAAATCGAGGTCCGCGACGAGGAAACCGGTGCCCACCTCACCGTCCTCCCCGATAACGACTTCTCGATCGACGTGATGATTTCCTACGACTCGCCGGTGCTCGCCAACCAGTTTGCCCGCCTGGAGAATGTTGCTGACTTCCAAAAGGAGATCGCATCGAGCAGAACATTTGTTTTCGTTCGCGAAATCGAACCGCTCCTTAAAGCCAACCTCATCAAGGGTGGCGACCTCGACAACGCTATCGTGATCTACGACCGCGAGATGAGTCAGGAACACCTCGACCATATCTCTGACACAATGGGTTGCGAGCGCAAAAAAATCACCGACTTCGGCTACATCAACAACCGTCCCCTCGAATTTGAGAACGAGCCGGCCCGCCACAAGCTGCTCGACGTGATGGGTGACATTGCCCTGATTGGCCGTCCTCTCAAAGGCCGCATCATCGCTTGCCGCCCGGGCCACAAAATCAACACCACCTTCGCCAAGCAGGTTCGCAAAGAGATTCAGCGTCAAGAGCTTCAGGCTCCTGTCTACAATCCCGCCGTCGAGCCCCTGATGGATGTTAACCAGATTCGCAAGCATCTTCCCCACCGCTACCCCTTCCTGCTCGTCGACAAAATCATCGACCGCGGCGACTCGTTCATCGTGGGCATTAAGAATGTCACCGGCAACGAGCCCTTCTTCCTGGGTCATTTCCCCCAGGAGCCAGTAATGCCGGGCGTGCTGCTTGTTGAGGCTATGGCCCAGACTGGCGGTCTGCTGGTGCTCGGAACGGTTGACGAACCTGAAAAATATTCGACCTACTTCATGAAAATTGACAATGTGAAGTTCCGCCAGAAGGTCGTTCCGGGCGATACGCTCATTTTCCATGTGTCATTCCTTTCGCCGCTGCGCCGCGGTTGCGCGATGATGAAGGGCGTAGCTTTCGTGGCTGACAAGGTGGTCTGCGAATGTGAGTTTATGGCGCAGATTGTCAAGAACAAGTAATTCCATACCCCAGACTCTACTATGAAACAGCCATTCGCCTACATACACCCCGCCGCCAAAATCCATCCTTCGGTGGTTATCGATCCCTTCGTGACCATCGACCAGAATGTCGAAATTGGCGAGGGCACTCATATCAGCTCAAACTGCACCATTATGGAGGGTGCCCGAATCGGCAAGGGGTGCAAGATTTTCCCTGGTGCCGTGATTTCCGGCATTCCCCAGGACTTGAAGTTCAAGGGTGAGGACACGGTTGCCATCATCGGCGACAATACCACCATCCGCGAGTGCGTGACCGTGAACCGCGGCACCGCTTCGAAAGGGCACACTATCATTGGTAGCAACTGCCTCATCATGGCCTATTCCCATGTAGCCCACGACTGCCAGATCGGCAACAATGTGATTATGTCGAACGCCACGCAGGTGGCCGGCGAAGTCCAGATTGACGATTTCGCTGTTGTCGGTGGTGGCACGCTGATCCACCAGTTCTGCCACATAGGCTCGCATGTGATGCTGCAGGGTGGTTCGCGCGTTAATAAGGATATTCCCCCTTACGTCAAGGCTGGCCGCGACCCCATTGCATACACTGGTGTGAACTCGATTGGTCTGCGCCGCCGCAACTTCACAAACGACCAGATTCGCGACATTCAGGAAATCTATCGTTATCTCTATCTGTCGCGTCTCAATGTTTCCGACGCTGTCGACCGCATCGAGGCCGAGCTGCCCGCGACCCGCGAACGCGATGAAATCATCGAGTTCATCCGCAACTCAAAGCGCGGCATCGTTCGCGGTTATGTTTGATTTATTTCACCGCTGAATAACCCCCAGAAAACAACACAGCCCGGAGAGTGACTTTAAGTCGCGCCTCCGGGCGGTGTTGTTTTATAAGGTAGTGCTATTAGAAAATAGGGCTATTGCTTGTCAATGGCGGCGGTTACACCTCTTCCTCGAGAGAGTAAGTGAGGAAGTCGAGGAGCGGCTTCAGGGGCTCATAGTCCTCGGCGGCGCGTTCGGGCCATGATGGATCGCTGAAATAGTCGATGCCGCACGCGCGAAAGCGGCCATACTCTTTCAGTCGCAGCAATTCAGCCTGGGGGTGGTCGCGGTCATACCCTTTTGGAATGGTTTTCAGCCGGCCGCCAAACCAGCCCGGATAGAGTTTGTTGAGCTTCGGATTTGAGATGATTTCGTCAAACTCCTCGATATTGTCAACAATGGCCTTGCGTATCTTTTTCAGTGCGGCGCTGTCTGGGCACCACATACCACCATAGAGGCCACCCTCGATTTCGCCTTTCGACTTATCGGGTCCCATGTGGAGATATAGGCCGGGGAGATGGGCGGAGCCGGCACCACGCCCGTAGGTGCCGAAAGATGCCGAAAAATAGTCCTTAAATGGGGATTTATCCAGCGAAAACCGCGTATCGCGATATATACGGTAGGCCGCTTCCTTAGCTGTGGCAGGGCGCAGTGAAGGCCACCATTCCCTGATTCCGAGCATGAGTCGGTCGACATCGGCCAGCCACATAGCGCGCAAGTCGTCGTATTCGGCGCGGTTGGCTTTGAACCATTCGCGGTCCTGGCGCGCCCCGAGCTCCGAAAGGAATCGGTAGAGCCGAGGCACATAGTTGGTTTCTTTAGTCGCGGGGGAGTTTTTTATCCTTGTCATTGAGAAATGCAATCGAATTTCGTTGTGCTGTTAGTAGTGTTGTTGCGGCTGCCAAACGTGTGTTCAGTCGGCCAGGCATAATTAAAACGTTCAGGCACAAAAAAAATTATCCGTCATCCCGACGAATAATCTTCTTACCTTAAATCTAATACC
>CAYTBH010000046.1:0-17252 GCA_964435935.1 uncultured Alistipes sp.
GTGGGGGAGTCGGGGGTGAGGAGGCAGAAGTAGTGGGCCAGGCCGTTGGAGACCATAAGGCAGGGGGCGCGGTGCACGAGGTTGTAGCGGGCAATCTGGTCAAAAACGCGCTGGGTGATGGCTATGTGGGGCGCTTTGTATTCGGCGATGACGAGCGGGTGGAGCCCTTCGCGGGTGAAAACCACCGTGTCGCAACGGCGCAGGGTGCCGTTGAGGCGCAGCGACACTTCGTTGGCGGTGAGCTCGCGGGGGTAGCCGAGCTCGCCGGTGAGGTAGGCGGCGAAGTGCTGGCGCACCCATTCCTCGGGGGTGAGGGCCACGTCGCGTTGCCGGAGGGGGTCGGCGATGCGCACAATTCCGTCGGCGCCGCGGCAGATTTTCGGCGCTATGGGGGGCAGGTTGAGCCTCGCGAGCGAGTTTTCGGGATGCCGTTGGCCGCTTTGCATTTTTTTAAGCCTCGATTTGGGCGTATTTTTGGGGGTTAGGGAAAAACTGCGTAAATTTACAAAACTTTTCGCAATCCGCGACGCTGGGAGGATGCCGCGAAGCGGCTTCCCCGCACCCGAAAGTTGAAAGCAATTATGTCAGAAGCGATAACATTCGACACCCTCCGAAGGGCCATCAGGGCCGGGAAACCGGCCCCGGTCTACCTGCTGCATGGCAAGGAGGGCTTTTTTATCGACCAGCTGTCGCGCGACATTGAGGCGTTGGTCGACGAGGCCGACCGCGACTTCAATCTCACGGTGCTCTACGCGCCGCAGACCGAGCCGGCAAAGGTGATTGAGGCGTGCCGGCGCTATCCGATGATGGCTGACCGCCAGGTGGTGATTCTGCGCGAGGCGCAGTCGGGGATGCCCCCCCGTTTCGGCGCCGCGGCCTATTTGAAGGCGCTCGCACCGTATGTGGCCAACCCGGCACCGACCACGGTGCTTTGCGTCTGCTTCCGCGGCGAAGAGGCCAAGGGCGCCGAGTTCATGAAGGCCATGAAGGCTGGCGGCGGCGTGGTGTTTGAGTCGGTCAAGATGCGCGACGACCGCGTCGGGGCGCAGGTGGCCCAGTTCATCAAGGACCGTGGCCTGAGCGTCGACCCTAAGGCGCTCGCGATGCTCTGCGACTTTGTGGGCACCGACCTTTCGCGGCTTTACAACGAGGTGGGGAAGCTCACCGTGTCGCTTGGCGAGGGGGCCATGGTCACCCCCGAGGCAGTGGAGCGCAACATCGGGGTGTCGAAGGACTATAACAACTTTGAATTCGTTTCGGCCCTGGCGAACCACGACGAGGCGAAGGCCATGACGATTCTGCGCTATTTCCGCGCCGACCCGAAGAACCACCCCGTGCAACCGCTGGCGGTTAACATCTTCACCCTGTTTTCCAACCTTTTGGCGGCGTTCTATGCCGCCGACCGCTCCGAGCGGGGGCTGATGCAGGAGCTCGGGTTCCGCTGGCCCGGCCAATTGAAGGACATCCGCGCAGCGATGAGCAACTACGGCCCTTGGCACGCCATTGAAATAGTGCAGGAGATTCGCCGGTTTGACTGTCGCACCAAGGGTGTCGGCTCGCGCCAGGACCCTTTCGACCTGCTCAACGACTTGGTGGTGAGGATTCTGCACCCGCTTGGGCAAAAAGGTGTGATACTTTGAAATTTGAAAGCTATGAAGCTAATACTCAGAAATATAACGTTGTCGTGCGCCTTGATGGGCGCGCTTGGGGCCGGCGCCGCGACGCTCGACGATGCCCGCCGCCTCATGGAGGATGGGAACGCTCCGGCAGCCGAGGCGGTTCTGCGCGAGGTGGTTGTGGCCGAGCCTAAGAACACCGAGGCCGAAATCATGCTCGGCGACTGCCTGTGGCAGCTCGGCCGCGACAGCGAGGCGCTAGAAGCCTACTCGGAGGCGCGCCGCAAGGGCGACCGCGACGCGATTCTTTCGCTCGCCAACGCCGCCGTGCTGCAATATCGCGTCGATGATGCCCGCGCGCTTTTGGACGCCTACCGCAAAACGCTCAAAAAGGGGAAGCGGCAGCTCGCCCCCGACCGTTCGGGCGACCTCGAGGAGCGTATGCTCCGCACCGAGAACATGCTCGCCAGGGTGCAGCAGCTCGAGGTTGTCGACTCGGTGGTTGTCGATGCCGACGATTTCTTCCGCTACTACCGGCTGTCGCCCGAGAGCGGTTCGCTCAACGCCCCGGCCGAAGTGCTACCCCACAGTTTTTCAGCCGCCGAGCCCACGGTGGTTTACGAACCCGAAAGCCGCCGGCAGATGATCTGGGCGATGCCCGACACGGCGGGCGTGTTCCGCCTCGTGACCTCGGGGGCGCTCTATGGCGATGCCTGGGAGCAGCCGCAGCCGCTTGGCGATCAGCTCAACGAAGGGGGCGACGCCAATTATCCCTTCCTGATGCCCGACGGAGTGACGCTATATTATGCCAACGACGGCGAGAACTCGCTCGGAGGCTACGATATTTTCATATCGCGGTGCGACGACGATGGCGACTTCCTGCAGCCCACCAACATAGGGATGCCCTTTAACTCGCCTTACAACGACTATCTGCTTGCTATCGACGAGCTTACGGGTGCCGGATGGTGGGCTTCGGACCGCAACCGCATCCCCGGCAAACTCACTATTTACCTCTTCGTGCCCCAGGATTTGCGCGTCAACGTGAGCCCCGACGCACCCGACCTGCTCGCCCGCGCGTCGTTGAGCTCCATCCGCTCGACATGGCAGGAGGGGGCCGACTACCGCCCGCTGCTGCGCCGCATCGCCGCTATAACCCCAGGCGCGGCCAAGGAGCACGCGGTCGATTTCCGCCTTTCGGTGCCTGGCCGCGGGGTGCTCACCAACTACTCGCAGCTCCATTCGCCCCGGTCGCGGGCGCTCATGAAGGACTATGTAGAGTCGCAGCGCCGGTTTGACAACGCCTTGGCGCGCCTCGGCGACCTCCGCGCGGCCTACGCCAAGGGGGACCGCACCGTTTCCGAGGCAATTCTCCGCGCCGAGTCCCAGATTTCGGAAGCCCGGGGCGAACTGCTTGAAATGCGCAATGAAATAATACGCCTTGAAGAGTAACCGATGACCACTTTCCTGATTTCCCTTGCCGTGTTGATTGGCGGCTACTTCGTTTATGGCCTCTTGGTTGAAAAGGTTTTCCGCATCGACCCGAAGCGGCTCACCCCGGCGGTGAGCAACCCCGACGGTGTCGACTTCGTGCCCCTGCCGGCTTGGAAAGTCTTTATGATCCAGTTCTTGAACATCGCCGGTGTTGGGCCGATTTTCGGCGCCATCATGGGCATAATGTTCGGCCCGGCGGCATTCCTGTGGATTGTGCTTGGCACAATTTTCGCCGGAGCCGTCCACGATTTCACCTCGGCCATGCTGTCGTTGCGTCAGGGCGGAGTGTCGCTCCCCGAGGTGGTAGGCAACGAGCTTGGGAGCGGCGCGCGCCAGGTGATGCGCGTCTTCTCCGTTGTGTTGCTCGTGCTTGTCGGCGCCGTGTTTGTGCTCACCCCCTCGGGCCTGCTCGCCTCGATGACACCGGGCGCGCTCGACGTAACTTTCTGGGCCGTGGTTATTTTCCTTTATTACCTGCTGGCCACAATGCTTCCGATTGACAAGCTCATCGGGAAGCTCTATCCCGTGTTTGGCGGGGCGCTGCTCTTCATGGCTGTGGCGCTCATGGGGGTGATGATTTTCGGGGAGGTTGAAATTCCCGACGGAATGGCCGAGGGGCTCCACAACCGCCACCCGCAGGCCGCCACCCACGCCCTTTTCCCGATGCTGTTCATCTCGATAGCGTGCGGGGCGATTTCGGGCTTCCACGCCACGCAGTCGCCCATGATGGCCCGCTGTCTGACCAACGAGAAGCTTGCACGCCCGGTGTTCTACGGCGCGATGGTTGCCGAGGGCATCGTTGCCTTGATTTGGGCCGCGGCGGCAATCGCCTTCACCGGGGGCTATCCGCAACTGGCTGAGTATATGGGGGCCGAGGGGCACACACCCGGCACCCTCGTTCACGATGTGTCGATAGGGTGGCTCGGTGCCTTCGGCGGCGTGCTTGCGATTATCGGCGTTGTGGCCGCGCCCATCACCACCGGCGACACCGCGTTGCGCTCGGTGCGCCTCATCGTGGCCGACACGCTTAAAGTCGACCAGCGCAAGTTCCTCAAACGCGCCCTGATCTGCATTCCGCTGTTCGCCGTGACTTTTGCCGTGATGATGGTCGATTTCCAGGTACTTTGGCGCTATTTCGCGTGGAGCAATCAAACTCTGGCGGTGTTCACCCTATGGGCCGTCACCATCTATCTTGCCCGCAAGGGGCGCTTTTTCTACCTCACGCTCATCCCGGCGCTGTTTATGACGGTCGTCACCATAAGCTATATCTTCATGGCACCCGAGGGGTTCTCTCTCGACCCGACGGTTTCGCTGATTGTCGGAGGCGGCATCGCGGTGCTTCTTCTCATCTGGTTCGCCGTAAGCCTTCCGGCCCTACGCCGCCGTGTGTCGGCCGACTGAGCGGGGCGTTTCCCCGCCGGGCGGCATGTTAACTAATTTGTATCGTGGATTTTATTAAAGAACTTGGCGGGTCGACCCGCTATTGCTTCCATTCGCACACCGAGTTTTGCGACGGGCGGGCCCAGATGGAGGCGTTCGCCCGCGAGGCCGTGGCAAGGGGCTTCACCCACTACGGCTTCACGCCCCACTCGCCCCTATGCTTCCCCTCGCCATGCAACATGCTGCAGGCCAACGTGCCCCGCTTTCTTGCAGAGGTGGAGCGCATACGCCGCGACCATGGGGCGAAGTGCCGTTTCTACGCCGGAATGGAAATCGACTATATCGACGACAGCTGGGGTCCGGCCATCAGTTACTTCAGGGAGCTTCCGCTCGACTACCGCATAGGGTCGGTTCACTTCATCCCCAACAAGGAAGGGAAGGTGGTCGACATCGACGGGTCGAGCGACCGCTTTTGCCGCTACATGCGCGAGGTTTTCGACTCGGATATACGCTATGTCGTGGAGACCTTCTACGCCCAGAGCCGCAAGATGGTGCTCGCGGGGGGCTTTGACTTCATTGGCCATTTCGACAAAATCGGCATGAATGCCTCGGCGTGGCAG
The DNA here is from genome assembly GCA_964435935.1 of uncultured Alistipes sp. Taxonomy (GTDB): domain Bacteria; phylum Bacteroidota; class Bacteroidia; order Bacteroidales; family Muribaculaceae; genus UBA7173. The sequence continues at coordinate 5,108 of CAYTBH010000046.1, forward strand.
CCGGGCATTGAGGAGGAGGGATGGTATGCGGCCCTGGTCGACGAGCTTGTCGATTTGATTATCGAGCGCCGCCTGGCAGTAGAGATTAACACTAAAATCTATGCCAAGACCGCCTCGGTCGATGCTGTGGGGCATCCGTCGGGCGCTCCCGACGGGGTGGGGCGCTTCTTCCCTGCCACGCGACACATCGCGAGGTTGAAGGCTGCCGGAATCCCTATTCTGGTGAATTCCGACGCCCATGTCCCGGCGCTGATTGACGCGTCGCGCTCCGAGGCGCTCGCGCTGTTGGAGTCGCTCCCCTCGGGGCGATGAGGCCGATGGGTCAGCGGGCCACGAGGCCGCCGTCGACAAGGTAGTGGCCCCCTGTGCAGAAACTTGAAGCGTCGGAGGCGAGGAAATACACAACCTCGGCCACCTCTTCGGGCTCCCCGACGCGACCGCGGGGATAGAGGGCGTTCTCCTCTTCCCAAAGTTTTTTGGCGCTGACGTGCCCGGGGTCCGCGGCTTCGAGGCGGTTGAAAAGATTGTCGACGAGCGGGGTGCGCACCGTGCCGGCACACACGGCGTTGACGCGGATGCCATAATCCCCGAGGTCGATCGACAGGCCGCGGGTAATCTGGCCCAGCGCGCCTTTAGTGAGCCCGTAGCCGAAACTTTTCGCCTTGCCGACAAACCATTGGTCTGACGCGTTGATGACCACCGAGCCCCCTCCGGCCTTGATGATGTGGGGCACCGCCTCGCGGAGGGTGTTGAAGGTGCCGTAGATATTGGTCTGAATCATCAGGTCGAGCTCTTCGTCGGTGATGTCGAGCAGGGTGTTGCGCCGGTGGATGCCGGCGTTGGCAAACACGCTGTCGAGCTTCCCGAACCGCTCGACGGCAGCCTCGACCGCGTCGCGCACCGCCTGGCGGTCGCGGGTGTCGGCTATGCTGAACAGAACGTTGGCCGGGTTGTCAATTTCGTTCATGAGGCTCCGCGCGGCCTCGGCATTAATGTCGGCAAAAGCCACGTTCCACCCCTCGGCGACGAATTTCTTCACCGCGGCGGCTCCAATGCCGGTCGAACCGCCGGTGATGAATATGGTTTTGTTGGTCTGGGCCATGTCTGGGCAATTTTAGAGGTTCTGTTTGCGCGAATTTACTCATTTTGTACTAATTTTGTGTTCAAGAAACAAATCAGAGAAATATGAACACCATATATTTGCTTATCCCGGCTTTTCTCGGCGGTCTGCGCGGCTGGGAATGGGTCATCATCGCTGTGATTATTCTGCTGCTTTTCGGCGGCAAGAAGATTCCCGAACTCATGCGCGGCCTCGGCAAGGGCATCCGCGGCTTCAAAGAGGGGCTCAACGACATGAGCGAGGAGATTAACAAACCGGTCGAGAAGAAAAAGCCGACCGACAAAGAGGGCTCGAAAAACGACTGACCGACCTCCCGGATGCCTGATGGCGGAGAATGCTGACAAAAGCCAAGGCCCCCAGACTGAGGAAATGACCTTCTGGGATCACCTCGACGCTCTGCGGGGGGTGCTGATTAAGGCGATAGTTGTTTTCGCTGCTATCGCCGCGGCGTTGTTTGCCTTTATGCCCGAGATTTTCAACAGCGTGATTCTCGGGCCGTGCCGACCGGGGTTCCCTACATATCGCGCGCTTGCCAAAATAGCGGCTCTGTGGCCCGGAGCCTTCGACGCGCCGATGACCGACTTCACCGTCGAGCTCGTTAACTACCAGCTCGCGTCGCAGTTTTTCATCCACATGTCCATGACCTGCTGGCTGTCGCTGGTGCTGTCGTTCCCGGTAATCATCTATCTGTTCTGGACGTTCATCAAGCCGGGGCTCTATCCCCGCGAGCGCCGCGGTGCGACCTCGGCGTTCCTGTTCGGGGTGGTGATGTTTTATCTGGGGGTAGCGGTGGGTTATTTCCTGGTGTTCCCGCTGACGGTGCGCTTCCTGGCTGACTATCAACTGAGTTCGATGGTGCCAAATGTGATTTCGCTCGACAGCTACACCGACACTTTCGTGACCATTGTGTTTCTCATGGGCGTGGTGTTCGAGCTGCCGCTCCTGGCCTGGTTGCTCGGGCGCATGGGGCTGCTCACCCGCGGCTTCTTCGCTGTTTACCGCCGCCATGCCATCGTGGCGCTGCTGATTCTGGCGGCTGTGATTACCCCTACTGGCGACCCGTTCACGCTCTTCGCAGTCTTCATCCCGATTTATCTGCTATGGGAATTTAGCGCCACGCTCGTGCCGAAGCGGGCCCCCGAAGACGATTAAATCGCATCCACTTCCGTAATAATGAAACAAATAGCGGTTATAATTCTCAATTGGAACGGCGCGGCGCTGTTGCGCGAATTTTTGCCATCGGTGGTCGCTAATACCGACGCGGAGCTTGCCGACGTGATTGTGGCCGACAATGGGAGCACCGACGACTCGCTCCGCGTGCTTGCCGAGGAGTTCCCGCAGGTGAAGGTGCTGGCCTTTGACCAAAACTATGGTTTTGCCGAGGGTTATAACCGCGCGATTGCCGCCACGCGCTATCCCCTGACGCTGCTGCTCAACTCCGATGTCGAGGTGCCCCCCGGATGGCTGCGGCCACTCGCCTTCCACATGGATGCCAACCCCGACTGCGGCGCCTGCCAGCCTAAGATATTGAGCTATAAGGATAAGGGCTCATTTGAATATGCCGGGGCCTCGGGAGGCCTGATCGACCGCAACGGCTATCCCTACTGCCGAGGTCGCATTTTCGACACAGTTGAGCCCGACCAGGGCCAATACGACGAGCCGATGAAGATTATGTGGGCTTCGGGCGCGGCGCTCCTCGTGCGTTCGGCGCTCTACGAGCAAGTCGGGGGGCTCGACAAGGACTTTTTCGCCCACATGGAGGAGATTGACCTCTGCTGGCGCATACAGCTTGCCGGATATTCGGTTGAGGTTGTGCCTTCCGCCGTCGTCTACCACCTCGGCGGCGGTTCGCTTCCGGCATCCAACCCGCGGAAAACCTACCTCAACTTCCGCAACAACCTGCTTTTGCTCCATAAGAACATACCTAAGAAGGACCTGTTCGCGACCCTGCTGCGCCGGCGGCTGCTCGACACCGTGGCCTGGGTCAAGTTTGTGGCATCCCTTGACTTTGCCAACGCCCGCGCTGTGCTGAAGGCCCACAACGATTTCCGCCGTATGCGCAAGCTCTACACCAAGCACCCCACCCGCAACCTCCTGCGCGAACCCCGCCAGCGCCGCAACATCATCCTCGACTACTACCTCCGTCGCCGCAAAACCTATTCCGCCCTCTAATCCCCCCTCTTTCACCTTCACCCCCCTCCCTTCCTCTTCCTCCTCAAGTCAGCTCGCCTTACGGCTCGCCACTGTGGCGAGCCGTAAGGCGAGCAAAAACCAAAGTTTCAACAACCCGAGCCCGAAATGAAAGACCCGCGTTACGCCACCATCCCGGTTCACCGCAACACCCGCCGGGCTTCATTTCACGACTACAAGCGTCCGGGGCTCTACATGATCACCATCACCCGCGAGAAGGGGTTGCCGCCGCTCGCCGTTTTGGATTACAAAGCCCGCTTGTCGCGCCTGACACCTCTGGGCGCAGCGATAAGCGAGGAGTTGTCAAGGATTTATGCGATTCAGCCCCTAATCTTAATCCGAGAGTATGTTGTGATGCCCGATCACCTGCATTTCATCGCGGAGGTTAGGCACACCCTCCCCAAAAAACTTGGCGAATATATAGGGGCATTCAAGGGCGCTTGCTCGCGCCGCCTTTGGGCGCTTGAAAAGCGATGCGACGGCCAATCACTATTCACCCCAGGGTTCAACGACCGCATAATATGGGATAAAACCCATTTGGCTACGGCTGCCAATTACATCAGCGAGAATCCCGCCAGGGCCGTTGTGAAGGCCTCTCACCCCGATTTGTTCAAAAGATACAACCACATCGTTGCCGGCGACCACGAGTTCGCGGCCTACGGCAATATATTCCTCCTGAAAGATTTCGACCGAAAGCCGGTAATAATCCATCGGGCCGACTCCGCCCAAGCCCGGGCCGACAAAGAGCGGGAGTGGCTTGAATGCGCGGCCAATGGCGGGGTGCTCATATCGCCGTTCATCAGCAACGATGAGAAAGCAATCCGCGACAAGGCTATAGCTGTCGGAGGCCGCGTGGTGGTACTGCGTAATGAGGGCTTCGAGAGCCGGTTCAAGCCCCTTGGGCGGGAGTTCGACCTCTGCGCCGAAGGTCGGCTACTCTTGTTGGCCCCGTGGCCCGACAACCTCAACCGCGCACTCGTGACCCGCGTCCAGGCCCTCTCGATGAATGCCCTTGCCGCATTCCTCTCCTCCTATCAGGGGCCCTTCGTCCTCCGCCAATAGCGAGCTCGCCCTCCGCCAATAGCAGGCTCGCCTTGCGGCTGGCCACTGTGGCGAGCCGTAAGGCGAGCTGGTATGGGATGATGGGAGTGGGGGAATCAGAGGCGGATTTTGCCGATGACTTTGCGGATTTTCATGCCGTCAACAGCGCTGATGTTGGGGGCGTGGGGGTCTTCGGGATAGACAATCACGAAGTCGCCTTTTTTGAGGGTGACGTAGATTTCGGCGGGGTCGTCGACGAGGGCGCAATCCTTGGCTTCGTTGTATTCGCCCTGCTTCGAGAGGTTCTCGATGGGCTTCCAGCCAAACACTTCGCCATCTTCGAGGGCGATGTGCACGTCGATGTATTCGCGGTGCATTTCGAGAGGCTGGTTTTCAGCTTTCTTGGGCTCGATTGTGGCGTTGTTGACGAACACGTCCTTCCCCTGGAGGTAGATTTTCCCGGCGGGGAGTTTGTCGAAGTCGTTGCCTTTCACAAATTCAAAGAGGGGTTTGAAGCCGGGGTGGAGGGGGTAGTAGCGCTCGGCGTTTTCCAAGGTTCCGATAATCATGTCAGTTATGTTTTTAGAGGTTAGCGTTGTCAATAGGCTGCCACTGCGAGGCGGCGGGAGGCAGTTGAGGTTTTCTCGCCGGAGTCTTCGTCGGTGATGGTGGCGCGGTAGAGGTAGAGTCCGCGGGGCACTCGCTGGCCGGTGGAGGTGCACAGGTTCCAGGAGACGGGAGCCGAGTCAAACATGTCGCTGCGCCCCTTGCGGGTATTGCTCCAAAGCGGGCGTCCCATAAGGTCGTAAACCTCGATGGTGACGGTCACCGACTTGTCGGGGCGGTCGTGCGACACATAGAAGTTGGCAACGTCGCGTGCCGGGTTGGCATCGGTGTAGACGTCGTAGATGGTCGGCGCGAGTTTGGTTTCGACGTTAAACGCGATGTCGGCGGTGGCGCAGTTGGGCGCAGTGTCCCAGACTCTCAGCGAAAGGGTGTGGGCTCCGGGGCCGAGGTTTTCGAGCGGATAGGCAATGTCGCCGCCCGGGGTTCCGTCGGCAAAGGGGGTGAAGTAGTTGGCCACGTCGGTGTAGGTGCGCGAGCCGCCATCGAGGGTGAGGGTCATCTGGTGGCCAACGCCCGAGGTCGAGAGGTTTATGGCCCGGTTGTCGCTCACGCGGGCTATGAGCATAGGCGACTGATTGACTGTTTTGCCGTTGCGGAACGACGGATGGTTGAGGTAAATGCTCTCGATTTCGGGAGCCTGGTTATCCTCCTCGGCATCGGGGTCGGAGCCGTAGACGTAGAACCGGCGGTCGATGCCGCTCCCTTCGCGGCCATCGTCGGAGCGCGCATAGAGGTTGAGGGTGGCCGTGCGGAAGTTGTCGGCCACCTCGGCGGGCATGGCGATGTTGAGGGTGAAGATGCCGTCGGCAATCGAGCCGGTGCCGATGTGGAGGCGGCCACCCGCGGTGTCGAAGTTAAAAGGCTCCCCTTCGCTGCCGTTGCCGAGGGTTGTCACAGAGCGGTCGGCATCGTAGAGCACGGAGTTGACCTGGCCTGAGAAGTCGTCGACGCGGTTGCCGGCGACATCCTCGATGTGGCCTTTGAGCGTCAGTTGCTGGCGGGCCATTACGATGGTCGGGTCTTTGGTGTCGTCGTCGGGGTCGGTGACAGGGTTGCCGTTAATCTCGTCGAGCACGAGGCGCAGTCCGGGGAGTGCCAGGCGCATCGAGGGGTCGCCGAGCAGCACATAACGGAGCTTGTTGGTGTTGGTTGTCGACGCCGACGTGCCATAGGCGAAGCCGTTTTTCGCCTGGCGGTAGATTTCGCCAAGCGGGCGCAGCTTGCCCGACTCGTCGCGGCGCATCACTTCGCGGCCAAACGATTCGGAGAGATAGCCGTTGTCGGTGATGAACACCGGGCGGGTGGCGCTTATCGCGGCAATCACGCCGCCATCGGTGTTGCGGAAGAGGATTTCCGCGCCCGAGATGGTTCCCGAGTCCCAGCGCATGAAGTCGCAGGTGGCGGCGTAGACCACGGGATAGTGGCGCAGGTAGAGGTTGTTGAGGTCGGTGAAGGTCACGACCCCCTCGGCAGTGAGCGAGTTGGGCGACGCGTGGCCGATGTAGTTCCACCACAGGATGCCCTCGTCGAGCGCTCGGTAGAGTTCGGTGCGGGCCCGTGTGTAGACGTTCGAAACCAGCTCATACTGGTCGGTGTAGATTTTGCGATAGAAGGCGTCGGCGCCGTAGGGCGATGCCATGAAGCAATTCCACATAGAGTCGGCCTGCTTCATGTGCACGGCGTAGTCCTGGTCGTCGGCGAGGGTCAGCACGTTGTTTTTCCAGGTTCCGGCGGGGCTGGCCGTCTCGTAGCGTATGATTTTGTCGACAGCGGCGGTGGCGTCGTTTCGCGAGGTGGCGGGAATGCGCCCCAGGGCCACCGAGAGCTTGTCGGCTCCCATGTTGGAGCCGGAGTTGTCTTCGAGAAACGCGAGCATGTCGTCGGTCGTGAAGCAGTCGTTGTCGCTGAGGCCGCGCTCCGAGAACCAGGAGGGGAGAATCGGATAGCCGAGCGAGCGCCCGGTTGAGGTGAGCAGGCGGTTGTCATAGAACACGCGCCCCATCATGAGGACGTAGCGCAGCGGGGTCTTTGCTTCTTTGCCGCGGTCGTAGAACATCTTGAGGCATTTTCTGAGACCCTGCACATGGGCCACGCCCGACGAGAATTCGTTGTAGATTTCGTCGGGGTCGAGAACAAGCACTTTGAGCTGGTCGGGGCTTTCGCGGCGGTACTGCGCGAGGCGCTCGGCCTGGTCGGCCCATTGGCGCGGGGCCACGATAATCATGTCGGGCACCTCGGCGATGCCGTGGATGTCCTGGTTGGCAAGGGTGCCTTTGTAGACCGGCGAGGGGAAGCTACCGCCGATGTTGAAGGCAACGTAGTGGCGGGTGTCGGTGTTCCCGGCAGTCCACGAGAGGGACTTGCCCTCGGCCAACGCGTCGACGAGGGTCACGGTCGCGGGATTGGTGACATCCCACACCCGCGTGTTGGCGGTGGCACCCGAAAGGCGCACCCCGCGGTAGGCTTCGGGGATGCTGAACGCGAGCTGGGCGAGGTTGGTGAGGTTGAGGTTTCGGCAATAGGAGAGGCCGATGTAGTCGAGGTTGGCCATCAGCAGCGAGGTTGCCGAACGCAAGCTCAGACCGACGCGCAACTGTCGGTCGGCGGGGAGGTTGAAGTTCGAGCGGATGGTGGCCTGGGCGGCGTGGGTGTGGCTGTCAGACACCATCGCGATGCTGTTGGAGGTTTCGTGGTTCACCGAGCCGCCATTCACCGTGATGTTGAGGGTGGAGGCGCCGGAAGCCGATTTGGCGATGAACGCTGTTTCGATGTAGGCCTTTGTGCCGGCCACATGGTCGGAGAGGCTGAATGTGAACTGCTGGTCGCGGTTCATCTTAAAGTCCTCGCCAACAAGCTGCAGGCCGGCCTCGCCTGGCGACGCGAGCTCTTGCTCGTGATAGACGAAGTCGTAGAATGTCTCAGCCGGGGATGTGCCGGTTGTAGGGGTTGTTCTCCCCACTGCCGGAACCGCGCGCTCTTCGTCGGCACGGCTATCGGAGAGATAGTAGTAGCCGGCGGTGGTGTAGTAGTTCTGTGCCGGGCGGCGGTAGTTGCCAACCGAGGTCTGCTTGCTCACCGGCCCTTCGGCGTAGAAGTATATTCCCTTGCCGTCGACCCATTCCGAGGCGGCCTGCGGGAGGTCGTCGTAGTAGGTCGAGTAGCTGAGCTGGTCGGGCAGGCGGCGTGCGCCGTAGCCATAAACCTTTACGAGCGAGGGGTTTGAAAAGCCCCAGTTGCGGAGGGCTTGCTCCGTGATGAGGTGGATGCCCGATTCTTCGATTGCCACCTTGACCCATTTCCCGGAGGCGAGGGCCGAGTTGGCGGCGTATTTTTCGGTAGAAATAGCTGCAGCCGGGAGCGCGCAGACAATGGCCAGCGTCCCCAGAAGCAACGTCAGAAATATATTTTTGAGAGATGTGTTGCGCATAACTATCATATTAACGCAACATTCGGTGGTTTATTGTAGTGTCGCGGCTGGCGGGGCGCGGTTTAACATTCGGGCCGATGCGGCCAGGGGAGGCGGACCTCGCTCAGCGAACTTCGGAGCGCAGCGGGTAGCTGTTGCGCAGCTGTTCGAATGCCCGGGATGCGGCATCATCGTCGGCCGCGGCGGCGTATGCCTCGCGGAGAGCCGCGGTGTCGTCCGCGGGGTTGTAGCTCGCGAGGATGCTTTCCGCGGTGACATTTTCCGCGGCGCCTTGCGGCACGCCGAGGTCAAGCCTGCGCTCCGACCCGAAATGCTCGAGTATGGCGTTGACAGTCATCTGCGTGGCCCGTTTTTTCCCTTCGATCGAGTAGCCGGCGATGTGGGGGGTCGCGAAAAGCGACTTGGCGAGCTGGGGTCGCGAAATGAGCGGCTCCCCCTCCCAGCAGTCAGTGACGATGCCGCCAATGAGCCCACGGTCGAGCGCCGAAAGCATCGCCGCGGTGTCGACAATCGGCCCGCGGGCGGCGTTGATGATGAGAGGCCGGCGGCGCAATGAACTGAAAAACCGCTCGTCGGCGAGGTGATGGGTGGCAAAGTCGCCGCTTTTAGTGTGCGGGATGTGAAAGGTCATGATGTCGGCTTCCGAAGCTATGGTTTCGAGCGGGGTCGACGCGTAGCCCGGTTCGCGAAGCGCGCGGGGCGGGTCGCACTCAAGAACGCGAAAGCCGAGTTTACGGCCCCAGTCGGCAACTATGGAGCCGACGTGGCCCGCGCCTACGACTCCGAGCACTGTTTCCGCTGGCGCCTTCAGTGCCGGGTAGCGCAGCAGGGTGGCGAAGACGTATTGGGCAACCGCCGGAGCGTTGCATCCAGGGGCGTTAACCACCTTTATGCCGTGGCTCTCGCACCATGAAGTGTCGATGTGGTCGGTGCCGATGGTAGCCGTGGCGACAACCGAAACATTGGTGCCTTCGAGCAGCGAAGCGTCGCAGCGCGTGCGTGTGCGCACGATGATGGCGTCGGCACCCTCGTCGAGCAACCTCTGGCGGGTGAACTCCTCGGGAGCGAGCACTTTCACCCGGGCCTCGTCGCTATCGAAGGCTGCTTCGGTGAAAGGCACATGGCTTTCGATCAGAACTTTGAACATCAGACGGTGTCGATTAGCGACCATGCGAAGAAGCCGCAGTAAATCAAAACGAGTATCAGGATGGGGATGTAGCCACGCCGCGAGCGGCGGTAGGTGAAGAAGTGGGCTGCCTGATAGGCTGTCAGGCAGTTGAGCAGCGGCAGGTAGAAACGGAAGCTTCCGAAATCGAACACCGTGTATATGGCGGTGAAAATCAGCGCCATTGTCAGGAACCCGTTGAAGGCGCGCACACGCGAATTGTAGCTCAGAATCTTCAAAATGTTTATGACAACGAACGCGGCGCCGAGGAAAAGCGTGAACGCGGTGACAATGAGGGCCCTGAGCATGTGGGGGTCGCCCCAGCGGTCCCACGCCATCAGCCAGCGGGGCATCGCGAGGTTCTCGACATTGACAACACCGAAGCCGACAAGAAGCCAAGCGGGGGTGATGATGCCGAGGGCGGCAGCGATGAGCGACCGCCCGTTGAACACGCGCATTTGCGCGCAACCGATCAGCAGAACCGGCAGATAGAGCGCGAACGAGATGTTGGTGAACGCCGCCAGCGCCGCCAGGAAGAATGCCAGAAACACGCTACGCTGCCCGTAGCGGCTTCCGTAGGTCGAAAACAGCAGCGCGGTGCACGTCAGGAAAACAAGCGCCAGCAACGTGCCGCTGTAAAACTGGCACAGGAGCGATGGCAACCCGAGCTGCATCACGAAGAAGAGCCCGGCCACCAAGGTGGTGAGCGACCGCAACACGTTGAACGCCCGGTTGATGGCGAGCGTCAGCACCCCTATGGCCAGATTGGCGGCCAACCCCGCCACAAGCGACGGCAATCCCTGCGGAATCCATTTGCCCGGGGCTGTGAGCCCCAAGGAGAGGTCGAACCATATCGGGACGACGGCTTGTTGCAGATAGGCTGCGATGGCTCCGGCCACGGCGAGTGCCAGAAGCAGCACGGCGCCCCAGCGCGAGTGAAGCAGAAGGGTTATGTCGCGTTCGCTCATACGGCGTTGTTCCCCGTTCCCGACGAGGCAGGGTTATTTGGGAAGGAATTCGTTGCCTATGTCGCGGCGGAAGTATTTGCCGTCGTAGTTGATTTTCGCTGCCGAGCGGTAGCTCTTTGCCAGGGCGTCGGCGAGGTCGGTGCCGTAGCTCGAAGCGGCGATCACGCGTCCTCCGGCGGTTACCAGCTCGCCATCTTTCACTGCGGTTCCGGCGTGGAAGAGTATCGACTCGTCGACATCCGCGGTGCCGGTGATGACCTTCCCTTTGGGATATGAGCCAGGGTAGCCGCCCGAAACGACCATCACGGTAGAGGCGGCGCGGGGGTCCTCTTCAAGGGGGAGGGTGCCCAGGTCGCCCTTGGCAGCGGCTTCGAGCAGGGGCACGAGGTCGGAAGCGATGCGCAGCATCACGACTTCGGTTTCCGGGTCGCCCATGCGCACGTTGTACTCGATCACCATCGGCTCTCCGGCAACGTTGATGAGGCCCAGGAATATGAATCCGCGATAGTCGATGCCGCGACGGATGAGGCCCTCGACAGTGGGGCGCACGATGCGCTCTTCAACTTTTTTCATCCACTCCTTGTCGGCAAACGCGACGGGGCTCACGGCGCCCATGCCACCGGTGTTGAGGCCGGTATCCCCCTCGCCGATGCGCTTATAGTCCTTGGCGACAGGCAGAATGCGGTAGCCTCCGTGGCCGTCGGTGAGCACGAACACCGAGCATTCGATGCCCGAAAGGAACTCCTCGATCACCACCGTGGCCGACGAGGCTCCGAACATACCGCCGAGCATTTCGGCAAGTTCTTTCTTGGCTTCGTCAAGGTCGTTGATAATCAGCACGCCTTTGCCGGCAGCGAGGCCGTCGGCTTTCAGAACGTAGGGCGGATTGAGGGTTTCGAGAAATTTCTGCCCCTCGGCGAGAGTCTCGGCCGTGAAGCTGCGGTAGCGGGCCGTGGGTATTCCCTCCTCGGTCATGAATAGCTTGGCGAAGTCCTTGCTCCCTTCGAGCATGGCTCCCGCTTTGCGGGGTCCCACAACGAGGAGCTCGGGGCGTGTTTCAGCCATGAAATCAGTTATTCCGGCCACGAGGGGGTCCTCGTTGCCCACAACCACCATGTCAATCCCGTTTTCGTCGACAAATTTGCCGACGGCTTCGAAGTCGGTTGGTCGGATGGCTACGTTTGTGCCAAATTGGCCGGTGCCCCCGTTTCCGGGAGCGATGAACAGCGACTCGGTCGCGGGGCTTTGGGCCATTTTCCAGGCCAGAGCCGCCTCGCGGCCACCTGACCCAAGCAGGAGGATTTTCATAAGAAATGGTGGTTTATGGAGTGATGATTGTTTAGTTTTTGGGTTTGCGCGGGCGCATGTTTGGCTGGTTCAGTTTCGGGCCTTCGCCGGTGATGCGGTTGAGCAACTCTTCGTTGCGGCGCTTTGCCAGCGGATTTTCTGAAACCGGCTCATCGCGGTCGCGGTCGAAAGGTTTGCGATCGCGGTCGAAGGGTTTGCGGTCGCGGTCGAAAGGTTTGCGATCACGATCGAAGGGTTTGCGGTCGCGGTCGAAGGGTTTGCGGTCGCGGTCGAAGGGTTTGCGGTCGCGGTCGAAGGGT
>CAYTBH010000047.1:0-1207 GCA_964435935.1 uncultured Alistipes sp.
ACGGCGGCATCTGGGGCGGCAAACTCGCCTCGTTCCACCACAACCTCATCGCCCACGTCAACAACCGCGGCCCGCGCTTCAACGGCGCGCGCTACGAGTGGCCCAACTGGACCCGCAACAAGCGCGCCAAGGAGCTCGGCTGGGCCAACCATGTGCAGGCCGAGAATGTCGACTTCCGCAACTGCGTGCAGTATAACGCCGCCGGCTCGTGCTACGGCGCTCCCGGCGGAGGCCAGGTGAACATGGTCAACAACTACTACAAACAGGGCCCCTCGGGCAACAGCGGCTACAACCGCATCACCACCTGCTCGGTGGCATCGGAGGGGAACAGCGCCGGCCACCCCAACATTTTCGGCATGGCTTCGCGCTACTACATTGACGGCAACACCGTGGCCACCAAGAGCGGCGAGGAGACCCCCAACCGCGACTGGGACGGCGTATCCTACGACGGCGGAGTGCAGAACGTCGACGGCGTGCGCTGGACCCAGGACAACGACAACTACTATGGCGACGCCGTTGAACACCGCGACCTCAAAGGCGACGGCACCCAATGGGTGTGCATGCGCCTCGACGAGCCAGCGCCCATCGGCGAAGTAACCACCCACACCGCCGCCGAAGCCTACGAAAAGGTGCTCACCTACGCCGGAGCCTCGCTTTTCCGCGATGCCTGCGACATCCGCTATGCCGAAGAGGCCCGCACCGGCACCGCCGTCTACACCGGCTCGGTGATTAAGAAACCGGGGCTCATCGACGTGGTGGCCGACATCAACTACCAGCCCCTCGAAAGCGCCTCGCGCCCCGACGGATGGGACACCGACAAGGACGGCATCCCCGACGAATGGGAGCTGCTCAACGGCCTCGACCCCAACAAGTCGACCGACGGCAAGGCTACCACGCTCGACCCCAAAGGCTGGTACACCAATCTCGAGGTCTACATCAACTCGCTGGTCGAGCCCATCGTGAAGGCGCAGAACGACGACGCCCTGGAGAGTGTCGACGAATATTTCCCCGCGTTCACCGCCGCCATCGAAAACGTGGCCGCCGCGCCGTCAGCCGAAATCGTCGGCATCGAATACTACACCATCGACGGGCGCCGCATCGCGACCCCCGCCGCCGGCATATCGCTGCGCCTGCTCCGCTACGCCGACGGGCACACAGTCGCCGAGAAGGTAATCCACTGATTTCAGCACATAGAACTAACATCGCC
>CAYTBH010000047.1:1307-8969 GCA_964435935.1 uncultured Alistipes sp.
CGCCGGTTATTTCAGGGCGAGCCCGTCGCGGAAGGCGTTGCCGACCTTCGACCCGAGCTTTATGTAGAGGTTGTGAATCGGGTCGAAAGTAATGAGGTTCATGCTCTCGACATCAGGGCGACCATCTTCGGCGAGATATTTTTCATCGCACACGATGTTGAGAATCTCGGCAATGATATAGTAGCCCGTGGGCGACTCATAGAGCTTTTCTTTGATGCGGCACTCCAAAGTCAACGGGAAGTTGGTGAAAAGGGGTGCGTTGACGTTTTCAGCCTTCACGGCGTGGAAACCGGCTTTCGCCACCTTGTCGGGCGTATTTTTGGAGCTCACCACCCCCACATAATCAGCGCCGACGAGAGTTTCCTCGGTCGCGAAGGCGAGGGTGAAGTCGCCACAGCGGTTAAGGTTGTCGGTGGTGGCATGGGCACCCATCGAAATCATCACCTCCTTCATATCCCACTGGCCGCCCCAGGCAGCGTTCATGGCGTTGGGCACACCGTCGGCATTATATGTGCCGATAATCATCACGGGCTGCGGAAGCATCCACGCCCCGGGCTTGAAACTCTTCATAAATGACCGATATTTAGTTGTTATCGCTTTGTTCGTATGTGGTCTGGTAGGCACCGAGGTCGGGATCCGGCAGGCGCGGGGTGCCGGCAATGTCGACGGCAGCCGCCGGATCGGTGAGCTCGGAGTAGGCCGCCCCGGCAGCGGGTGAGTCGGGCCGCAAGCGGTAGTCGAAAATATATTTCGAGCGCTCGGTGTAGTAGTCGGGATCCGTACCCCAAAGGCAATCAATGAAGTTGTCGTCGTCAGACCCCTCAGACTTCAAGAGGCATCGGCGGAAGGTGATGGCGGTGCCGGCAAGGTCGGGATGCGAAAGCTCGGTGCCGTTGCCGTAGATCACGCAGTTCGAAAACTCGGCAGTCATCATCTCGCGCTCAGGGTCGACAGGCTCCTCGTCGGCAAACCCGGTCTGTGCGAGCTGTATGGCCGGGCCTCCGAGGGCCGTGAACAGATAATAGTTTGCAATCGTGCAGTGGTTGAACCGGTTATTGCCCCCTGTGAGCGCCATAATGCCCGCCGAGGCTTCGGCCATTTCGCAACCTATGGCGGTGATGTCGGTGAAACGCGATTCAAGCACATAGCCCTGCGAGTTGCGCAACACGCTGTTGAGCAGGTAAAGGCCCGGGCGCGAGCCGAGTCCGCGGGCGTTGTCGGCCACGATGCCCCACTTTGTGTTGCGCACCGAGGCGTAGGCGATGCTGTTGGCCTGCGATGTGGGGCGGAACATGATTCCTTCCCACTGGCCCGACATGATTTCGTAGGGAATTTCGGCAGCCACGAAGCCGCGGCGGTCGCCGGTGAGCTCCACGAGATTCCCGGCCTCGCCCCGTATGTCGAGAGTGCCGCCGACCAGGAGTTTCGCGCCATCGTGGAAATAGAGCTTCGCGCCGGCCTCGATTGTGAGGGTCGCGCCCTCGGCCACAACGATGCTGTCGCGCACGAGGTAGGGCTTGTCGGCGGTGAAAGTGGTGTTTTCCGCAATGGTGGTGCCCCCGTAGAGGCGCACGGCGTCCTGCCCGGTCACTTTCACGGGCATACGCGACTCAACGCCATTGGTAATGAACTGGATATGGGCCAGTATGTCGGTGGGCGCGTTCGAGCCGTTTTCGGGCAGCGTGGCCTCGACAAACACAAAAATGGAGTCGTTGGCGCGGATTTCGACGTTAGCGAAGTCGCGCCCGGCCATGCCGTCGACATTGAGGCGGAAATTGCCCTGCGGGTCGTCAACAAAGCGGATAGAGCTGATACTCAAACCCTTGTCGTGGCGGTTGTAAACCACGAAGCGGTTCGTAGGCGATGCTTCGAGCGTGAACAGGTCGGCCATGCGCAAGGTGTCGGTCGAGAAAGTCGGTTGGTCGGAGGGGGAGGTGGTGAAGCCATCCTCGATGCAGGAGGTGAGCGCGCCGGAGAGCCCGCAGGCCGCCAACGCCATCACAAACATTCTACGCATAAAGGAAGCACCCCGGGCCCCAAAAAATTTATTCTTCATGCCATAATAACGAAGAAACCCGCCACATTATTGCGCGGCGCCATAGTGTCGCACCGGGGCAATAAAACAGTAAATTCTCAGTTATTATTGTGTAATATCACGCTTGCAGAATGAAACACATCATAGCACTCTCCGCCGCCATGCTTGTGGCGCTCCACGGCGCGGCCCTGACTATAGAATCCACCGCCGGGAAACTGAGCGAGGCCGTCGGCACAGCCACCGACGCCACCACCCTCACCGTGAGCGGCACCATCAACGCCGCCGACCTCATGTTCATCCACTCGGAAATGACGCGTCTCGCCGAGCTCGACCTCGCGGGCGCCGCGATTGTGGACTACGACGGCGAACAGCTGCTCAACTCCGTCGCGCAGTCGGCAGCCGGCGCCATCCCCCCCGCGGCTTTCCTCGGCATGCCGCTCACTTCGTTCGCGTTCCCCTCGAACACCACCTCGATCGGCGAGGGGGCCTTCGCCGCCACGCGGCTCGCCTCGGTCGACATCCCCGCCGGGGTAACGACCATCGGCAACTCGGCCTTTGCCGACTCCCCCGCCCTCGCCTCGGCCAAGCTCCCCGCGACAGTGAGCAGGCTCGGTACCGGCGTGTTCCACGGCTGCACGCAGCTTGCCTCTGTTGACATCGCCGCCCCGATAGCCGCCATACCCGCCGCGACATTCAGCGGTTGCTCGGCCCTCGGCACCATCGCCCTCCCAGCCGCGACACGCGTCATAGGCGAGCGGGCGTTTGCCAACAGCGGCCTGACAGCCATCACTCTTAACGACATTGACTCCATCGCCCCCTGGGCCTTCACCGGCTGCGACCGCCTCGAAGCGGTGACCTTCGCCGGCTCGATGCCCCGCGCCATAGGGCAGGGAGCATTCTTCCGCGACTCAAAGGCCGAAATCGGCAACGGGTTTGCCGACGCCCTCACAACCATCCCCGACCACGCGTTCACCGGCGTGAAATCGGTGGCATCCATCGCTTCGTCGCCCGTGGAGCAGATTGGCGACTACGCGCTGGCCTACACAGCCCCGGGAGCCGCCGTCGGCCTCCCCGCGACAGTTGCCAAAATCGGCAATTCGGCCTTCGCCAACTGGACCGGCGTGACGGCCATCGACGCGACAGAGCTCGAAGAGCTGCCCGACCTTGGCGACGACATTTTCGGCAACCTCGACAAGCCCTCGACCACCCTCTATGTGAGCGCGCAGATGAAGCCTCTCTTTGAAAACGCCCCGCAATGGAAGGATTTCGACATCGTGGCAAGGAGCTCCTCGACACTGATTACCGAGCTCCCGGCCAACTCTGACGCCCCCGATGTCAAAGCCTGGTTCGATGGCTCGCTCCTCCGCCTCGAAGCCAACACCCCGATTACCACCGTCGAGCTCTACGACATGGCCGGCCTGCGCCTTACAGCCCTCCCCGCCGGTGCCTCGACCACCTTCACCCTCGACACCGCCCCATTCGCGAGCCACACCTTCATTGCCCGCGTGATTCTCGGCGAAACAGCGGCGAAAATCCTGAAACTCGCCCGATAGGCTCCCGCTCACTTCCGGCGCCAAACGGCGCCCGGCAAGTGTGAACAGAGGTTAATTTGGCGTGGTTTTAAGCCAAAAGTGCCAGAATTGGGCTACCTTTGCCCGCACTCAACAGCTCAAAACATGGCTAATGTATTAACCACCCTCGTCGGGAAGCAAGCCGCCAAATACGGCTCCCGGCCCGCGCTCTACCATCGCGAGGATGGCGGGCGCTGGATTCCCACCACCTGGCAGTCGTTTGCCCACCAGGTTGAATGCGCGGCCCGCGCGCTCCAGACACTCGGCATCGCCGAGCAGGAAGCAGTCGCGGTGTTCGCTCCCAACGACGTGAAAATCCTCATAACCGACTTCGCCGCCTTCGCCAACCGCGTCACCCCGGTGTCGATCTACTCCACCTCCTCGGCTGAGCAGGTAGAGTACATCGTGCGAGACTCAGGGGCGAAAATCATCTTCGTCGGGAACGCCGAGCAATATCTCATCGCGCGCCGGGTAGCCGCGTCGGTCGACACGCTGACCCGCATCGTGGTGTATGACAAAATCCACATCGACCGCGGCGACTCAACCACCCTGCGCTTCAGCGACTTCCTCGCCATAGGCGACGATGCCGGAGCCGAGTGCGCCGCCGAAGTCGACCGCCGCCGCGCCGCCGCGCTCCCCACCGACATCGCCACCCTCCTCTACACCTCCGGCACCACCGGCGAGCCCAAGGGCGCGATTCTGACACAGTCCAACTTCTCGGAAGCCCTCGACATTCACCGCGTGGCCCTCACCTCGCTGAGCGACAACGACACCTCGCTGAGCTTCCTCCCCCTGAGCCACATCTTCGAAAAGGCGTGGACCTACCTCTGCCTCTACCTCGGCATCCGCGTCTACGTCAACAGCGACCCCCGCGCCATCCAGGAGTCGCTCAAAGAGGTTCACCCCACCTGCATGTGTTCCGTGCCCCGCTTCTGGGAGAAGGCCTACGCCACCATTCAGGACAAGATGACCCGCATGTCGGCTTTCAACCGCTGGCTCTGCGCCAGGGCGCTGAAGGTGGGACGCAAGCGCAACCTCCACTATGGCCGCCTGGGGCTCAAAGCCCCCTTCTTCCTCGAACAGGGCTACCGCTTCTACCACGGGCGCGTGTTCCACAAGGTGAAACGCATCATGGGTGTCGAGAAGGGCAACATCTTCCCCACTGCCGGGGCTCCGCTGGGCGACACCATCATAGAGTTTTTCCGCTCCATGGGGGTGCCCATAGTCATAGGCTACGGCCTCTCGGAAACCACCGCCACAGTGAGCTTCTTCCCTTACAAGGGCTATGAAGTGGGCACCATCGGCACCCCGCTGCCGGGAGTGACCGTGAAAATCGGCGACAACAACGAAATCCTCGTGAAGGGGCCCAACGTGATGCGCGGCTACTACAACAAACCCGAGGAAACCGCCGCCGCTTTCACCCCCGACGGCTTTTTCCGCACCGGCGACGCCGGCTACATCGACGACAAAGGAGCGCTCGTGCTCACCGACCGCATCAAGGACCTCTTCAAAACATCTAACGGCAAATACATTGCCCCGCAGGTGCTTGAAAGCCGCCTTGTGGCCGACGGCATGATCGAGCAGGTTTCCATCATCGGCGACCAGCGCAAATATGTTTCGGCGCTCATCGTGCCCTCGTTCGAGGCGCTCAAGGCCTACGCCGCCGACCACAAAATCGAGTACTCGACCATCCAGGAGCTCGTCAAGGACCCCCGCGTTGTCGAAATGATGCAGCGCCGCATCGACAAGCTCCAGGAGGGGCTCGCCAACTACGAGAAAATCAAAAAATTCACAATTTTGCCGCGCGAATTCACAATGGAGAGCGGCGAGCTCACCAACACCCTCAAGACGCGCCGCCCGGTGGTGAACCGCAACTACGCCGCCGAAATCGAGGCGATGTACTCCTGACGGCGGCTCACGACCCCAGGCAGAGCCTCAGGATGGCCGACGGCACCTCGACGATGTTGTCGGCATGAAACTCGCAAAGCTCCGCCACAGGGCGGAAACCCCAGCTTACGCCCGCTGAGTCGACACAGGCCCGGCGGGCGGTTTCCATATCTATGCCCGAATCGCCGACGTAGAGCACCTCGGCCTTCGGGGTGGGGCATTTGCCCAAAATCTCGAAAACAATCGAGGGGTCGGGCTTCACGGGCACCCCCTCCTTCTGCCCCTCGAGAGCCACCCAGGGGATGTCGGGGAAATAATGCGTGACGAGTTTGGCCACCGCGTCGTGATACTTGTTCGAGGCCACGGCCACCTTGATGCCCCGCTCGGTGAGCTGCCCGAGCAGTTCGGGAATGCCGTTGTAGGGGCGCGTGTCGCAAGCCATGTGCCCGTCGTAGTACTCCCTGAAATATGGCAGCAGCGCCTCGGCCTGCCCTGCGGAGCGAATCCCCTCGGGGAGCACCCGCTCCATGAGTTTGCGCACACCGCTGCCCACAAACTTTCTGTAAGCCGAAATGGGGTGGGTCGGGTAGCCACACTGCTCGAGGGCATAGTTGGCGGCGTTGCCGAGGTCGGCAATCGTGTTCAACAGGGTGCCGTCGAGGTCGAAAATCACAAGTTTCTTCATCGTCAGTAGCGTTTGGAGGCAAAGTTAACAAAAAATCATTAATGGCGCGCGCTTTCAACAGCCTTGGCCACCGCGCACGACACCCCCGCCGCGATTGCCACCGGGAGCAGCAGTCCCCCCTGGCCCGTCATCTCAGTGACGAGGAACATCGCCATAAGCGGCGCGCGCACCGCCCCGGCCATCACAGCCGCCATACCGTAGCACACGAAGTCGGCCACCGGCAGCTCGACCCCGAAAAGCAACCCGCTGATTTTCGCGAAAAAGAAACCGCAGACCGCCCCGACGAACAGCGTCGGCGCGAAATCGCCGGCGACACCGCCGCCGCTGTTGGTCGACGACGTCGCGAACGCCTTCACCAGCATTATGCCCAGGCACACCACCAGCAGCAACGTCGAGGGTTCGAGCCCCAGGCGCAGAAGCGGCGAGCGCAGCGTCGCGGCGTCAGTGTCGCCGTTGAGCAGATGCCCCACCACGCCGTAGCCCTCGCCGAAAAGCGCCGGGAAGGCAAACAGCAGCGCGCCCACGATGAGGCCGCTCACCACATTGCGCGTCCAGGGGGAGCGCATCTTTTCGAACCATAGCGTCATACGCTTCATGATGTCCGAGTAGTAGGCCGAGTAGATGCCGCAGAAAACGGCCAGCGCCATCAAGGGGAGGGTCATCTGCCAGCTGAACGACGTGGCCCCGGCAAAAGAGATGTCGCTGACAAACCCCGCCAGCGCCGAAGCCGTCAGCCCGGCGCAGAGGCAGGCCGCAAAGAGAGCGATGACCATCAGCGGGGAGCCCCCAACGCCGAGGCACTCAAAGGTGAAGAGCGCGCCCCCGACCGGTGCCTGGAAAATGCCCGCGATGCCGGCGCCGGCGCCAATGGCCATCAGCGTGCGGAGCCCCTTGTCCGAAGCTCCCAACAACCGCCCGACGTTGTTGCTTATGGCTGCCCCGGCATACGCGATCGGGCCCTCCGAACCTGCCGACCCGCCGAAACCGAGCGTCGCGGCGCAGGCGAGAATCGGCGAGAATGTGAGGTCGACCGGCAGCACCGCGCGCCCCGCCGCGAGGTCGGCTTGCAGGCGGTCGACCCCGTGGTAGATTTCGCGGTGTATCACATAGCGCTGGTAGATGCTCGCCAGCAGGATGCCCACCAGCGGCAACAGGAGCGTTGTCCACCACCCCAGGCGGTCGACAACGCAGTTAATCGAAAAATCCGACACCCTGGCTATGAGCCATTTGAGCGCCCACGCCGCACAGCCGATCAGGCACCCGGCGAGAATGGCCACCACCACGAGGTATACATCCTCGCCGAGGCGTCCGCGCAGGCGGGCCATAATGCCGAGGGGGAGCGGGGCAAACCGCCTCGTCCCGTCGTCGGTCACGGAGTCATCCCCCCGCTCGTTTTGTTGAAACTTATCTGGTTGCGACATAGCGACATCAATCTTTACTATCTTTAACACTCCGCGCCCCCGAAGTGTTCTCCCACCCTTTTT
>CAYTBH010000047.1:9069-17210 GCA_964435935.1 uncultured Alistipes sp.
TTTTCTGTTTAGAAACATTGGCAAACGTTTGGCCACCCGCGAAATCTTCCGTAACTTAGAGGGCTTGAAAAATTATTCAGGCAATTCTGAATATTTATGCGATGGAAGAAATAAAGAAAACCTGCCTCCACGACCTCCATGTGGCTCTTGGCGCGCAGATGAGCCCCTTCGCGGGGTGGGATATGCCAATCCAGTATGCCGGAATCGAAGAGGAGCACCGCGCCGTCCGCGAGGCGTGCGGCGTGTTCGACGTTTCGCACATGGGCGAAGTCAACATCTCGGGCCCCGATGCCGAAAAGCTCGTCAACCGCATCTTCACCAACGATGTCGCCGGAGCCCCCGCGGGGCAGTGCTTCTACGGCATGATGCTCCATCCCCACGGCGGGGTGGTCGACGACCTGCTGGTCTACAAGCGCGGCGCCGACAGCTTCCTGCTCGTGATCAACGCCGCCAACATCGCCAAGGACGAGGCCTGGATTCTCAAAAACGCCGAGGGTTTCGACGTCAAGGTCGACCTCCTTTCTGAGTCGCTCGCCGAGCTGGCCATCCAGGGTCCCAAGGCCGAGGAAGTGGTCGGCAAGGTGCTCGGCATCAAATGTGACGACCTCGCTTTCTACACCTTCAAGGAACTCGACATCGACGGCGCCCACGCCATCATCAGCCGCACCGGCTACACCGGCGAGGACGGCTTCGAGCTCTACGCCCCCGCCGAGGTGATACGCCGCGCCTGGAACGCCCTGATCGACTCGGGCCTCGCCGCCCCCTGCGGCCTCGGGTGCCGCGACACCCTCCGCTTCGAGGTGGGCCTCCCCCTCTATGGTGACGAGCTGGCCGACGACATCACTCCCGTTGAAGCCGGCCTCTCGATGTTCGTCAAGCTCGACAAAGCCGACATGATCGGCCGCGACGCCATCGCCGCCCAGAAGGCCGAGGGCCCCGCCCGCAAGCTCGTGGGGCTCGAGCTCAAGGACCGCGCCGTGCCCCGCCACGGCTACGAAGTGCTTAACCCCGAAGGGGAGGTCGTCGGCGCCGTCACCACCGGCTACCGCGCCATCTCCGTCGACAAGAGCATCGCAATGGCCCTGGTCGACAGCCGCTATGCCAAGCAGGGCACCGAGCTGATGGTGCGCATACGCCGCAAAACCTTCCCCGCGGTGGTTGTGCCCAAGAAATTCTTCAAGAAATCATATAAAAACTAACCCTTAACATATCCCCTGACATGATTTACTACTCAGAAACCCACGAATATATCCGCGTCGAAGGCAACGAAGGCTTCATCGGCATCTCGGACTACGCGCAGAAACAGCTCGGCAACGTTGTCTACGTCGACATGCCCGAAGAGGGCGACACCATCGAGGCCGGCGAGGACTTCGGCGCCATCGAGAGCGTGAAAGCAGCCTCCGACCTCATCGCCCCCGTCACCGGCGAAGTGCTCGAAGTCAACGACATCCTCTCGGAGAACCCCCGCCTCATCAACGAGGACCCCATGGAGCACTGGATCATCCGCGTCGCCATCGACGACCCCTCGCAGCTCGACGCCCTCATGGACGAAAAGAAATACGCCGAATTCTGCGCCGCCGAGCACTAAAAAACTCCCCACCACACACCTCCCGCAAATGCACCGCTATTTTCCACACACCGAAGAGGATATCCGCGCCATGCTCGACCGCTGCGGAGTGGCCGAGCTCAAGGACCTCTATAGCGACGTCCCCGAGGAGCTGACCCTCAAAGCCCCCTACGACCTCCCCGACGAGATGAGCGAAACCGACGTGCGCCGCCACTTCGACGCCCTCGCGGCCCGCAACATCCCCCTGGAGGCATGCTTCGCCGGCGGCGGTTTCTACGACCACGCCGTCCCCGCGGCCGCCGCGTCGCTCATCGGGCGCTCGGAGTTCCTCACAGCCTACACCCCCTACCAGCCCGAAATCTCGCAGGGTACACTGCAATATATCTTTGAGTACCAGTCGATGATGTGCCGCCTCACCGGCATGGAGGTTTCAAACGCCTCGATGTACGACGGCGCGACCGCCACCGCCGAAGCCGCCCTGATGGCCGTCTCCGCGGCCCGCAAAAAGCGCCGGGTGCTCATCTCGGCAACCATCGCCCCGGCAGTGCGCCGCGTGGTGGCCACCTACGCCCGCTACCACGGCATCGACCTCCAGGAGATTCGCGAAGAGGGGGGCGTCACCTCCCGCGCGCACCTCGAGGAGCTCCTCGCCGCCAACGCCGACGTGGCCGCCGTCATCGTGCCCGTGCCCAATTATTACGGCATCGTCGAGGACCATGCCGGCCTGGCCGACCTCTGCCACGCCAACAAGGCCCTGCTGGTGATGCAGTGCGTGGCCGCCGACCTCGCCGTGCTCCGCACTCCCGGCGAGTGGGGTGCCGACATCGCTTGCGGCGACGCCCAGAGCCTGGGCATCCCCCTGAACTTCGGCGGTCCCTATCTCGGCTTCCTCTGCTGCACGAAGGCCCTGATGCGCAAAATGCCGGGCCGCATCGTCGGCGCGACAACCGACAGCGAGGGGCGCCGCTCGTTCGTGCTCACCCTCCAGGCGCGCGAGCAGCACATACGCCGCGAAAAGGCCACCTCAAACATCTGCTCAAACCAGGGCCTCATGACCCTCTACACCGCCATCTACATGAGCCTCGTCGGCACCGCCGGGCTCCGCGAAATCGCCATGGCCGGCCACAACGCCGCCCTCTACCTCCTGGCGAAGATGACCGAGGGGGGCCGCGCCCGCCTCGTCTTCCCCGACAAGCCCTTCCTCAACGAGTTCCTGCTCGAAACCGACTATCCAGCCCAGAGCCTCATCGACGCGGCCCTCGGCCAGGGCATCCTCGCCGGAATCCGCGTGGCCGACAACCGCCTGCTCCTCGCCGCCACCGAAATGCAGACCCGCGAGCAGATCGACCGCCTCGCCGAAATCGCCGCAAAACTCTAACACTCAAAAACTAAGCAACAATGAACAGAGAACTTTACGGAAAACTGGTTTTTGAGATTTCGCGCCCGGGCCGCTCGGCATTCCGCCTCCCCAAGTCGGGGATTCCCGCGGTTGGGGACAGCGCCGCCGCGCCCATCCCCGCCGACCTCCTGCGCCAAAACCCGCCCGAACTGCCACAGTGCGACGAGCCGAGCCTCGTGCGCCACTACAACAATATGTCGACCAACAACTTCGGCGTCGACACCGGCTTCTACCCCCTCGGCTCGTGCACGATGAAGCACAACCCCAAGCTCAACGAGGAGATGGCCTCGCACCGCGCTTTCGCCCCCTTGCACCCCGCGACCCCGGCGAAAGCCGCCCAGGGCGCCCTCGCCATCTACTGGGAGCTGCAGCGCGCCCTGTCGGAAATAGGGGGCATGGCCGAGTTTACCCTCAACCCCTTTGCCGGGGCCCACGGCGAGCTTACCGGCCTGATGGTGATCCGCGCCTACCACAACAGCCGGGGCGACCTTGCCCGCCGCAAGGTGATTGTCCCCGACTCGGCCCACGGCACCAACCCCGCCTCAGCCGCCGTCTGCGGGCTCGAGGTGGTCGAGGTCAAGAGCCGCCCCGACGGCACTGTCGACGTTGAGGACCTCCGCCCGCTGCTCGACGAGACAGTGGCCGCCGTGATGCTCACCAACCCCAACACCCTCGGCATCTTCGAGAAAAACATCCCCGAAATCGCCCGCCTCACCCACGAGGCCGGCGCGCTGATGTACTACGACGGCGCCAACCTCAACCCCATGCTCGGCGTGGCGCGCCCCGGCGACATGGGCTTCGACGTGATGCACATCAACCTCCACAAGACATTCTCCACCCCCCACGGCGGCGGCGGCCCCGGCAGCGGCCCGGTGGGCGTGCGCGCCGGACTCGAGCAGTTCCTCCCCTCGCCCCGCGTGAAGCGCCTCCCCGACGGCACCTTCGCCATCGACGCGCCCGACACAGCCCTCGGCTCCATCTCTGCAACCCTGGGCAATTTCGCCGTGCAGGCCCGCGCCCTGAGCTACATCCTCTCGCTCGGCGCCGAGGGGCTCATGCAGGTAGGCCCCCTGGCCACCCTCAACGCCAACTATGTCAAGGAGTCGCTCAAGGACTGCTACCTGCTCCCCATCGAGGGGGTTTGCAAGCACGAGTTCGTGTTCGACGGCCTCCGCGACAAGTCGACCGGCGTCACCACCCTCAACGTCGCCAAGCGCCTGCTCGACCACGGCTACCACGCGCCCACAATCTACTTCCCCCTCCTCTTCCACGAGTCGCTGATGATCGAGCCCACCGAAACCGAGAGCCGCGAAACCCTCGACGAGTTCATCGCCGCCATGCGCGACATCGCCCGCGAGGCCGCCGAGACCCCCGAGGTTGTGAAGTCGGCCCCCCACAACACCCCCATTACCCACCCCGACGACACCGAGGCAGCGCTTCACCCCGTCGTCGTTTTCTGACACCCCGCGAATGAACTCCTTCGACCTGATTGTGATAGGTGCCGGGCCCGGCGGCTACGAAGCCGCCGCCCTCGGCGCCAACAGCGGCCTCTCGACCCTCCTGGTTGAGCGGGCCCAGCTGGGGGGCACATGCCTCAACCGCGGCTGCATCCCCACCAAATGCCTCTGCCGCTCGGCCGAGGTGATTGAAACCGCCCGCTCGGCCTCGGAATTCGGCATCGCCCTCGACGCCGCCCCGCGCGCCGACATCCCCGCCATCATCGGCCGCAAGGACCGCGTGGTAGGCGAGCTGCGCGAGGGGGTTGCCCTCGCCGTGGCCAAGGCGCGGGTCGTCGCCGGCGAGGCCCGCTTCACCGCCCCCTCGGTGATCGAGGTCGACGGAGAGGCGTTCACCGCCCCTAAAATAGTGATTGCCACCGGGTCGCTCCCCGCCACCCTCCCCATTCCCGGCGCCGAGCTCGCCGTCGACTCCACCGCCCTCCTCGCCATCGAAGCCCTCCCCCCGCGGCTCGCCATCATCGGCGGCGGCGTCATAGGGCTCGAATTTGCCTCGGTGTTCCAGGCTTTCGGCTCGGAGGTGACAGTGGTTGAGTACTGCAAGGAGGTGCTCCCCCCCTTCGACCGCGACATCGCCAAGCGCCTGCGCATGGCCCTGCAAAAGCGGGGTGTCAAGTTCCACCTCGCGGCCCAGGCTACCTCCATCACCCGCGCCGACGGCGACGCGCCGCTCCGCCTCAACTTCACCCAGAAGGGCAAGGAGGCGTTTGTCGAGGCCGACACCGTCCTCATGGCCGTAGGCCGCCGACCGGCCCTCCCCGCCGGGCTCGACGCCGCGGGAATCGAGGCCGGCCCCAAGGGCATCAAGGTCGACGACCGCTTCCAGACAACCGCCCCCGGGGTCTACGCCATCGGCGACTGCAACGGGGTGTGCCTACTGGCCCACGCCGCCTCCGCGCAGGCAAGGGCAGTGATGGGCCGCGACGTGAACCTCGACGTGATTCCCTCAGCAGTCTTCACCATGCCCGAGGCCGCCATGGCCGGCCCCACCGAGGAGGACCTCAAGGAGCGTGGCGTTGAGTTCAAAACCGCCAAGGCGCTCTTCCGCGCCAACGGCAAAGCCGCCTCCCTCGGCCAGACCGACGGACTGGTGAAACTGATCGCCACCCCGCAGGGACGGCTCCTCGCGTGCCACATCTGCGGCCCCCATGCCGCCGACCTCGCCGCCGAGGGCGCCCTCGCCATCGCCGCCGGGCTCGATGCCGCGGCCCTGGCCTCAACAATCCACGCCCATCCAACCCTCTCCGAGGCCCTCGCCGCCGCGGCCGACCTCCTCTCGTGACATGCGCTCCGCGGCTCTCCTCGCCCTCGTCGCGCCGCTCGCCCTCGCGGCGGCTGTGCGCTCGCTCGAGCTCGGCCCGATGCCGGGCCACGAGCTGCGCCGCGCCGTGGCCAGCGCCGTGGCCGCCAAAAGTGCCTCCGACACCCTGGTGATACGCCTCGCGGCACCGGCCTACCACTTCGACCCCGACTCGGCCCTCACGCGGCAGCTCCACATCTCCAACCACGACCAGACCAACCCCACGCAGGTCGGCCTCCTGATCGAGAACGCCTCCAACGTGCTGCTCGACGGCCAGGGCGCCGAGCTGCTATGCCACGGGCGCATGCTCCCCCTGGCGCTCATCAACACCCGCGGGTGCGCCGTGCGCGACCTCGCGATCGACTTCCCCAACCCACAGATAGCCCAGGTGGTGGTCGAGCGCAACGACACCGCCGCCGGCCGCATCGCCTTCCGCCCCGAACCCTGGGTGCGCTGGCAGGTGGGGCCCGACAGCGTGTTCCGCATCCAGGGCCAGGGCTGGGAGCTCACCCCCGCGGCAGCCATCCCCTTTGAGGAGGGGACCCGCCGGGTGGCCTACCGCACCGGCGACATCAACGTGGGCGTGCGCCGCGCCGTTGTCGTCGACAGCGGCCTGGTCGAAGCCCCCTGGCGCGACAACCGCCTGAAGCCCGGCATGCGCCTGGCCATGCGCTCCTACCAGCGCCCCGCCCCCGCCATCTTCCTCGACAGCGACACCGCCGTCACTCTCAGCCGCGTGACCGTGCACTACGCCGAGGGGATGGGCATCCTCGCCCAGAACTGCGTCGACCCGACGCTCGACAGCTGCGCCGTGGCTCTCCGCGGCCCCGACGACCCCCGCTACTTCACCACCCAGGCCGACGCTACCCACTTCTCATCCTGCTCGGGCACAATCACCTCGACCAACGGCCTCTACGAGGGGATGATGGACGATGCCATCAACGTTCACGGCACCTACCTTTCAACCACCCCCGACTCCCTGAGCCGCGACACCCTCCGCGCCCGCTACATGCACCCCCAGACCTGGGGCTTCGCCTGGGGAGCGCCGGGCGACAACGTGGTCCTCATCTCACCGGCGACGATGGACACCATAGGCCACACCTATATTATAAAGGAAATCGTCCCCGACGCCGAGGCGCGCCAGTTCACCATCACCCTCGACGCGCCCCTCCCGCCCGACCTCCCGCAGAACGCCGGGATAGAAAACCTCTCGCGCACACCCGCGGTGCTCTTCGCCGGCAACACCATCCGCAACAACCGCGCCCGCGGAGCCCTCTTCAGCACTCCCCGCAAGGTCGTCTGCGAGGACAACCTCTTCGACCACACCTCAGGCGCCGCCATCCTCCTCTGCGGCGACTGCAACGGATGGTATGAGACCGGCGCGTGCCGCGACGTCACGATACGCCGCAACCGCTTCGTCAACGCTCTCACAACCCCCTACCAGTTCACCGAGGCCGTGATCTCCATCTACCCCGTGATTCCCGACCTCGAGCACAAGCGCCACCCCTTCCACAGCGGCGTCACCATCGTCGACAACCACTTCGACACCTTCGGCACCCCCCTCCTCTACGCCAAGTCGACCGCCAACCTCATCTTCGACCGCAACACCGTCACCACCAACACCGACTACCCCCCGTACCACCCCGCCCCCATCCACCCCGTCACCCTCATCGCCTGCCCGTAGGGCACTTGGCCTGCGGCCAAAGGATGAAGGGTTGAGAGGTTGAAGGGTTGAGCGAGTGAACACCACGACACCGCCTCTCCGAGGAACCCCGGGTTGCGCAAAGCTCCACCCGGGGCTAACCACGACACCGCCTCTCCGAGGCTCCGCGGGTGGAGGTGGGCGACTCGTACCCCCACACTCGGTAGCTGGCGCCCCCGTCGTATGGGGTTCGTGACAACCCTCGCCCCTCCGGGGCTCCGCAGGCGGCGCGCTGATGGCTCGATTCATAAAGAGTCATCTCATACAGATGAGGGCACCACAACATCGCAGCTCCGCAGTCCCCAGTCCGCACACTCCACCGAGGCGACCTACGACATCGCCGAACCCCGGGTTGCGCGATGCTCCACCCGGGGCTAACCACAACATCGCAGCTCCGCAGCTCGCAGGGTAGGTACGGACCGCAGCCCCGGCCCCCGGGTTACGCGAGGCTCCACCCGGGGTTAACCACAACCCCCACCGCTCCGCGGTTCCGTGGACTCACCCCACTCCCCTCACTCGTATCGCACGCGGATTTCCCCCGACTCGTTTCACACGCGGATTTCTCCCGACTCGTATCACACGCGGATTTCCCCCGACTCGCATCACACGCGGAGCCCCGGAGGGGCGATGGTTGTCACGAGCCCCACATGACGGGG
>CAYTBH010000048.1:0-17129 GCA_964435935.1 uncultured Alistipes sp.
CACCGCTCTTTGCGGGAATGCCCGAGGTGTAGAGCCAGTCGCCGGTGTTCTGATAAAAGCCGACGGTCGAGATGAGCGTGGTGATTTTCGGAGCCAGCTCCTTGTCGAAAACCTGTTCCTTGGTCACAGGGTTGAGGCCGCCATTGGCGATGGTGCCGGCGCAGATGGCCAGCTGTTCGGCGGTGATGCCCACCGAGCACTGACGGGTGTAGAGGTCGAGGCTCATGGGCACATCGTCGTAGATGCGGTTATAGTTTTTTAGCAGCCATGCGATCGAGCGGTTGTTGAAGTTGGTTTCGCTTTCCGAGCGGTAGAGCTCGTCGAGCACCTGGGCTTCCGAGCCGCAGAGCGCCTTGATGTTGTTGATGATAGCTTCCCACTTGCCCCAGGAGTCGCCCTTAGGCTCGACCATCGAGCAGGCGGTGATGGCGCCGGCGTTCACGAGCGGGGTCGAGGGGTGGTCGTTTTCAAGCAGGATGGCGAAAATCGAGTTGAAGGGGAGGCCGGTCGCGTCGGCACCAATCTGCTTCAGCACGGCCTCGGCGCCGTGTTGCTTTAAAATAAGGATAGCTGTGAGCACCTTCGAAACCGACTCAATGCCGAATTTGTAGTCGGTGTCGCCCACGGAGTAGGTGGTGCCGTCGAGCAGCGTCACGCTGAGCCCGAAAAGATTCGGGTCGACATTGGCCAGGAAGGGGATGTAGTCGGCGTTATGGCCGCCGGTCACGCCTTTGCTTTCTTGGTAGGCTTCTTCAACGGCAGCTTTGATTTGCGCTTTAGTGATTGTCTTATCCATAAAAAGTGGTTTGAGGTGTATGTTTTTTTGTGAGTGAATAGCGAAACGGCCATGTCATAGCGTTGCGTGGTCGTTGATAGTAAAACGCTTGCGGTGTTGATAAGTTCACGAAGCGAGAATTTCGCACCCCGTGTTAATCCAAATGCCCCGCTCGATTGTATATATACTATGTAACATCACACACACAAACCTATACCTATTTTTTATGGATAAGAAATTCCTGATGATTGCCGCCGCAGCGTTTGCCGGCGTTTTCGCCGCCTCGGCCCAGCGCGACAATCGACATCACGAAACCGGCGTTGTCTCCGTTGTCAACAACGACACCGCCGATGTAGCCCAGATTGAGAAAGCATTCAAGTCGGTTGCCCCGACGTCGCCAAACGACAACGGGTTGCCGCGCTTTGCCATAGTTGGTAAAAACCGCCAGTTCTACCTCGGTATCGGCGGGCAGTTCCTCGGCGAGGCCGTATATGATATAGGTGCCGACGTTGGTTCGCCCACGCTCTTCACCCCCTCGGCCTTCACCCCCTCGGCTCCCGGCAACGGTGCCGGCTTAGGGTTCGGGTGGCAGACGTCGTCGATCTACCTCAACTTCGTTGCGATGCCCCACACCGACAACCAGGTGGGCCTCTTCTTTAAGGCCAACTTCATGGGCAACAACAACGCCTTCAACTGCTTCCACTTCTATGCCAAATACCGCGGGCTCACTGTCGGTTACACCAACAGCCTTTTCACCGATGGAGCTGCCGAGCCTATGACCATCGACTTCGAGGGTCCTAACGGCTACCCCTTCACAACGCTGTTCACCGCTTACTGGACGCAGAATTTCACCAAGAATTTCAGCGGCGCGATTGGTATTGACGCTCCCGCGACATCGCTAACCACCAACGAGCACACCGCCGCCGTCAAGGCGCGCACCCCGTCGGTTCCGCTCTATCTGCAGTACGCGTGGGCCGGAGGCGACTCCCATGTGCGCCTTTCGGGCATCGTGCGCCCCATGCAGTATCGCGACCTGGTTGCCAATCATAATTCAACCCTCGCGGGGCTGGGAGTGCAGCTTTCGGGCATGACCACCATCGCCGGCCCGGTTTCCGTGCAGTTCAACGCAGCCTACGGCCGCGGCATCGGTTCCTACATCCAGGACGATGAGGGGCTCGGCCTCGACGCTGTGGCCGTTGGCGACAAAGGCAAGATGGAGATGGTCAAGACAATGGGCGTGACCGGCGGCCTCAACTATGCCATAACGCCGAAATTGAGCTCCAACGTTGTTTATAGCCACGTCACCAACTGGCTCCCCGACGGAGCGCAGGTCGATGGCAACCAGTATCGCTACGGCGACTATGTGGCTGTGAACTTCATCTACAACATCAACAAATTCGTTTCCGCCGGAGTGGAATATGACTATGGCCACCGCAAGGCCGTCGACGGCGCCAGCCTCCACGTCAACCGCATCCAGGCTCAGCTGGCCGTCACGTTCTGACGATTGCCTGCAGCTCAGTCCTTCAGCGATAAAGATTTCCTGAGCGACTACAAAAAAACACTCCTTTTTTCGTATATTTGCATCGTTCGAGACGCCCCTTTTCGGGGTGTGTCGGGCGATGCGATTATTTTGGTTATAACCTTGGCGACTGCGACAAATTATGGACTTTTGGAAATCTCTGCGCCGAATGTTTCTGTTTAACTGGCTGTTCGGCGACGGCCATTGGGACTTATTGAGGTCCATTCGACATATGTATCTGTTTAACTGGCTGTTCGGCGACGACGACCGCGATTGGAGCTCCTGGAAGTTCATTCGCAATATGATGTTATTTAATTGGCTGTTCGGCGACAATGGCAGCGATGACTCGTCGGGGTGCGACGACTACGATTGCGGTCATAGCCACAGGTCGTCGCACACCGATTGGGGTTATCATGGATGCGACCCGTGCGATGGCTTTCTCCACGATTCATGCGATGATTTCGGGAGCGGTTCGGTCGATGACTACCACATCGACCCGACTGATGATAGCTGCTACGGGACAGACTACGATTGTATGGGCGGCATCGGCGACTACGATGACGACTATTGAGTCCGCGCGGTGACGCGCCCCGCGGCACAAAAAAGAAAAAAGCAACCGGCTGGGCTGCTTTGCGGGGTAGGGTATGAAGTTGGAGTTTAAAGGCTTGGGGAGCTTAAGAGGGTTCGGCGGGGGAGCCGAGCAGGGCCGAGCGCACTCGGTCGAGAAACGACATGCCCACTTCCTTGATGTGGACGAAAACCGCGCCGTCCTCTTTGGAAATGAACACTATCGAGCTGTGGAGCACGATGGCAACTGCCTCGTCGAAGTCGATGATGGCGTGGATGTTCGACACCGGGATGCGGTGGAACGGCGAATTGCTTTCAACCATCGGGAGGAGCAGCTCGTCGCCATCGATTTCGATGAGGGCGTATTCGGGGAGCTTCTCAAAGAGGAGGGGGATGTCGAGTTCGTCGGGCGACGCCGGGCGGCGCTTGAACTTCTTGTATATCGCGTCAATAACTTTTTTCTGTATCATGTGTGTGTGACAGGTCGGTTTTTTAAGCGCGGCGCTTCGTTGCGCCACGCATATATTAAACCCCCGAGGATGCTGTTTTGTTCCAAAAAAAATGAAAAAATCATAAAAAATTTCGACAAACGGCTTTCTGAGTGTCACAGCGGGGTTTCGGATAATGTTAAAAATCAGCGATAAATGAGTGGCGGGTTGCCGACTTGAGAAAAAAGTGTTAAATTTGCGCGCAGTTAGGACGACACACCGATGGCACACACTCATCGAGGAGAGACACCGAAGCCAAATATAGCGGATTTTACCCCCCCCAATCGGTCTAAATCGCTGTTGGCTAATGCTTTACGAGCGCTTGGCATAACATTGCTGGCGTTTGCGCTTTCGCTTGTGCTCATGTCGCCGTTTTCGTTCTCGGCCACGGCGCTTCTCGCTGCCCCCGACCAGAACGACTTCACCATTAACGATTTCTACAACATGGCGGCCGACGGCCGCGCGGTGCGCACGCTCGACCCCGACGTGGTGATTATCGACATCACCGAGTGCGACCGCCTTGGCACCGCGCAGGTGCTCGACTTCATCGGCCAGTGCTCACCCCGCGCCGTGGGGGTTGACATCGTCTACCGCGTGCCGTCTGACGACGACTCCCTGCTCATCGCCTCCCTGCGGCAGCTCCCTATGGCTGTTTTTGCCGAAACGGTGCGCCCGGCGGGCACGGAGAAGGACGTGAGGTTTGCCTACGACGAGGTGTCGTTCTTCCGCGACTCGCTCCCCGACTACCGCGGAGGGGTGGTCAACCTGCCCACGGCCACAAATTCGAGCCCCGTGCGCGAATTCTCGCCGGAGTTCCTCATGGCCGACGACCACATCGCCCAGTCGTTCGCGTCGGCCATTGTTCGCCAGGCCGCACCCGACAAGTGGGCCGAGCTTGTGCGACGCGGCAACGACAAGGAGGTAATCAACTATGTGTCGCGCTCCTATCTAATCTACACCCCCGAGGAGATGGTCGAGAATGCCGCCGACCTCGAAGGGAAGATTGTGCTCGTCGGGGCAATGCGCGAGTCGGCCGACATGCACCCCACGCCGGTGAAGCGCAACATGTCGGGGGTCGAAATCCATGCCCGCGCCATCTCTACGGTGCTCAACGACAACTATTACTATCTGCTCCCCGACGTGCTCAACTGGGCTATCGCCTTCATGCTCGCGTACGCGGTGATATTCTGCTCGCTCACCTTCCCGAAGTCGGGCAAAGGGCTGTTGCTGCGCATTTTCCAAATCACACTTCTATATGTAATCATCCGCGTGGGCTACGGCTTCTTTGTCGACCACTCGGTGATCATGAACTTCTCCTATTCGCTTCTGATGGTTACGTTTGGCCTCTTCGCCGCTGATATCTGGGTTGGCATAGGGGCGTTGGTGAAGTGGGTAGTGTCGCTCTTCCACCGCAAGAAAGCCGCCGCCCCGGTCGCGGTGGCCGAGAGTGACGGCTTCGATGATAACACATTAAAAAATAAATAAGCAAGATATGAAACCACACACAATGGTTACACGACTAATCGCACTAATAATCACGACATTGGTCGCTTTCGGAGCCTCGGCACAGCCCTCGGCCTATACAATCCACGAGGTGTCGGGCCCGGTGAAAATCGTTGTCAACGGCCAGATGACCGATGCGAAAAAAGGCACCAGCGTGCGCGGAATCGACAAGGTTGTGATTGCCGACGGCGGCGAAATCCAGATTGCCAACAAGTCAATCCACAAAATCTATGTGTGGAACACCCCCGGCACAATCACCGTCAGCAGCCTCACAATCAACGCCAAGGCTCTTGCCGCCGACAACTCGAGCGCCTTCAACAAGTTCACCACCTTCTCCAAGCGCGACAAGGCCGAAGGGCAGGCAGTTTACAGCACCGTGGGGCGCACCACGCGCTCAATGGCCAAGTTTGACCCCGACGCGCGCAATATGCAGGTCGACGCCGCCACCCTGGCCGCGATTGTCACCCCCAAGTTGCAGCAGGAACCTTTTGCCGATGCCGACTGCCCGGTGAGCTTCACCCACAGCGTGGAGCCCCGCCTTGGCGGAGCCTCGTTCGCTATGGCCAACACCCTCAGCTACCCAGTGTATTTCAACGTGCTGAAGGTCAACAACAACGGCCCGGTGCCCAAAGTCGAGATTTCGGAACTCGGGCAGCCAACGGGCAACTATGTGGTGCGCCCGGGCCAAACCCTGATGCGCGGCCAGCAGAGCGGCCTTGTCGAGGGGGAGCGCCATGTGGTGGTCATGACCCAGTGCTTCTTCGACATCGACAAGCTGCTCGAAGCAATCGACAGCCGCCTTTCGGGCAACCAGGCCGAGCCGGCGCAGGGCGCCGACGAGCTCCCCGTGTTTGTCGGCACGCTGTGACCCGCGCCATGGGGGCCGCGCAAGCATCCGGCGCGCGACCCTATTCATGAGAAACTCAACCAATCACACATCACATACAATCGCACACAATTATGATCCAATGGTTTAAAGGCATCGCGGCCGCGACAATCGCCACCGCTCTTCTGACCCCGGCGGCCTACGGCGCGAAAAAGAAAGTCGCCGCGCCCCGTCTGCCCAAAAAGGAGTATGTTTTCCCCCTGACCTACACCCCGTCGGAGATTTTGATCTACTCCAACACATTCTACCCCCTCAACACGAAGCGCGTCGCCACCCCTCGCGGAAACGTCCTCATGGAGGTGGGCAAGAAGGACACTATTGTCGACGCGGCTTTCAGCCCGGCGGGCAACAGCTTCATCGCCATCTACAAGCAGCCTAACAAAAGCGTGGCCCAGATTTGGGGCATCGCCGAGGCCGCGGAAAAGAAATTCGAGTTCAACAGCAAGAAGAGCGGCATGCCCACAGCGGGCGCCTACACCTCTGACGCACGCACCGTCATGGTGGCCACCAACACCGGCATCCACCAGTTCGAACCCCGCAAATTCACCGAGACGGGCAGCTTTGACATTCCTTTCGCCGTCACATCGATGGTTGTGAGCCCCAACGACTACTATCTCGCCGTGAGCGGCGGTTCGAAAGCGGCTGTCTACAATCTCGAGGAGAAGAAACTGCGCAAGGAGTGGGATTTCGGCGCCAAGGTCACCGACATGGTGTTCAACGTGGAAAGCAGCCAGCTGGCCGTGCTCACCGACGACGGTGTGGCAAGCATCTACGACACCCGCACGATGCTCATTAAAAAGACCATCGACGACCTGGGCCGCGGCATCGCCTGCGACTATAACTTCGACGGCAAATATCTCGCCGTGGTTGTCGACCCGTCGCAGGTTGTGCTCGTGAACCTCCTCAACGACGAGCGCGAAACCTTCGACATTGAAACCGGCATGGTGGGCGACCTGCGCTTCGTGCCCGACTCGCGGCGCAACACCCTCATGGCCGTCACCACCCTCAACGCCGTCAACTGCCGCCGCATGGAGCATCTCGCTCCCTACTACGGCAAGCTCATTGCCGAGCAGGTTAACGAGCGCATGAACGAGTGGATGAAGATGCTCCCCGGCGAAACGCTTGAAGAGTACCAGGCCCGTGTCAACGACGAGACCCGCGCAGCCCAGATGCGCCTCTTCGAGTCGGAAATCTCAACCCAGTTCGCGGGCGACCAGCTCGCCATGGCCGAGGTGTCGCTCGGCAAGTACAACCGCACCAACGGTATGCTGCAAGTCGACTTCTCGACCATGCCATCGATTCTGCTCCCTGTGCCCGAATCCAACATCACGGCGTTCACCGACGCGTCGGACATCGCGTTCTCCGACGTGCGCTACGGCGTGCTCCCCGACGACAACTTCGAGATTATCTATGCCAAGGTGCTCAACAAGAACAACGGCGAGACATACGTCTACGACAACATCGACCGCATGCCCCTGAGCTTCATGGAGGGCGACGACAACGTGGTGTCGCTCGAAATCATCCAGCAGCAGATGCTTGAGGAGCAGAAGCTGCAGGAGATTCGCGAAAAGGTGATCGAGCGCTCCAAGCAGCAAAACATCATTTCGGACCACACGCAGATCACGGTTGACTCGCGCGTGGTGCCTGACTACGATGCCAATGGCGAGCGCATCCTCAACTACCTCGTGAAATTCACCTACGAGGTCGACCCCGAATTTTCAGCCACCGAGGACTTCCTTCCCGGCAAATACCACGTTGAGGAGTCGGGAGCCGCGACCTCGATGCTCGCCATTGTCAAGGAGGCCTTCGAAGGCGACTTCTCGCAGTATCTTAAAGAGGGCAAAAAGCTTAAAATCAACATTTCAGGAACTGCCGACTCGTCGCCCATCATCCACGGCATCCCCTACGACGGCTCCTTTGGCGAGATTGTCGAGGAACCGGTGTGGCAGAATGGCGAACTCTCGTCGATGACAATCACCGACAAGGCCATGGAGAACGAGCAGCTCGCCCTGCTCCGCGCCCTGGGTGTGCGCAAATATCTCAAAGACAACGTTAACGATCTCGAAAAGATGAACACCGACTACCGCTACGAGGTGAACGTCGCCCAGGACAAGGGCGGCCAGTATCGCCGAATCACCACGGAGTTCACCTTTGTCGATGCTTTCTAAACCCACAAAATCAAGACTTTTACGCAGATAGATGAATAGAAAGTTGTTTCTTGCCGCCATTTTCGCGGCTGCCATAGTGCCGGGGGCCGCGCAGGACGATGCCCTCAACGGCGGCAGCTCAATGCTGATGCCCGAGCTCTCGATGCCCGGATTATCCCCGGGGCTTCTGGGCTCTGGTGCCAAAAACGCCGACGAGGCTGCCGACGAGGCGACCGACCTCTACAAGCAGTTTATGTGGCAGAAGTACGACGGCGAGACCGACGACAAAATCTATCCCCTGGCAATGCAGGCCCACCAGGCCATCGCCGGAGCGCTGAAACAGTGCGCCCCCGGCACCGAGGCGTATTCGCGCGTCCACGGCATGATGGTCGACCTCATGCCCGACATCCTCCGCGGCGCGATCTACTACTCCAACCGCGGCAACACCGAGGAGCTCAACCGCTTCGCGGCGGCGTATATCGACACCAAGACCAACCCGGCGTTCAAGGATGCCAAGCTTGTCGAGCCCGAGGGGCTTTATCCCCAGCTGGTGCTCATCGCGGCCACCAACTCGTTCAACAAAGGGAATTATGCCCCGGCGGTGAACTATTTCGACGAGTATATAAAGGTCGGCCCAAAGGATAATCTCGCCAACATCTATCTATATAAAGCACACTCGCTGGCCAACCTGCGCCGCTTCGACGAGGCGGTGCAGGCCGCGGCCGACGGCCTTGCTGTGTTCCCCAACGATGAGAAACTTCTCCTCGTCGGGGTGCAGGCGAGCGTCAACGGACACACCTCCGAGCACCTCCAGGAGTTCCTCGACAAGCTCAAGCTCATCAAGCCCAACGACGCCGAGCTGCTCAATGTGCAGGGCATGCTCTATGAGTCGCAGGGCGAGCTCCAAAAGGCGCTCGACACCTACCAGACCCTCTTCGGGCTGCTCCCCGACAATCTGAACGTGGTGCGCCACCTGGCCATCGCCTATTTCAACCTCGGGGTCGACAACTACAACCAGATGATCTACGAGTCCGACGAGAAAAAACAGCGCAAGTTCA
This sequence comes from uncultured Alistipes sp., assembly GCA_964435935.1. GTDB lineage: Bacteria > Bacteroidota > Bacteroidia > Bacteroidales > Muribaculaceae > UBA7173. Next base: position 8,944 of record CAYTBH010000048.1, read on the forward strand.
AGCGTCAGAGCGACGAATATTTCGAAGCGGCTTGCGCCTACCTCGAGCCGGCTGTGGCCAACGACCCCTTTTCGCTGAAATATCTCAAAGCGCTCGGGGTGAGCTACGGATGCCTGGGGCGCATCGACCGCTTTGCCGAGGTCAACAACCGCATCCGGGCGCTCGGTTCGGCACCCGTCTCGGAGAAGGATATGCCGGCCATGGTGAGTGTCGACGGCTCGGCATTCTCGGCCTCGGCCCCCGGCTCGGTGCCCAAAAAGACCAAGGAGGCTCCGCGCTATAGCGATTTCGCCAAAAGCTATGTCGAGAAGCGCCTCGGCGACTGGGCCAAGAAAGGCGAGTTCGAGAAAACCGACGCCTTCGTCAACCGCGTCAGCGGCGACGCCATGGACCGCGAGCAAGCCTCCCTGCTCAAAGCCGCCGAGAAGGAGTATCTGACGCTCTACACCCGCCGACTCACCCTCTCGGACACCAAGCTGCTCCCCTACGACACCGACACCGAGATGTACACCCTCGAAACATCCTACGGCCCGGTGTCGGTGCGCGTGCCCCTCGACCAGGGGGAAGCCGAGCGCTTCAAGAGCGAGTGGGAGATGGCAAAGCTCCGCGAACCAAGCTATTCGATCGACAATAACAAGGTGCGTCTGGCCAAGCTCAACGTGATTCTCCCCTCGGGCAAAACATACGTCGCCCAGAACTCCGACGCTATGTCGAAAACAACCGCTGTCAACGTCACGCGCCCCGAAATCACCCTCCCCGGCGGCAATGTCGCTTCCAAAGGTGGCGGTGCGAAGTCGGCTCCCGTCAAATACCCCGATAGCGATGTCGACAAGAATATCCCCGTCAACAAAACCGACGCGGCAAACACCTTCGCAATAATCATTGCCAACGAGCGCTATGCTAAAGCGGCCAATGTGGAGGCCGCCTCGCACGACGGCGCCACCTTTGCCGACTACTGCAACCTCACCCTTGGCCTGCCGAAGAGCAACATACGCGTTTACAACGACGCCTCGCTCGCCGAGATGCTCCGCGCGATGGCCGACATGCGCAACATCGCATCGGTGACCTCGGGCAACGCCGACCTCATTTTCTATTACGCGGGCCACGGCGTGCCCAACGACGCGACGAAGGATGCCTATCTCCTCCCCACCGACGGCGACGCCGCCGTGACCGAAACCTGCCTTTCGCTGCGCCGGCTCTACGACAATCTGGCCGAGATGGACACCCGCCGCGTGCTCGTGTTCCTCGATGCCTGCTTCTCGGGCGCCACCCGCGACGGAAAGATGCTCAACGAAGCCCGCGGCGTGCAAATCAAGCCGCGCGCCGAGGCTCCGAAGGGCAACATGTTTGTGCTCTCGGCAGCCTCCGACAGCGAGACGGCGCTCCCTTACAAGGAGAAAGCCCACGGCCTCTTCACCTACTACCTGCTCAAAAAACTCCAGGAGAGCAAGGGCAAGGTGTCGCTCGGCGAGCTCTCTGACTATGTGATCGAGAACGTTGGCCGTCAGTCGGTAATCGTAAACAGCAAGAAGCAGACCCCCACGGCAACCGCCTCGGGGAGCCTCTCGGCGAAATGGCGCGGAGAAAAACTCAAAAACTGATATGAAACTGATTCTTAAGATACTGATTGCCATCGCGGCGCTTGCATCGGCCCTGACTGCCTCGGCGAAGGGCACCGAGCGCGTCAGCGGTTCGTTTACCTACTACGGCCAGGGGCACGAGTCGCGCGACGAGTGCCGCCAGAAGGCCTATCAGGGTGCTTGTGTCGAGGCTGTCGGCAACAAGTACGGATGGGTCGTGAGCGGCGTCACCTCGCAGGTCGAGACCTCGGCCCGAGGCAAGGACGACCTGTATTTCCAGCAGGACCATCAGAGGGTGGCCCGCGGCGAGTGGGTGGCCGACGATGGCGAGCCCGAATATGAATATTCTTTCGACAAGGACGGCTGCCTGGCCGTCACCTGCAAGGTCAGGGGCTTCGCCCGCCCTCTGAGCAACGCGCGCCTCGAGTTTGAAGCCATCCCGCTGCGCAACGGCACGGGACGTGGCAACTCGGCACAGCAATTTGCCAGCGGCGACCAACTGCGCCTCCTCGTCCATGCTCCCGCCGACGGCTATGTGGCCGTGTTCCTCATCGACGACAACCATCTGGTGAACACCCTGCTCCCTTATTCGGGCGCTTCGGCTGACGCCGCGAGGGTGAAGGGGGGACGCGACGTGTTGCTTTTCGACCGCGACGCAGTCAAGGACTCTGAGCGCAACGTCACGGAAGAGCTCATTCTGACTGCCGACAGCGACCTTGACCACTACCGCCTCTGCGTGGTCTATTCGCCAAACAGGTTCGTCAAGCCCAACGACTCCGTAGCCGGGAGCGACGTGCCGCGCCAACTGAAACTCGCCGACTTCAACCGCTGGCTGCAGCGGCTGAGCGACGCCGACCAGTCGGTGGTGGTGAAAAACGCCGGAATCACCGTCACTCCGTAATTCTCTAATTTGATCATTAACCATTTAACACACCAATAACTATGAAAAGATTCCTTTCAATTGTGTTAGCAGTCTGCGTCCTGGCCTCTACGGCCCTCTGCGCTGCCGATCTTGACAAGAAAACCATCAAGCGCCTCGAAAAAGAGAAAAAGGAGAAGCTTAAAGAGTATAAGAAACAGGGCTGGCAGCTGCTCGGCTCGACCCGCACCCTCGACGGTGTGCTCATGCGCCACTACGAGAAACTCGAAACTCTCGGCGACGACGGGCGCGAGGTTTCGGGCATCTCAACCGCGGCCAAGTCGAAAAACAACGGCAAGCAGCAGGCCGTCAACAACGCCTGCATCACCTACGGCCAGCAGGCCGGCTCGTCGCTCCGCGGCCGCGTGATTGCCGAGTCTACCCTTAATTCCACCGACCCCTCGACCGAATTTGAGAACTTCTTCCAAGCCTACGAGCGCGAGGTTGAAAAGGAAATCAAGGGCGAGATGGAGGAGAGCTTCAGCATCATCCGCACCAACCCCGACGGCACTTACGAAATCCAGTCGTTCTTCATCGTCAACGAGAGCGCCGCTTCCAAGGCACGCCTCCGCGCGCTGGAAAATGTTTCGAAAGAGAGCGACGTGGCCCGCGCGCATGCCGAAAAGGTGGCCGACTTCGTGCGCAAAGGCTTCGAATGATGCCCAACTCATAGATTAGAATGAAGAAACGCGCATATATCCTGTTCCTCGCCGCGGCCTCTGTCATCGGGGCCGCGGCGCAGGGAACTGCCTACGAGGAGTTCCGCCGCGGCATGTACGAGCGCTACAACCAGTTCCGCGACGGGATGTTTGAGCGCTACGACGAATTTCTCGCCGGGGCATGGTCGAACTATGAGGCCATCGCTGGCCAAAAGCGCTCGACAACTCCCAAGCCGCACACTGCGCCCCGCGTCACCCCGACTCTCGAAGCGCCGACCCCGGTCGAGGTCGAGGCTCCGACCATGTACGAGCCCGAGCCCTCTCCGGCCCCGGGCGCCGAAGCTCCGAAGCCGGCGGTTCCAACCGCTCCGCTCGCAGCCACCACCGCCGCGCCCCCGGCAGAGTTTGATTTCTACGGCATGTCGCTGCAGATTCCGGAGCAGGGGTTGGAAATCGCGCCCACGGTGACCGACAAGCAGGACCTCGCGGCCCGCTGGCGCTCTATGAGCAAGAATCCCAAGGCTCGGGCTACCGTGGCAGCCCTGCGCTCGCTCGCGGCCGAAATGAAGCTTAACGACTATCTGACGCTCGAACTCGTGCGCTCCTATGTGGCCTCGCGACACGCGTCGGCAGGGAGCGCGGCCCGGGCATCGCTCGTTCATTTCATCATGGTGGGGCTCGGCTACGACGTGCGCCTTGGAATCACCGGCGATGTCGACGGCGTGCTGCTCGTGCCCCTGCGCCAGGACGTGGCCGAGCACCCGTTCCTCAAAATCAATGGTAAGAAGTATTATGTGTTCATGGACAGGAAGCTGGCTAAGGCCGACTACGCCCGCACCACGATAAGCACCTGCGACGTGGCTTCCGACGGGTCGCTCGCCGATGTCGACTGCTCGCTCTCCGACCTCAACCTGCCTTACAAGCCACACCACTACAAGGTCGACAACGGCACGCTTCGCATCGAGGGGGAGGTGAATGCCAACATTTTCCCCGTGCTGCGCCACTATCCGCTGATGCAGACCGGCGACTATGCGCGCTCGGTGGTGCAGCCCCAGGTGCGCCGCGACATCGTGGCCCAGTTGTCGGCCCAGCTCAAGGGGAAGGACGCCGCGCAGGCTGTCGACGAACTGTTGAAATTCATCCAGAGCGGCTTCGACTATGCCACCGACGAGGATTTCCACGGCTATGAAAAGCCCTACTTCCTTGAGGAAAACCTTTTCTATCCGAAAAACGATTGCGAGGACCGCGCGATTTTCTACACCTACATGTTGTGGAACGTGCTCGGCATACCCAACCACCTCATCGCCTATCCGGGCCACGAAAGCGCCTCGCTCGTGCTCGACGAGATTCCCGCCGGCGACTCCTATCACTTCGAGGGGAAGCGCTACCTCATCTCTGACCCGACCTACATCGGGGCCTCCACCGGCCAGTGCATGCCCGACTACCGCTCCACATCCCCGGTGATCGACAACGCCTATTAAGCGCCTGCCGAAACCGACGTTCAACACATTTAACAAAATGCCTGGAAACTTTCCGGGCATTTTCTTTGGCGTGAGCGGCTGGCATGCGCTATATTCGCGGCGCGAAACAACCAGGCGCCCGGCAGCCAGCCTGCGCGAGGTTGTGGCGGGGATACATAACCTCGGCAATTCGGCCTCTTAGGCTGAAAGTTATGGGACGGCTCTCCCCGCCGGACAGTCACGGCGCCTCAGGGCGTTGCTAACCTATTGTTATCACAGCCCCGCGTCCCGTCTTGCGGAGCACGACAAAAAGTTTAGTGTAGTATGCGTTTAACAACGTCATGCGCCGTGCTTGCGTGCATCTGCCTCGGCGCTTCAGCTGAAATCCTGCCATCCGACCCCACGATGATTCTCGAAGGAGGGGTAGTGACGATTCTCCCTTCCGAACTAACCTATTCCGGCGAGGGCTGCTTCATAATCGATGAGGCCGACGGAAAGGTATCGGTCCACGACGCCTCGTTCGAGAAGCTACGCACCCTCGAATTCCCCGCCATCCCCGACGTGATGATGGACCATGAGCAACGCTATAAAATCACGGCTTACACCGAGCGCTACCAGGGTGGCAGAGTGATGAACAGCCATCGGTTCCAGTCCGTCGACGAAGTCCGCGACTATCTACGCGGGCAGGGCATCAAGTGGAAGGCCGAGGTGCCGGACGAAAGAAACGGCTCGGGCGACATCCTTTTCGTGGTGTCAAACCTATCGGACTACCTCAAGCCCTATTTTGAAGAAGGAAAGTATTGTCGGCCCGACTTCCGCATCCCGGAGATTCTGGCCGACAACGACCTCCCTTACGAAGTTTACCGCTATGAAGCCTCCACTGGATACGTCTATAGCGAGCGGTGGCCGACAGCGACTGAAAGCCGCACCGAATTCTATACCCCTTGGGTGCCATTCCAGGTGAGCCGCAAGGTGCTCCCCATTAGTTTGCCCTATCAGACTGAACAGAGCAACGGTATTGCCGGTTACAGCCATGGTATCAACAACATCGTGACCTGGAGCCAGACCCTCTTCAACGACGATGATAGCTTCGAGTGCCTGGTGCCCGACTATGAGTTCGTTCCATACGAAGAAGATGGTATGCGGTGGGTCAATGACTATATCCAGTACGAAACCCGCGGCGACACCGTGCGCGTCAGCGGCTACTCGGTGTACAACGACCGCGGCACGCGCCTCGCGTCCTTCAATCTCCCATCGGGCTACAAAATAGAATCCTCCCCGAAGGTTCTGTCACTGAAAAACAAGGCTTATATCTCGATTTTGACATCTTTGCCAGACTCCTACGACGCATATTGGTACCTGCTGATGTACGCCATCGACCGCTCCACCGGCTCGCTGCGCAGCGTCGCCGCCCCCGTCAGGGTCGCCGTGAGCCCAACAGCCTGCGACAGCGGCACCCCTGTGAACGTCACTCTCGGCAACGCCGCCACCCGCCCCGTGCGCATCACCGCCACCTCCCTCGGGGGAGCCGCGGTAGCCACCGGCTCGATACCTTCCGGGGCAACAGCTTCCACTCTCGACACCACCGGCCTCCCCTCCGGCATGTACGTCGTCACCGTCAGCGATTCAGCCACCGTCAACGAGTCGTCCAAGATTATCGTCCGCTGACCGTGCCGCAGCCTCGTGGACAATGGCTTTTTACACTGGAGCATTATCTTTTGTCACTCAACCTTGTGTTTTTGCCTCTTGGGCAATGCGTTTTTTGCCATATTGAGCATCGCCAATCGGCGATGCTCAAATGTTAAAATTCCTTTCAATATTGCAATCCGCTTAGGAAACGTGTAAATTTGCCCATGCCGAGACCTCGGAAACGTGAGAAATCACCATCTCGCCATCCTTGGAAACGTGATTCTCCAAAATTTTGAGGGGGAGGGGATTTTTGCTAATTTTGCGGGAGCAAACGGAAAATTCAAATAAGCTATAGCATAAATGTACAGGACTAATACTTGCGGAGAGCTGCGGCTCTCTGACGCTGGCCGCGAGGTGACTCTCGCCGGCTGGGTTCAGCGCGTGCGCAAAATGGGTGGCATGACTTTCGTCGACCTCCGCGACCGCTACGGCATCACCCAGGTGGTGTTCAACAACTCTGACAACGCCGAGCTTTGCGAGGCCGCCAACCACCTGGGCCGCGAATTCGTGGTGCAAATCACCGGCAAGGTCCAGGAGCGCGAGGCCAAGAACCCCAATCTCCCCACCGGCGACATCGAGCTGATCGCCACGAAGCTCACGGTGCTCAACCGCTCGGAGGTGCCCCCCTTCACCATCGAGGAGGATACCGACGGCGGTGACGACCTTCGCATGAAGTACCGCTACCTCGACCTGCGCCGTCCCAATGTGCGCCGCAACCTCGAGCTGCGCCACAAGATGACGATGGAGGTGCGCCGCTACCTCGACTCGAAAGGGTTCCTCGAAATCGAGACCCCGATGCTCGTGGGCTCGACCCCCGAGGGCGCGCGCGACTTCGTGGTGCCCTCGCGCATGAATCCCGGTCAGTTCTACGCCCTGCCGCAGTCGCCCCAGACCCTCAAGCAGCTGCTGATGGTGTCGGGTATGGACCGCTACTTCCAGATTGTGAAGTGCTTCCGCGATGAAGACCTCCGCGCCGACCGTCAGCCCGAGTTCACGCAGATCGACTGCGAGATGAGCTACGTCGAGCAGGACGACATCATTAACCTCTTCGAGGGTATGGCAAATCACCTCTTCAAGGAGCTGCGCGGCGTGGAGCTCACCGAGCCCTTCATCCGCATGCCGTGGGCCGAGGCGATGAAGCTCTACGGCTCCGACAAGCCCGACCTCCGTTTCGGCATGACTTTCGTCGAGCTGATGGATATTCTTAAAGGTCACGGCTTCTCGGTGTTCGACGACGCGGCATACATCGGCGGCATCTGCGCCAAGGGCGCGGCCTCCTATACCCGCAAGCAGCTCGACCAGCTGACAGAGTTCGTGAAGCGCCCGCAGATTGGCGCGAAGGGCATGGTTTACGCCCGCGTCGAAGCCGACGGCAATGTGAAGTCGTCGGTCGACAAATTCTATTCGCAGGAAACCCTCCAGGAGCTCCGCAAGGCGATGAACGCCGAGCCGGGCGACCTCATACTGATTCTCTCGGGCGACGACGCCATGAAGACCCGCAAACAGCTCTGCGAGCTGCGCCTCGAGATGGGCAACCGCCTGGGGCTGCGCGACAAAAACAAATTTGCCTGCCTCTGGGTGGTCGACTTCCCGATGTTCGAGTGGAGCGACGAGGAGCAGCGCCTGATGGCTATGCACCACCCCTTCACCCATCCCAAGGACGAGGATATCGCCCTTCTCGACACCGACCCCGCCGCTGTGCGCGCCGATGCCTACGACATGGTGGTCAACGGTGTGGAGGTCGGCGGCGGCTCGATCCGTATCCACGACTCCGCTCTGCAGGCCAAGATGTTTGAAATCCTCGGCTTCACCCCCGAAAAGGCTCAGGAGCAGTTTGGCTTCCTGATGAACGCCTTCAAGTTTGGCGCGCCCCCTCACG
>CAYTBH010000049.1:0-16163 GCA_964435935.1 uncultured Alistipes sp.
TTCATGATGCTTCTGCAAGGCGTGATCGACTCGCCCGACATTCCTCTGAATGTCAGCAGCTCATATATGCAGACTGACACGGCAGTGAAGAAGATTTCCTCGTACATCACAAAGAAAGTCGCTTCGCGACTCGAAGAACTTTTCAAAGCCGACCGCAAGGAGTTCGAACAGAAATGGGACGACATCAAGGTGTTCATCGAGTATGGTATGCTCACCGATGAAAAATTCTGCGACGCGGCAATGAAATTCGACCTCCTGAAGGACACCGAGGGCCGCTACTACACCATCGATGAGTATAAGGAACTCGTGGCCCCCGAACAGACCGACAAGGAGGGGAACATCGTGATGCTCTACACCACCGACCCCACCGCGCAGTACACCTACATCAAAGCCGCAACCGACCGCGGTTACAGCGTGCTCGTCATGGACGGCCAGCTCGACAGTCATTTCGTGGGACTCCTTGAGCATAAGATCGAGAAATGCCGTCTGGCGCGCATCGACTCTGACGCGCTCGACAACCTCATTCCCAAAACCGACCGCAAAGCCGCCGACCTCACCTCGACTCAGCGCGACATACTGACGACCCTCTTCAACTCGCAGATTCCGAAGGTCGACAACGCCCAGTTCCTCGTTTCATTTGAGGCAATGAAGGAAACCGACGCGCCAATAGTGGTAACACAGAACGAGTATATGCGCCGAATGAAGGAGATGGCAGCCATGCAGCCTGGAATGAACTTCTATGGCGACATGCCCGACAGCTACCAGCTCATCATCAACACCGAGCAACCCGTAGTGAAACGCGTGACCGCTGCTGCCGACGAGGCGCTCGCCTCGCAGGTGAAGCCCATCGAGGAGGAAATCGAAAGCAAGAATGCCGAGATTACAAAACTCCGCGAGAAGAAAGACGATGATGAGGCCAAGAAACAAGCCGAAACCCTCAGTGGCGAGGTGAGCGCTGCCCGCGACCGCCAGGTGAAGCTCATCAGCGACTACGCCGCCACCCAGCCCGTCGTCAAACAGCTGCTCGACCTTGCCCTTCTCGGCAACGGACTGCTGCGCGGCGAGGCTCTTTCCAACTTCATCGCCCGCTCGGTTGAGCTCCTGTAACATCTGACTCCACGACATTAACGCCCCGAAAGCCAAATAGCGCTCTCGGGGCTTTATCGTTTGCGGACTTCCCAATTCCCGGAAACAGATATGCGGATAACGACTTTAAGGCTATTTTGACCAAATTGCCACATATTTGTAAGCAATCGCACCATAACGCGCCAAGCCGGGTATTTCAGTTCTCAAAAATTCAGCGCTAATGAAAAAATATTTACAAAATGTTTGCATTTCGCAAAATATTCATTAACTTTGCAACGAACACAAGCGAAACAGCGGCATTAGCGCTAATATTGGCCAAGATTCAATGCCCGCGCTCGCGACTCTGTTTTGTGTCCGCTCAACCTCTCTCCGACTTCGCGCGAAAGCGTCATATTTTGCAATTCTCTTCATCTGATTTAATATTTCCGCCGGAGAAGCCATTGGTTGGTATCTCCGGTTTTTTCGTGGCGTTAGCAATTTTTCAACGAATTATAAGATTTATTAAGGATTCGCGCAATATGCGTTTGTTTGTGCATCCGCCAAACCCTATTCAGGTTTCCAATTCACACTATACAACAAGATTTACTTACATATTTTACAATTATGTTTTATAACACGTTTAAAATTCGACTATTTTTCCTCGAATTTTGAGCGAAAATGAAGCGTCATTAACTATTTTTTTGCACCTTTCACGCGATTATGTGCATTTTTTTGCTGATATTTGCAAAAAATTCGCCACTTTATCCTCTTCACCATGGAGCAAATCAGGACTTTCCAAGAACTAACAGCCCACCTTGGCGCTCGCAATGAGAGAAAAAAAATCGCAGTGGTTTGTGCCGACGACCCAGAAACCAGATATGCCGTGGAGCGCGCTCTGCGTGAAAACATAGCCGACTTCATCCTTGTCGGGGATGCCTCGAAGCTCAACGGCGTCGCATTCATTGATGAGTTTGCCGGACGGATTGAAGTGGTGGATGTTCCCGATTCTGACGCCGCCGCGGCAAAGGCCGTAAGCCTCGCCCGCGAGGGACGCGCGGGAGCAATAATGAAGGGCATCATTAACACCGACAATTTTCTCCGCGCCATACTGAACAAGGAAACCGGCATTTTGCCCCACGGCTCGCTGCTCACCCACATCACCGCGGCCCAGGTACCCGACATGAATCGGTTGCTCTTCTTCTCGGATGTGGCCGTGATTCCCTACCCCACTATGGAACAAAAGGAGCGCGTCATCAAGCTCGACCTCGCCCTCCTTCATCATTTCGGAATCGAGCGCCCGAAAGTCGCCCTGATTCATTTCACCGAGAAGGTCAACCCGAAATTTCCCAACTCGGTCGATGCGAAAAACCTCGTGGCTATGGCTGCCGATGGCGTTTTCGGAAACGCCGCTCTTGCCGGCCCGATGGATGTCAAGACCGCTTGCGACCATCACTCGGCCCAAGTCAAAGGCCTCGAATCAGAGGTAGCCGGTGAAGCCGACCTTATGATTTTCCCAAACATAGAATCGGCCAACACCTTCTACAAAACAATCACCTACTTCGGCCACGCCGAGGTGGCCGGGATGCTGCTGGGCCCGAAATGCCCGGTGGTGCTCACCTCGCGCGCCGACACCGGCCTGTCGAAGTTCTACTCTCTCGCGATGGCCGTGCTCGGGGCCTGACCTCCGGCAGTCAAAACATGTATTGAATCAACACGTTTCTCAAAGAAAGAAAATGAAGAAAATCCTCGCAATAAACCCCGGATCAACCTCCACAAAAATAGCTGTCTACGAGGACGAGAAGCCAACACTTGAACACACCATACGCCATTCGGTCGAAGAGCTGAGCCACTTCCCCCGCGTCATCGACCAGAAGGAATTCCGCCGCGACCTTGTGTTCAACACCCTGGCAGAGCACGGCATCCCCTTCGAATTTGACGCTATTATTGGCCGCGGAGGGTTGCTGCGCCCCATCCCCGCCGGCATCTACGAGGTTAACGACGAGATGGTCGACGAGATGACTCACCCGCATCGCGACCACGCTTGCAACCTCGGCTGCCTCATTGCCCGCGACCTGGCCGACGAGCTCCCCGGATGCAAAGCATACATCGCCGACCCGGGCATAGTTGACGAGATGCCCGACATCGCGCGCATCACAGGCTCCCCCATAATGCCCCGAATCACTACCTGGCACGCGCTCAACCAGCGAGCAATCGCTCGCCGATTCGCTGCCGACCTGTCAGCTGAAACCGGCAAGAAGGTGCGCTACAGCGACTTAAACCTCATCATCTGCCACCTTGGCGGCGGAATATCCATCGGAGCCCACGAACATGGTGTCTGCATCGACGTGAACAACGCTTTCGACGGCGAAGGGCCCTTCTCGCCCGAACGCGCCGGCACCCTTCCCACCGGGGCTCTCATCGACCTCTGCTACTCGGGCCGCTACACCAAGGAGCAACTCAAAAAACGCATTTCGGGCAAAGCAGGGCTCGCTATTCTGCTCGGCACGGTTTCCGTGCCTGAAATTGAAGAGCGCATCGCTAACGGCGACGAGCATGCCCGCCTCGTGCTCGATGCCATGTGCTATCAGATTTCAAAAGCTATCGCCGCGCAGGGTGCTCCCCTTTTCGGCAAAGTCGACGCCGTGCTCATCACCGGCGGCATCGCCCATTCGAAATATGTGATACCACGCATCGTCGAGCGCGTCCAATACCTCGCGCCCGTTCATGTTTATCCTGGCGAGGACGAGCTGAAGGCGCTTGCCAACAATGCGTTGGACGCCCTCAATGGCGCACAGCCGGTCAAAACCTACACAAAAAAAAAGGCCTCGCAACTTGAACCGCAGGAAAACTGAGCCCCGACTGGCGGAAAACGAATTGGCGGCGTGTCGACAATGATTCATTCGACACGCCGCCATTGTTTTTATCTCTTCGATGAATCTCACAGCTTTCCTTCGTCGCGATAGGAAAAATAGCCCGTCGGACCTATTATGACGTGATCCTGCACCGCGACATCGATTATCCGCGAAGTCTCTATTATGCGGCGGGTCAGCGCGTCGTCCTGCGGCGATGGCCGCATGTTGCCCGACGGATGGTTATGCACCAGTATCAGTCCTGAGCTCAAGTGGTCGATCGCGCTCTTCGCGATCAGGCGCACATCGACGGCGGTGCCGGCAACACCCCCTTTGCTGACGCGCTCGGCAAACTGCACCCTGTTGGAGCGGCTGAGGTGAAGCACCCAGAACTCCTCATAGTTGAGTCGTTCAAGCCGGTGGCGCATATAGGTGTAGACATCGCGGCTTGAGGCGATTTGAGGATCCTTCACGCCCAAATCGTCCTGACAACGCGCCCCGAACGACATTGCCGCGACCAGCAGCGTAGCCTTCGCCGGCCCCATGCCCTTATAGCGTCTCACGAGCTCGGGAATCGAGCGCTTGGCCAGATGGCGAAGCTTGTTGTCGTTGTCGCGCAGAATCTCCCGTGCAAGGTCGAGCACCGACTTGCCCGGCACTCCCGAGCCAAGCAGCAAAGCGAGCACCTCGACATCGGTTAGTGAGTCGATTCCGAGCCGCATTGCTTTTTCGCGGGGCTTCTCCTCCTCGGCGAGATCGCGAATCATCGGCGACGCTTCTGGCAATCGAAACTCCTCTTCGGGATCGCCGGCGCTGTTCAAAAGGTTTACATCAGACATAAGCGGTACAATTTACTTTCCTTTGCGAATAGCTACCTCTTCGGCTTCGTCGCGGCCCCGGCCGAACACTATCTTCACAAACCACGCCTTGAGGAATCCGCACCCGTAGCCTCCCAACTGAATTACCGAAGCCGGCACGGCCTTGGCAGCGATGATTAGCGAACGAGTCGAAATCAGTGCTGAAATGAAAATCGCAAGCAGATAAACGCCCAGCGGGAGCAACCACCAGGGGCTCACGAATATTGCCAGCAGAATCATTGCCGCCACTCCCAGCACAAACAGCGCCGGAAGGCAATGCACCGCTTTAAGCGAACCAGGGTAAAGCAACTTCAACGTTATGCGCGACATGCCAAAAACATAGACCTGCCGAAAAAACTTGCCGAAGTCAACCCGGCGTTTGTGGTACACAGGCAGGTCGGGATAAAGCCCTATCGAGAATCCGGCAAGCCTGATGCGGGTACTCATATCTATATCCTCGGAAAACATTTCGCGAAATCCGCCCACCTTTTCCCACACCCGGCGGGAATAGCCCATATTGAATGTGCGCGGGGTGAATTTTTCGAGGCTCACCTTCCCGCCTCTAATGCCGCCTGTGGTCAGGAACGAGGTCATGGCGTGGTTGATGGCCTTCTGTGTGGTTGAAAACGACGCATCGGCAGCGTCTGGCCCCCCGAAGCAGTCAAGGGGGCGCTCGGCCAGCATCCTCTCTAACTTCTCAAAATAGTCGGCAGGGATAACACAGTCTGAATCGAAAAACACGAAATAATCGCCCGCCGTGCGCTCCATCGAATGGTTGCGCGCGATCGACCTTCCTTCGTTTTCCTTATAGAAATACCTGACATTAAGACCTTTCGCCGCGTATTCCTCGACAACCTTGTCGCACGGCAAGGAGGACCCATCCTCCGTTATAACAACCTCGAAGTTCTTTCGGGTCTGACGCGAAAGGCTTTCAAGCAGCTCGCGCACCTCGTCCTCGCGGTTGTAAACGGGCACTATGACAGAGAATAACATCGTTGATTCTAATTAATGTACCCCACAAAAGTAACGAAAAATCGCGACTTTCGCCACTCCTAAACAAAGGAAACCGCATTATTGTTGTATTAGTATCATGACACAATTAGATCCCGACGAAATCTTTTCGCGCAACGTTGAAAAACTATCGCGAATCAGCGATCTTGAGCGCCGCATGACCCCTCCGGGCGAGGGGCCGCTCCCCTCGGTGCCAGCGCTCAAAGAGCTTATTGAAAACATCAAAACTGTTGTGTTCCCCGAGTTTTTCGACCGCCGGCGCAGCTGCCGTTCAATTCGCTCGTCGATTGTCGGCGTGAAGATTGAGAAAATATACGCCATTCTGAGCCAAGAGATTATCCACGGATTCCAGTTTGACCGCCGCACATCGTGCGAGATTGCCAACTCGCGGTCATCGCAGCTCGCGCTGCAGTTTATCGATATGCTTCCCGAAATCAAGCGGCTTCTATACACCGACGTTCAGGCAATGTACGAGAACGACCCCGCGGTCGACGATTTCGGCGAAATCATCCTCAGCTATCCAGTGGTGCAGGCAATGGTCAATTTCAGGGTAGCGCACGCTTTGCTTAAACTCGGCATTCCGGCCATTCCCCGCATTCTTTCCGAGCTTGCCCACTCGGCCACTGGAATTGACATCAACCCGGGAGCCGAAATCGGCGAGTACTTCGCGATTGACCACGGAACCGGCGTCGTTATCGGGCAAACCTGCATAATCGGCAACCATGTCACTCTCTACCAGGGAGTGACTCTCGGAGCCAAGAATTTCACCCTCGACTCCAACGGCCACCCCATCAACACGCCCCGTCACCCGATTATCGAGGACAATGTCACCATCTACTCCAACGCTTCGATTCTTGGCCGCATAACCGTTGGCCACGACTCGGTAATCGGCGGCAACGTTTGGCTCACGAACTCGGTGCCACCAAACTCGCTCATTCTGCAGAAGCGGGCCGCGCCCGCCCTCTTCACCGACGGGCTCGGTATCTGAAACTGAAACATTAACTCATCACACAACGAAATATGGCTAAGATATATAAAAACCTCACCGAACTTATTGGCAACACCCCATTGATGGAAGTAAGCGCCATCGAACGCGCCGAAGACCTCAAGGCTCGCTTACTCGTAAAGATTGAAAGCGTCAATCCCGGCGGAAGCGCCAAGGACCGCATTGCCCTCGCAATGGTCGAGGAAGCAGAAAAGGCCGGCGTTTTGAAACCCGGTGGCACCATCATCGAGCCCACAAGCGGAAACACCGGCATCGGACTTGCCTGGGTGGCAACCGTTAAAGGCTATAAACTCATTCTCACGATGCCCGAAACAATGAGTATTGAGCGGCGAAACTTGCTGAAAGCGCTCGGGGCCACCCTTGTGCTCACTCCCGGCTCAGAAGGCATGAAAGGCTCCATCGCGAAGGCCGAGGAATTGCGCGACGCTACCCCCGGGTCTGTCATTCTGCAACAGTTTGCCAATCCGGCCAATCCCGAAGCCCACCGACGCACCACAGGAATAGAAATCTGGCGCGACACCGACGGGAAAGTTGACATGTTCGTGGCCGGAGTCGGCACCGGCGGCACTATCAGCGGCGTGGGACAGGTGCTCAAAGAGCGCAAGCCCGATGTGAAAATCATCGCTGTCGAACCTGCGAACTCCGCCGTGTTGAGCGGGGGCCAAGCCGGCCCCCACAAAATCCAGGGCATCGGCGCGGGATTCGTGCCCCGGAACTACGACTCGGCTGTTGTCGATGAGGTAGTCACCGTCACCGACGACGATGCCGTGCAGGGAGCCCGCATGCTGGCCCGCCACGAAGGTCTGCTCGCCGGCATTTCGTCGGGAGCCGCGTTCGAAGTGGCTCTGCGCGAAGCGCGCAAGCCTGAAAACGCAGGCAAAACAATTGTCGCCCTGCTACCCGACACCGGTGAGCGCTATCTCTCAACGCCCCTCTTCGCATTTGACTGATTCCTACAGCGAGTCAAAAGATACAGTGACAAAACAACAACCGCCCTCTGGAAATTGAATCCAGAGGGCGGTTGTTGTTCAAAGTTTCACGGATGTGGCAACCAGGCCTATTGTCGAGCCTGTGAAACCTCCGCGCTGCGAAGCTGTGTGGGCCGTTGGCACTCCGGCGGCAAGAAGTTGCCATTCCGCATCGGGGCGTGGCCGGAAATAGAAGTCATACGCCGTTCCGTTTGAAACCGCCCGTAGGCCGATCTGCTTGCCATCGGTATCGACCGCGGTCGCGGCAATCACGTCTGCTTTCCCCTTGCTGAGGCTAAGGAGAGCCACCTCTCCGGCACGCACCGCGAGATAATATTGACGCGTCTCGTTTTTCACAATGAGCATCCCGGCGCTCTCATCGCCTTTAGGAACGAAATAGACCTCAGTCTCAGCTGAAAATTTGTGATGCTGGATGCGGCTGCCAAGATATGCCGGGGTCGACGATGTTCGAGGATCAACCGCTGCACATGCGAGCGTCAATCCAGCGTTGACGGTGTAATACTTGTCAGCCGGCCCGTGGAGCGACATCCACCTCGGCGCGAGTTGCCGTCCCTCGAATCTGTCGGTCCACTCAAAGTTGCCCGCCTGGCCAGGGCGCTGCGGAGCGGTGGCTCCTTTCACTTCACCTCGCAGCGACACTGTGTCCTTGAAGTTGTGAATAATGCGCGGGAAGCTGTCGGCGCTCCACTCTATGGGCATCAGGAAGGTTTCGCGCCCAAGCTGGTCCTCGCCATCGTTCCAGGGACGGCAGCCGAGAAACACCGCATACCAGTCGCCGGCAGGTGTCTCGACCACATCCACATGGCCGGTGGAGGTCACGGGATTGGAGCGGTTTGGTTTCAGTAGTCGCTGAGTAAGCATCGGGTTCCTTCCCCAACGCTCGTATGGGCCCATCACAGAGTCGGCCTTGTAAACAATTTCTGAGTGGTTTATTCCCGTGCCACCCTCGGCCGCGATCAGATAATACTTCCCTTTGGCCTTGAAAATGTGCGGACCCTCGTCGCGTTCAAGGCGCTCTTCAGGCCCAACCCCTTTCTCGCGGAATTTAACGGGCTCGCCAACGGTCTGACCACTCGCGACATCGAAACGTATTATGCTAAGCGCGCGGTTGTTGCTCCACTTCACAGGGGAATGCTCGTCAGACTTGTAAACTATATAGCCGCTCCCGTCGTCATCGAAGAAGAAGGAAGGGTCAATGCCAGTCACATCCGGGAGAATGACAGGGTCGCTCCATTCCCCCGCCGGGTCGGTGGCCGTGACATAGAAGTTTATAGACTCGTTACCCGACGCACTTCCTTTTGTTACACAGGTCGTTATCATGTAAAACAGCCCGTTGTGGGAATTATAAGCTATAGCCGGGGCATATATGCCGCATTTGTCGAGCGACTGCCCATCGAGCCAGGGGAGCTGCCCGGGGCGCGACAGGGCGTTGGCAACATGCTCCCAGCTTACGAGGTCGCGCGAATGGTAGACAGGGACTCCGGGAAAATATCCGAATGTAGAGGTCACCAGCCAGTAGTCTCCGTCTTTTCGAGTGATGCTCGGGTCAGATGCCCAGCCGCTGATCACAGGGTTATAATATTCTCCCGGGGCTTTGAGCTCCTCCCGGCAATAGTCATCATCGCCTTTGTAGGTGAAATGGCTGAAGACGGCGTCGCCGGCAAACGTCGAAGCGCTCGAAGCCACGGCAAAAAGCGCTGATAGCAAACATTTGTCAAAGTGTATCATGGTAATAATTTGTGCTGTACGCAGGTTTTTAGTCCATGCGTGTTTTATAGTCGGCGTATGTGTAGATGCGCAGCGGCTCTATGTTGCCCTCGAGTCGTTGGAACAGAATCGCCGGGTGTTGTATGCCGTTGAACATATTGGTTTTCACTGTCGTGTAGTGGTTCATATCCTCGAATGTCAGGCGGTCGCCCTCCTTAAGCGGGGTCGGAAAATACCAATCGCCCATAAAATCGCCACTGAGGCACGAATTTCCGCCAAGACGATACGGCTGAAGCCCGGGAGCTTCGGGCACGCTCTCGCTGACGATGGGCTTATAGGGCATTTCGAGGCAATCGGGCATGTGGCAGGCAAACGAAGCGTCGATAATGGCGGTTTTCACGCCCTGATTTTCAACGACATCGACAACCGATGCCACGAGGTCGCCGGTGCGCCATGTGAAAGCGCTACCCGGCTCCAAAATCACTTTCAAATTCGGATGGCGCTCGCGGAATCCCCTTAGCAGACCGATGAGATGCTTCGTGTCATACCCCTCGCGCGTCATCAGGTGGCCGCCACCCATATTGACCCATTTCAATTTGGGAAGCAGATGGCCGAATTGCTCCTCAAAAGCCCCCAACACTTTTTCCAAGTCAAAGCTCGTCGACTCGCATAGCGCATGGAAATGGAATCCTTCGAGCCCTTCGGGGAGGTGGTCGCCAATCTCGTCGGCTGTCGCGCCGAAACGCGAGCCTGGAAGTGCCGGATTATAAATGTCGGTTTCGATGACCGAGCACTGCGGGTTGACGCGCAGGCCGGGAGAAACTGTGTGGGGACTGCCACCGGCGTTAAAGGCCTCAACATGGCTGCGGAAGCGCTCAAACTGGGCGAGCGAGTTGAATGTGATGTGGCTACTCCCGGCAAGATACTCCCCTATTGTTTCAGAGGTGTAGGCAGGGCAGTAGGAATGCACGAGCGATTTTAGCTCGTCATTGCCAAGGCGCAGCTCGTTGAGCGACGACGCGGTTGATTTCACGCCATACTCGCGCATTACACCGAACGTTTTCCAAAGAGCGTTGGCCTTGAACGCCATGATTATTTCCACCCCGGCTTCCTTAGCCACCGCGGTTATTAAATCGAGGTTTCGGCGTAGTCGCTCCTCGTAGACTATATAATATGGTGTGGGAAATTCTATCGCGGTCATTGTTACTGGTCAATTTTGAATCTTGCGTATTTGAGCATCAATGTGCGCTGCTCGGCCCCGGCAAAACGCACAACAATTTTTGGCCCTGTCGGGTCGTCGAGCACCTCAATGATTTTGCCTGCCCCGAAACGTTCGTGGACAATCGACATGCCCGGCCCGACCTCGGCAACATCGTGCAACGAGAATCCGGCGTTCCCACCCGATGATGCCGACGGCGCGACTTTCGGCGCGATTTTCGGGGTATCCTCGCGACGCTGCCAATTGGAGCGCTGTTCGGGGCGCTTCGGCGACGGGTCGATGATTCCCAAAGTCGCTGTCGACGAGTGGAACGACTCGCGATAGGAAGCGTATGGGTCGCGGAAATTCCTCGGAGCATCGTCAATCGAGGTTCCCTGCATCAGTTTCAGATATTTCGGATCTATATCGCGGATAAAGCGCGACATCTGGCAAATCACGGGCTGCCCGTTGCGGAAACGCGACCCAGCGTAGGTAATCATGCAGAAACGCCGGGCGCGGGTAATAGCCACATAGAGCAGGCGGCGTTCCTCCTCGATTTCGCTAAGCGAACCTTGCGACATCGACGAGGGGAACAGATCCTCCTCGACCCCGACAATAAACACGTTGTTGAATTCCAGGCCCTTGGCTGCGTGGGCCGTCATAAGTGTCACCGCAGGCTCGTTTTTGTCGTCCTCGCGGTCCATGTCGGTAGCCAGCGAAGCCTGGGCGAGGAAATGCGACATCGAGGTTTCCTCCTCTCGCCCCTCCTCCACGGCTTCGTCGACAAACTCGCGCACGCTCTGCAACAACTCCTCCAGGTTTTCCTGCTGCGAGATGCTTTCGGGAGTGGTTTCGCTGATGAGGCTCGAAAGTATGCGTGTGCGCGAATAAATCCGCGATGCCAAATCAAATGCGTTGACCCCCTGCGAATTCAGAACATTGAACTCGCGAATCATCTCCTCGAAAGTGGCGATTTTATTCAGCGCCGCAGCCTTGCAACCCGAGGGATATCTCTCAGGGTCGGAAAGAGCTCCCCACATACTCACATTGCCATCCATCGCCGCACGCATGATACGGCCCACGGTGGTGTCGCCGATTCCTCTCGCGGGATAATTGATCACGCGGCGCAGGGCCTCGTCGTCGTCAGGGTTTACCGCGAGGCGAAAATAAGCTAACGCTTCCCTGATTTCCTTTCGATTGTAAAACGACACGCCTCCATAGATGCGGTAATGGATGCCGTCCTTGCGCAGCGACTCCTCCAGCCGTCGGCTCTGGGCATTTGTGCGGTAAAGCACGGCAAACTCGTCGTAGCTGTCTTTGGTGCGCATCTTCACCTGCCGGATACGCGACGCCACAAGCGTGGCTTCCTCAAACTCGGTGTGGCAGTGAAGCACTTCGATGCGCTGCCCGACCTCGTTTTCAGAGAACACCTCTTTGCGTATCTGCTCGCTGTTCTTCGCGATGAGCGAGTTGGCGGCGTTGACAATGTTCTGCGTCGAGCGGTAGTTTTGCTCGAGTTTGAAGATTTTCAGATTGGGATAGGCGTTGCGCAGGTTAAGGATGTTCTTGATGTTGGCGCCGCGAAACGAATAGATGCTTTGCGCGTCGTCGCCGACCATGGTGAGCGCGTTTGAGTCGCGGCACAACTCGGAAACGATGCAGTGCTGCGCGAAATTGGTGTCCTGGTACTCGTCGACAAGCACATAGCGGAAGAAACCGCGGTAGTGGTTGCGAATGTCGGGGTTCTCGCGCAGGAGCACGTTGGTGTAAAACAGAAGGTCGTCGAAGTCCATCGCCCCGGCAACGAAACAGCGGTGGCGGTAGTTCTTGTAAATCTCCCACGTCAGCGGTCGGCGCGCCCGGCGGTCGGCCTCCATCAAATCTTTGTCAGAGGCATATTGCAGCGGCGAGATCAACGCGTTTTTAGCCATCGAGATAGCCGACATCACCGTTGAGGGCTTGTAGATTTTGTCGTCAAGGCCCATCTCCTTTATGATTGTCTTTATAAGGGCCTTGGAGTCAGCCGTATCGTAAATCGTGAAGTTGGGCTTGAAGCCTATACGCTCGGCATTCTGCCGGAGCATGCGTCCGAAAATGCTGTGGAAGGTCCCCATCCACAAACGGCCCGACACACTGGGGCCTACAAGCTTGCAGATGCGTTCGCGCATCTCCCTCGCGGCCTTGTTGGTGAATGTGAGGGCCATGATGCGGTATGGCTCATAGCCATGGGCAAGCAGATGGACGATTTTGTAGGTGAGCACGCGCGTCTTCCCCGAGCCAGCCCCGGCTATGACGAGCTGCGGCCCATCCATATAGGCCACCGCCTCGCGCTGCTGCGAGTTAAGTTGTTGCAGATAGTCTTCCATCAGCGGTGTCAGGAAAATCGGTTGTTTTCCGGGTCGTAGGTGAATCCGGCGGCGGCAAGCTTGGCGCAGAGCGTCTCTTTGTCGATCTGCATGTCGTCACAGAGCTCGTCGAGCGAGCCATATTGGTCGCGGAGCTTCATATTAACCACGCTCAGGAGCATAAACGGGTCGTTGGGCAAATCCATAATTTTCGATATTTTGGATACAAAATTAGCTATAATAGCTCTAATTTGCCTATCTTTGCGGTTAAAAGTTACTTACACGATGTTCTCAACCGACATTTTCGCCGAGATGGTCGAAGGGCAACTGCTCGCTTTGACGCAGTCACGAACCCCGGCAACCCTCTTCGCGCCTATCGAATACACCCTGAGCGGCGGAGGCAAGCGCCTTCGTCCCGTGCTACTGCTTGCCACGGCCAAGGCGTTCGGCCTCAATCCCGAGCTGGCCATAAACCAGGCTCTCGGCATCGAGGTGTTTCACAACTTCACACTCCTTCATGACGACGTGATGGATAACGCCGACGTGCGTCGTGGCCGTCCCACCGTGCATAGGCGCTGGAACGCTTCAGCAGCCATTCTCTCGGGCGACGCGATGCTGACGATGGCCACCCAGCTCATGGCGAAGGCTCCTGTCGACAAGCTCCCGGCAGTGATGGAGCTCTTCAACGACACCGCGATGGAAATCTACGCCGGCCAGCAGCTCGACATGGATTTCGAAAACCGCCAGGACGTTACTGTCGATGAGTATATCGAAATGATTCGCCTTAAAACTTCGGTGCTTTTGGCCTGCGCATGCCGCATGGGTGCCATTCTTGCCGGAGCCTCGGAGGAGAGCCAAGCGGCGATGTATCGCTACGGCGAACTGCTCGGACTCGCTTTCCAGCTGAAAGACGACCTGCTCGACACCTACGGCGACCCGACGCTTTTCGGCAAGGAAATCGGCGGCGACATCATTAACGAGAAGAAAACCTGGTTGTGGATCAACGCGTTGGCCCGCGAGCCGCAGCGCATAAAGCAAATTCTTGACCAAAAGCTCACCGATTACCTCAAAATCAAGGAAATCACCGAGGTTTACGACTCCCTGGGGCTTGCCGAGGAGTCGCACGCGCTGATCGAGCACTACACCGAGCAGGCCGTCGAGGCTCTCGCCGGAGTGGAAATCACAGGCGCCGCCCGCGAATATTTCACCTCGCTCGCCCGAAAGGCTGCCAACCGCTCAAACTAACAACTCACCAACCCGATGTTTGTCGACACCCACACGCATATCTATATGTCGGAATTCCCCGACCCGGCAGCCGAAGTGCGCAAAGCGCTGGAGGCCCGTGTTGGCAAGCTGGTGTTTCCCGGCACGCTGCCAACCGACTTTGAGACGCGCAAGCGGCTTGCCGACCAGTTCCCGGGATGCGTGTATCTCGGCGCCGGAGTTCACCCGACGGAAATGAGCGCCGACCCTGATGCCGACCTCGCCGCCGTGGAAGCCGAGCTCAGGCAAAACCGCGACCGATATGTGGCGGTTGGCGAAATAGGGATTGACCTCTACTGGGACACCTCCCGCCGCGACGAACAATTGCGGGTGTTCCGTCGCCAGTGCGAGTTGGCGCTTGAACTCGACCTGCCAATCATCATCCACTGCCGCGAGGGGCTCGACGATGTGCTGTCGGTTCTCGGATCGCTTCCAGCGGTGCCCCGCGGAGTGTTCCACAGTTTCACCGGCACGGCTGACGACGTGGCCCGCATACGCCGCCTCTCCCCCGACTTCTACTTCGGTATTAACGGCATCGTCACTTTCAAGAACGCCCGCATCCGCGAAGTGATTCCCGCCATCGGCCTCGACAAGATTCTCCTCGAAACCGACTCCCCCTGGCTCGCACCGGTACCCCACAGAGGGAAGCAGAACACATCGGCCTACATCCCCGACATTGCCCGGCACATCGCGGAATCGACCGCCACACCTCTCGAAACCATCGCCGAAGTCACATCGCGCAACGCGGCGCGGCTTTTCGGCTTCTGAATACGTCAAACAAAATTTTTTATCAACATCTAAATTCAACCAATATGGACTACCAACAGCAAAACTACGGCCAGCAGCCGAACTATGGCCAGCAACCCTACGGACAACCCCAACCTTACGGTGACTCTGCCTTCAACAACCCCTTCAACTGCGGCCCCACAGGCAAGAGCCGCGGCGTTTTCTGCATCCTCGCCCTCATCCTGGGTTCAATCGGGCTCCACTACTTCTATGCGGGCAAAACTGCTGGAGGCATCATCACAATCCTGCTGATGTGCGTCACCTGCGGCGCTTGGGCAATCATCCCCCTGCTCCAGGGCATCATCATTCTTTGGAACCACTCCAACGAAGAGTTCTATTACAAGTTCATCGCTTCCAACTCGACCTTCCCGCTCTTCTGATCGCGGCATCGACTTTTTTATCGCAACCTGAAATATGAAAAAAATATTTATCGCGCTCATCGCGGCTATGTGCCTCGGCTCGTTTAACGCCAACGCCGACATCACCGACCTTCTTAAAGGCCTCGGAGGAGCGGCCACCTCGGAGAGCGCTCAAAGCACAGCAGCCTCGGGCCTCGAAGGGCTTGTGAAAGGGCTGTTGTCAACCAGCAAACTCACCGAGAAAGACCTCGTTGGCTCCTGGAAATACTCGGGTCCCGCTGTCGCTTTCCAGGGGGGCAACTTCCTGGAAAAGGCCGGTGGCGCCGCCGCTGCGGGAGTCATTGCCGACAAAATCGCTCCCTACTACAAGAAAGTGGGCATCGACAAAATGACCTGCGTGTTCAAGGACGACAAGACCTTCGAATTCAAAGTGGGCCGCGTCACCCTCAAAGGCACCTACGCCGCGACCGACGCAAAGAATCCCGACGGCTCCTTCTGGTTCAACTTCACCGTTGGCAGCATCCCCGTGGGCAAAATGAAAGGTCACGTTGAAAAGCAAATCAACACCATGACCCTCACCTTCGACGCCAGCAAGCTCATCACCCTTGTGACCACCATCGCGAAAGTCAGCGGCCAGTCGTCGCTCCAGGCCATGTCAAACCTCCTCAACCAGTACGACGGCCTCAACTGCGGCTTCGAACTCTCCAAATCCAAATAACCCCATCCCT
>CAYTBH010000050.1:0-15876 GCA_964435935.1 uncultured Alistipes sp.
AGCGATGGCTAAAGCGAAGGGGTGCGGAACAAGGGTGGGGTTCAGCGCGGATAGCGGAGGGTCGCGGATTTGAGGGAGGGGGCGGTAGCCCGGAGGACGACGAAGGGATTCGCCGGAAGCTGTGCCACACCGGCTGTTGTGGACGTGCCGGCAGAGCGGGGCGTACTGGCAGCGGGGAATGAGCCGGGCGCGGTGGGGGCGGAACGCAGGATTACGAGGGCTGTGCCGCGGTGAAGGCGGTGGGTGGCCGAGGTGGCATCGGCTGGCGTATGGAGCTCCGTGGTGTACATGTCGCCATTGTCAATGGCCACGATTGCGGCGGCCCCTTCAAGGTTGAATTCAACGGGGAAATTCGCGTCGGGAACTGTGCGCCCTTTCGCATCGACAGCGCGCACGCGCACATGCAGCAGGTCATAACCATCAGCGCGCCAGGAGTGTCCGATTCCATCTGAAGGCGACGACGGGAGATCGGGCTCAAGAACGAGCCTCACGGGCTTCGATGCCGTTTCGATGGCGTGCCGTGCGAGTGGCCGTCCCGAGTAGTAGGCTACGGCCTCAAGACGACCAGGACGATAGGGAACTGAGGGCCAGCGAAATTTATCACGGTCGGCAGGGCGGTCTAAGGCGTTGGCGCGTCGGCCAAGCGATTTTCCGTTGAGGCGCAGCTCAACCTCGTCGGCGTTTGAGAACACCTCAATGTCGAGAGTGTCGCCCGGGGTGAAATTCCAATGGTCCACCAACGACGAGCGGCTCATCGGTTCGTCGTTCCACATATATGTCTCCCCTTTCGCGTCATTCACCCCGATGTGCACCGCGGGAGCCGACGAGAACATGCTCCTCACCAGCCACGCCTGTGGTTTGGGTTGGAGCGAAATGTCGAAAACGCCCTGGGTCCACCCTTTCGCCGGCCAGCCGGCCGACTCGCCGAGATAGTCGATTACGCCCCAGTAGGCGAGTCCCACCACCTTGTTGCTGTCTGGCTCGAAAAAGTTCTGCCCCATCGCGGCGCGGCTGGCCTCGCTCTGGTAGAAGGTCATCCACGGATAGCGGCGCGAGTCGCCGGGGAAGTACATGTAGCGGTAGTTGTAGGAAGCCACGTCGGTTTCCTCAACCAGCGGCGCGGGGAGCGAGTCGGTTTCTATTGAGCGGTAGCGCGGGTGCATCGCAACGGTCACCTTGCGTGTGGGGTCATAGCGCTCGAGCAACAGCTTTTGCAACCGATAGGCTGTCACACCCCAGTCGTTAAACGGGAGGTTGGAGTAGCCCTGAAGCTCGTTTCCGAGGCTCCAGAGCACCACCGAGGGGTGGTTTCGGTCGCGCTTTATCCATTCTGGGATATCCTCCTGCCACTGCGCCGTCCATTCTCGCTCGCCGCCGGAATACTGTTTTAGCCATTTGTCGTAAAGCTCATCGACCACGATGAAGCCCAGGCTGTCGCAGAGGTTCAGAAAATCAACGCTGTAGGGATTGTGCGACGTGCGTATATGATTGAACCCGAACTCTTTGAGCAGCTTCAAGCGCTTCTCTATGGCCCGTGGATGGGCCGCCGCTCCGAGCGCTCCGAGGGTATGGTGGTTTGCCGCGCCTTTGAGCAGCAGCTTCTTCCCGTTGAGCACGAAACCGCTGTCGGGGTTGAACTCGGCAGTGCGGATTCCGAATTTCACAGCGAGCGAGTCCTCAGCCGTGGCGCCACCGGCACGCCGCAGGGCAACCGAAGCCGTGTAGAGCGAAGGCGAGTCGACATCCCACAGTCGCGGCGAGGCAATCGTCAGCGTGTCAAGCTGATATTCGCGCCGCCTCCACTTGCGGTTAACGGCCACAGTGTCAGTCCGCAGAGCGACCACCTCGCCGCCGGGACCACGCACCGTTATGTCGGCTATAAAGCTCGAGTCCTTCGAGCGGCTATTTGTTTCGAGGTTTAAGACGATTTTTGCCTCATCAGCTGAAATCGAAGGGGTTACCACCCATAGCCCGTGGCGCTCGAAATACAGGTCGGGCGAAGTGGCAATGAGCCTCACGGGGCGGTAGAGCCCGCCGCCAGTGTACCAGCGCGAGTTTTGCGGCTCGCCGGTTCGGGCATTGACAATCAGCGTGTTAATATCCCCATAACGCAGTTTCTTGCTCACATCGCTATCGAAACCGAGATAGCCATAATGGGTTCCGCCCGCCGGGTGGCCGTTGATAAACGCCTGCCCCGTGAGCATAATCCCTTCGAAATCGAGCAACACCCGCTTCCCTTCAAGCTCTTCGCCAACATAGAAATCGAGGCGGTATGTTCCCGACACCGGCTCTTTGAACGCCCTGGCGCTCAGGCGACTGCGGAAATTGGCAGCCTGGTCGTCGTTGTCGGGCATCTCGTCGGGCGACGGCGCTACCCATGGGCGTCCTATAAGATAGTCGTGTGGCAGGTCGACCATTATCGCGGAGTCGGCCCCCTCATATTGAAACGACCATCCGAAATCGAGCCCCCTCACTTCGCGCGAAGCGTTGGCCGCGATGATGGCCAAAACGAGCAATAATGCGAAAAACGAATTGCGAAGCATTGCCTGACAGCGATTTAGAATAGCGGCACAAGCGACGCGCCATCGGGGCGCACCTCAAGGCGCGAACGTTGATTGAGAAGCAACGGCCTATTGCCATCGATATGGCCGAAGGGCGCGTTGAAAGCGATGGGAAAGCGGCAGTCAGCCGTCATATCGCGCAACATATCCTCCATCGCGGCATAGTCGGCCGACGGACGGTACTCCGTGAACTGCCCAACGACCAGCCCGGCCAGCCGCGGCAGCACGCCGCTGAGCCGCAAACGATACATGATGCGCTCAACCTTGTAAATCGGCTCCGCAATATCCTCTATCACAAGAATTTTCCCCGGGCGAATCACATTAAACGGCGTTTCGGTCAGCTCGGAAATCACAGCCAGATTGCCCCCCGCGGCCATAGCCTCGGCCACTCCCGTATGATTGTAAGGATGCGGTGCCCAGGCAGTTCCCTCAAACGCGCGGGGGTTGGTCAATAGGCCGATCAGCTCGCGGTTGAGCACGTCGCCGGCCCCCTTGGCAAGCTGCTTTGTCATCGAGGCGTGGACAGAAGCCACTCCCCTCCTCCCCCACAGCGCATGGAGCGCCGAAACGTCGCTAAACCCCACGAGCCATCGAGGCTCATCGCCAAGCGGAAGTCGCGAAAGGTCGTCGAGCAGATGCACGCAGCCATAGCCCCCTCGGGCGCAAATGATGGCCCGCACCTCAGGGTCGGCCAACGCCTGGCGGAAGTCGGCAAGGCGCTCAGCCGCCGTGCCGCTGAAAGAGCCGCGGCTCCCAAGGGTGTGAGGCATCACTTCGGGGCGGAAGCCCATCTCGGCAAGGGTCGCGACAGCGCCCTCTACATATTCAGGCTTTATTATCGAGGCCGGGGCAAGAATGGCCACCTTGTCGCCTCGTTTCAATGGTTGGGGCAGCATGTCAATAGCGGAAAGATGACCCCCCGAGGAACTCGCGCAGAAGCGACGTGGGCGGAATCGACTTCTCGCCAATCGGGGCAAAATAACTCAGGAAGCGTCGAAGGCGGTAGGCCTCGGCATATTCGGGCACGTCGTTGGGCACTTCGCGCAAAATTGCCTCGCCATAGTCCTTCATCACCCCGAGCTCGAAAATAAGCGACGAGTTGAACATCGAGTCGGCATTCTCCTGATAGGGGAAAATCCATTTCTCCTCGCCGCGGCGCACGCTGGGCCACCGGCGCAAAGTTTCGATGGCCGACGCTCCGCGGTATTTGTGGTCGCGGATAATGCGGCGCAGCAGGCGGTTGTCGGTTGTGGGAATCCAGTTGTGGTCGTCGATTGAGAGCGTTGTGAGCGCCGACACATACACGCGGTATTTCATCTCCTCGGGAATCGAGGCGGTGAGCTCGGGGTTGAGGCCGTGGATACCCTCCATAAGCAGCAGGGTCGACGGGCCAAGGCGCAGCGTGTCGCCTTTGTACTGCCGCATCCCCAGCTCGAAATTATAGGTCGGCATCTTCACCTCCTCGCCGCGGAGCAGAGCGTTCAAATCGGCGTTGAACTGCTCGAGGTCGAGAGCGTAGAGCGACTCATAGTCGAAGTCGCCCGACTCGTCGCGGGGCGTGCGGTCGCGGTTGACGAAATAATTGTCGAGCGAAATCATCTCCGGCTCCAGCAGGTTGGTCATCAGATAGATTGCCAGCCGCTTGGTAAAGGTCGTCTTGCCCGACGACGACGGGCCGGCAATGAGCACCACCCGCGCCCCGCCCCGGCGATATGCCTCGGCGATGCGGTCGGCGATGGCCGCGATTTGCTTGTCGTGGAGCGCTTCAGCAACGTTGATGAGCTTCGTTGAGCGGCCATCCTCCACGGCCTTGTTGAGCTGGCCCACGTCGCTCACACCCACAATGCGGTCGAAGCGCTGGTTTTCGTTGAAAGCCTCATACATCTTCTCCTGGTCGCGCTCCGAAGCCGGGCGCGAGGGGTCGTCGCGGTCAAACCCCATCAGCAGGAAGCCATCCTTGTAGGGACGGAGGTCGAACACGTCGAGGCACCCTGTCGACGGGGCGAGCGCCCCGTAGTAGCTGTCAATCACCCCGTCGAGGCGGTAGTAGGTCGTGTAGAGCTCGTGAATGGTTTCGAGCAGCTCCACCTTGTCGTGGAGCCCCTCGGCGCGAAACTTCTCAATGATGTCCTTGGTGAGCCGCTCCTTGCGCTCGAAACGCACATCGCGGAGCTGCAACTGCCTCATCTCCTTCTTCAGGGCCTCGATCTGCCCGATGGAGACGCCGACATGCGCGCCCCCGTCGCGGCTGAAAAGGCGGCAGAAATAGCCCCCGGCAATCGAATGCTCGATGCGCAGCCCCACCTCGGGCATCAGGCTGCACACCGCCCGATAGAGCATCATACATAGCGAGCGGATGTAGACCCTCTCGCCAGCGCGCGCCTCGCGGGTGAGGAAACGCACCTGCTTAGGGGCGAAAACGCGGTATTGCAGCGGCTCGGTCTTGTTGTTGACCATCGCGCAGATAGGCTTCATGCCAAGCCGCGGCTCGAGGCGCGCCGCGAGCTCTTCGAGGCTCTCCCCGCCGGCAATATCGACATATTCGCCGAAATTCTCACAATATATTTTCATCACGTCGCTCATGGCTTTCAAATTAGGTTCCAACAAAATTACGCAAATTTCACGAAACCAACCACCCCGCCGCGCTGTTTTAATTATATGAACTTAAATTCTCAAAAAGATATGCGACTTGTAGAAAAAATATTATGCGTGGGTGGCATCATGCTGCTGGGTATGAGCCTCGGTGTGGGACTTTCGTCGGCGTGCGACCGCCGCTCGGCCGCCCGGGCCAAGCGCAAAGCGAAACCCGCCGAAGCAAAAAAGTGAGCTCGACTTGATTGCCGCGCCCCGTCGGGCGCATGAACGCCAGCCGGCATCGAAAAAATCTTGCCGGTGAGAAATTTTTTAGGTAACTTCGGGCGATGGAACTGATTTACCCGCGACTCCCCGCCGACGCGCCCGCCGAGCGCCCGCTCCCATGGTATCTCGCCATGGAGGAGCACCTTGCCCACAACTATCAGGGACAGTACTTCTTCACCTGGTCAGTGGGGCCTACGGTGATTTTTGGCCGCCACCAAATCATAGAGGCCGAAGTCAACCTACCATATTGCCGCGAAAAAGGCATCGAATTCTACCGCCGCAAAAGCGGCGGTGGATGCGTATATGCTGACCGCGACAACCTCATGCTGTGCATGGTGGCCTCGTCGGCCGACGTGCCCTCGACATTTGCGGCCTATTGCGAGGCAGTGGCCTCGGCGCTCAGGGAGCTCGGCGTGCCAGCCGAGGTTTCGGGCCGCAACGACATCACCATCGAAGGCCGCAAAGTGAGCGGCAACTCCTTCCTCCGCATCCCCCCCTCGAGGAGCATAGTCCACGGCACAATGCTGCTTGGCTCAGACCCCGCCACGATGGAGCGCGCCCTCACCCCGTCGCGCGAAAAGCTCGAGTCCAAGGGAGTGCGCTCGGTGCGCTCGCGGGTCACAACCCTTCGCGACTACCTCCCCGGCCTTACCGGCGAGGAGCTCAACCGTCACCTTGTCAGCCACTTCTGCGGCGACCGCACACTCCAGCTCACCGCCGACGATATTGCCGAAATCGACCGTCTCGCCGCCCCATACTTCACACCCGAATGGATCTACGGCCACGCTACCCGCGGCCATGAACGCCGCGAGCACCGCCACTCGGCCCGCATCGAGGGGGTTGGCGAGTTCTTAGTGTCGCTTGCCACCACTCCCGACGGCAAAATAGCATCTGTCAACCTCCAGGGCGACTTCTTCCTCATCGGCGACCTCGACGCCCTGTTGGCTCCGCTTGTAGGCCTCCCGCTCGACCGCGCCGCCCTCGAGGCCGCTCTCGCCCACCTCGACGTCCCCTCCGTCATCGCCCACCTCACCCCCGCCGCCC
The DNA here is from genome assembly GCA_964435935.1 of uncultured Alistipes sp. Lineage (GTDB taxonomy): Bacteria > Bacteroidota > Bacteroidia > Bacteroidales > Muribaculaceae > UBA7173. The sequence continues at coordinate 6,465 of CAYTBH010000050.1, forward strand.
TCGCCGCCCTCCTCACCTCTAAAGAGACCGACTGAGTTTAATGCTGACAAATCAGCTTAACGGAGATCACATTATCTCCTCATAGCGATGACTCTCGCGATCGGGTAATGCACCTTTGCTTGTTAGTCAATTATTATCCAGCGACCTCCATTTCTATCGCCCTCTCTCACCAAAATTCCGGTTTCTTGCATTTTCGCAATGTCTCGTTCTATTGTCCTATCAGAAACATCCAAAGCTTCTGATAATTGAAGCGCAGTGACAAACGGATTATCCCTGACTATATCTTTTATTGCGTTGCATCTTTCCGCAATCTTTTTTTGAGTCGATGTCATTGCATTATTTCCGACATTGCTTCCGACATTATTTCCGACATCATTTCCGACATTTGAATTAAATCGTTTGAAGACAGTGCGTTCTATCACGATTTGAACCCCACTAAAATGATTACCCACCGTAGGTATCGGCAATCCGTTGTTCTGGAATCCAGTGTATATTTTTCGATAACCTCGGCCCCAGGTATCTATAAATCCCGCTTTGAACATAGCATTGGCGATCTTTGGATTGCGAGGCATCGACGGATGGCTGCCATATAGGGTGTCTTCGGTAAATCCTTCGGGAAGATTGCCGTCATTCCATATTTCAATTCGGTCATCGTAGACGTGCATCTGGATTGCCGGTCCCATGTAATTCTTGTGCGCAATCGCATTGTAAAGAATCTCGCGCAATGCTTCAATTGGAATTTCAAGGGATTCATAACGCTGCATACCCTCAAAACGCACTGGTGACACGAGGTATTTGGCTCTCAAAACATCTACAACCTTATCCGCCATCTGTATTATATTCCCATTGACTATATCCTGGATTATAAGGTCTGACTCATCCAGGCCAAAACGACCAATCTTAAACTCAACACTATGGAAGAATTTCGATGGGTTATTGCCAAACAAAAGGATTGCCGCGTTCTTTAGCTTTCCCTCATCATCAATCAATTGAAGAGACATAAGGATTTCTTCGGTTGAAGCGGTCAACAAGCTTTCCGGAATACGTTGAGACGCTGCTCCCTTGCGTAAAAAATAGTCTATTGAGTCCCTATCAATATCATCTATAGTGGCATCTTCAAGGGTGACATCATCCCATGTCCTTCCCAATTTTCTTAAAAGGAAATCCTGCAGGGCGGCTCCCTTCAGCTCTTGTTTGGTGCTTCCCGACCGATAGTGGTAAACACCCTTATACGAAATAGGAATATTGCTCGGACTGACCGAAATCTCAATGTAATCAATCCCATCGGCCTGTCTCAAGTTGACATCAGCGACAATGCCAAGACTGGCTACAATCTTGTTAGGCACGTCCTCCATCAGGCGCTTGCTGTCGGTAACGCCCACTATCTAGCGCGAACCATCCGCTACCCCGATATAGATGTGGCCACCGTGCGCGTTGGCAAAGCCACATACCCATTTAAGGTATTCGTCTCGCCAACTTTCCTTAAATTCCACATTTTGACTTTCGGGGGTTTGAAGTATTGCCATTGCCTGATATATTCTTTTTTTAACAATTGCAAAGTTACTGATTCCGGCTTGGATTTTCCGTATATTCTTCGGATATATAATGGAGTGACCCCCGAAAGCCGGATGGATGATTTTCCCATACGGACTTTCGGGGGTCACTCAACTACACAGCCTCGGGGCTGTAAGATGAGAGGGGGGATTACTTGACGATGACTTTGGTGACGGCGGAGTCGACGGCGACGAGGTAGACGCCGGCGGGAACGTGGACGAGGTTCATCGCGGTGCCTTCACCGGCAAACGCGGTGCGGCCGTCGGTGCCGTAGACGCGGAGTGTGTGGCCCTGTGCATTGGCGATGGCAATCACGCCGATGCCGGTGGAGATTGTATAGCCCTGGGCGTCGACGCTGTCAAGAGCGCCGGTGAGGGTGGAAACCTTGTTGGAGGCTCCCGACTCGCCCTTGTCGTAGACGGCGGTCACATAGAAGATGTGCTCGGCTGAATCGGCCAGGGGGTGTGCGAAGGTCGTTGCCTTAACGAGGTCGGTGTTCACCTTGGCGTTGTCGCAGTAAACGTTGTAGCCTTGCAGCTCGAGCTCCACGGGGCGCTCCGACGCGGGAACGTAGGTGATGTCGTCGAGCATCATGCCAAACGCGCCGTGGGCGTTATAGCGTATCGCGAAATACTTGGTGCCGGCGGGGAGGTCGACGCTCACTGTGTTCCACTGAGCGTAGCTAACGATGTCGGAACCGGCGAAGACACGGGTGAAGTCGCCGATGTTGTCCGACGTGCTTGAAGCGAGCACTTCGAAGCTTTCGGCGTAGCCGAATCCGATGCGCTGCACCTTGAAGGTGATTGTCTGGGCGCTGCCCGAGAGTTCGGGCGAGATGAGCCAGTCGTCATTGGGCATGTCGGTCTCGGTGTTATAGTCGACCGAGCAGAGGGTCATGAGATACTGCGAGCCGGAAGCCGGAGTGAAAGCGTTGGGCGTGCCGTCGTCGTAGGCGATTGAGAGCCCGGCACTGACGGGGTTGAACACCATCCATGCCTTCGGGTCGTACATGTTGGGGAATGTCGCGAACTGGATGCCGTAGGTTTCATAGCCGTCCACGTCGACGTTGAGCCAGTCGCCCAGGTCGCCGATTGAGAATGCGGGATAGCTTTCGAAGTCTTCGAGAACTGCTTCAACCGGCTGGTCGTCGGTCGAGGGCTCGGTCCACGAGAGGTTGGCGTTGCCGTTATCGACGTTAATGTCAAGGTCGGTGACGGCAGGGAACGTGGGCTGCTTGACGCGCACGGTGACGCTCTTCGAGCGGTTGTTATCCTTGTTCTGGTCGGCGGCATAGTCAACCACGGCGTAGTAGGTGGCCGAGGTGCCGAAGTCAAGGTTCGGGAGCTCCTCGAAAGTGACGGTCTTGGTGGCATCGACGGCGAGCGACTCAGCGACGGGGGTAGTGCCAACGAGAGCGTCGTTGCGGAAGAGGTTGACGGAGTAGGCTCCCGAAGCGGCCTGGCCGATGTTCTTGACAGTCACGTCGATGAGCGCGTGCTTCATGTAGGTGAGGCGGGCGGGTACCGTGATGTCGCTCACGATGAGGTCGTTGTCGATATTGTCGTAGAGGCGGATGTTGTCGAAATAGATTTCGTTGTCAGAAGCCGAGGTCGCCTCGAATGCCAGGCGAATCGAGCGGCAGTCGGGCTTGAAGGCCTCGAGGGGCACGACGGCCTTTGTCCAGGCCTTGGCGCCGCCGGCGGTGGCGAAGTCAACCTTGAAGGCCTCCTCGAAGTCGCCGCCGTTCTTGGCCACGAGCACGCGGATGATGCCGTTGTTGCCGGGATTGTTATAGTACCAGAAACTGAGGGTGGGGTTCACCGAGTTGCTGATGTTGAACTTGCCGGAATAGAGTGTGCCAACTTCGCCGGCGCCGGTGGGAACGAACGCGATCATGCCTCCGTCCTCGTCCTGAACGCCCTGGGTGAAGGGCTTGAAGCCACCCTGCTTGAGTTCCCACTCGCCGTCGCCATCCTCAACCATAGCAGCCCAAGGACCGGCCTGGAGAGTGGCTGATGCGAACGACTCGGCGTAGGGGAGTTCGTGGGGAGTGCCGACGACAACAATGTTGGAGATTGCCCATTCCGACTGACCACCCGCCGAAACAGCCACCACAAGGTAGGCCATCGTGGTGTGGTTCGAAGCCGAAGGAGTGTCGGTGACAGAGGTTGTGAAGAGCATGTCGGCGAATGTGTCGCTGTCGGTCGAGCGGGCCACATAGTAGCAAACCTGCTCGGGGTCGATGAAGCCGCCGTTCTCGCCCTCGGTCACAGCGTCCCATGAGATGGTGAATGTGCCGTCGGAGGTTTCGCGGGCAACAACGTTGGAAACAGCCACAGGGATGTCGACACCCACCCAAGCGGTGGCCGAGGCGGGTTCGCTCTGGTCGGCGCCGTTATAGCAAACCACGGTGTACTCGTTGAGACCCTGCTGCGCCTTGGTATCCTCGAACGTGAGAGACGCGCCGGGAGCGGGATTGGCGAAGGTGTTGATGAGGCTCGAGCCGCGGTAGAGTTCAATCGAGGTGATGGCCGCGAGCGCGCCACCATCGGCAGTGCGCGAGGGAGCGGTGAACGACACCGTGGCAGCCAAACGACCCTGGGGGGCGGGGGTCACCGCGAGGTCGGTCACCTCGGCGGGAGCGTTGAGGTTCTTGCCGGGAACGATAGTGATGTTGTCAATGAAGAGCCAGTTGCGGTATTTCGGCGAGATGCCGTGGAAGCCTAAATAGTAGAGGCCATCCTCGGGCACAGAGAACTCCTGCTCGAAAGGCACGAGGGTCGAGCTCTTTACTTCGGTGGGCATCATAATGATGCGGCCCATGGCGTCGACGGTGGCAGCCGTGCCGATGGCGATTTCAAAGTTCTCGCCCATTGTGTTGGTTGTGGAAGCGGCGTCGAAACCGAGGTAGTAGGAGCGGTTGGCGGTGAGATAGATGGGAGGAGTGATCATCCAGTCGTCGCTGACGGTGTTGCGCTGGGTGGCCTGGCACTGGGCCGACTTGCGGTCGGAGTCGTAGCGCCATTCCTTGCCGTCGTCGTCAACGTCGAATGTCTTGAAGAGCGCCCAGGTGTCGGCGGTCGAGAAGTCCTCGAAATAGGGCACTTCATAGTGGGTGCCGAACACCACGTTGTTCGATGTGGCGGCCCCACCCTGCTGCGCGCCGCTGAGGGCGGTGATTTCATACCAGTAGTGCTTGATGGGCACGCCGAGGTTGGCATCCTCGATCGTGGTGCCGGCATGCTCGGCGGCAATCACCTTCATGTCGGGGAAGCGGGTCACCTTGTAGCGGAGAGCGGCCTCGTTGAGGAAACCGCCGTGGGTGGTCGACTTGGGTGCTTGCCAGCTGACGGTCACCTTGTTGTCGGCCTTGACGGCAGACACAGAGGTGGGTGCCGTGGGCACGTCGTCGCCAATCCATACCGTGGTCTTCACGGCGGGGCCGTTGCCGGCCTCGTTGGAGGCGAACACCTCGATTTCGTAGAGGCCCGACTTGGGAGCGGTAACGTTGGCCTGAACAGCGGCTCCGGCCGCAGCCGAGCCAGTGGCGGCCTGCTCGCCGTTGAGGGTCACGGTGTAGTTAACCGAGCCTGAGAGCGTGCCGCCGGCGTATGTGGCTGTGGGCATGTTGAAGCTTACAACGCCGCTGAGGCTGCCGCGTTCAAAAGCGGCGGCCAGCTCTGTGGCCTTGTAGGGGGCAGCATCCTCGTAGGAGTGGTCAACGACGTAGATGCCCACCATCTGCTCGTCGCCGGGAATGTTGCACACCTTGGTGACAGCGCCGTTGGCGAGGTTCACGGTGTAGAGAGCCGTCAGGATGCTCTTGCCGTTGGCGATCCAGTACATGGTGCCGGTGCGGAAGTCGAAGCAGGCCGACTGCATGTAGTAGGGGTCGATGCCCGTGTCGCCCACGCGCTTCACAACGCCGTTGGAGCGGTCGATGGAGCAGAGCCAGCCGTCGGCGTCGATGGAGTAGATGTTACCCTCGGCATCCGACGCGATGGCCCAGTGGCGCTTGTCAATTTGGGCGATGCCAACTCGCTCGCCATACTGGTTGAGCTTGCCGAAATAGTAGGAGTAAGCGTCGGCGATAACGTCATAGTCCTCGAACACACCATAGATTGTGTTGTCCGCGGGGCAGAAAGTGAGGTCGAGCGAAATGCTGTGCTCGTCGATGGGGTTTTGATCCATCGCGCTGCGGTAGAGCTCGGTCCAATTGTCGGTTTCCTGAACGCCGTAGTGGGCGTAGATGTCGTCCGACAGCAGGCCGAAGTGCCACTCGATGTAGTAGTATTTGCTGTCGTAATATGTTCCGCCGCCGTCAGCTGCGAAGCGGCCTTCGTCGTCGTGGAAAAGCAAATTGAGCTGCGGATTCGAGCCGGCATCGAACGAGTAGATGCCGTAGGGGAGCGAGCCCGAACCGTTAATGTAGCCCGCGATAGTCACGCGCGAGGGTGTCGCGGCAGTCGCGGCGCTCTTTGCCGCGAACGAGCGAGCCACCGGGGCCGTCGAAGCGTTGATGTTTATGCCCGAAAAGCCAGGATTTTTCCAGTAATGGCTTCGGGACGATTTCAGGCCGGTGTGCGTGGAAGAGGCGTTTTCCACAGCCGAGCCGCGGAGCGCCTTCTGCTGCGCATAGGCAGTGTTCCCTGAAAAGGAAACAATCGCCGCAAGAGCTAAAGAGCCTATAAGGCGATGCAAGAGTGATTTTCGCATATAGTTGGTTTAAAACAATTTAATTCTCTTCAAAAACAGGGTTCGGGGCAGAATCGACATTAACAGCGCCATATAGGTTTGATTTTCAATATATTAGATTACCATTGCGCAAAAATCGACCCTAATCCGGAATTTATGACGCAAAGTTACAGAATAAATTTATGCAAAGCGCATAATTAAGCGCCTTAAATCGCATTTAGGAGCATTTTTAGCGAATTTTAATACGTTTGTGCCAATTATTCACAATTCCTTTGGCACTTTGTCGGCTCAAACGGAGAGTCGGCGGCAAATATTTATACAGCCCGCTTCTACCCGCGGGGAATCACAATGTAATGGTAACGCGGGGGGTGACACGGCAACCAATCCCCTCTTTGAACTCCATCAATCCATAGTTAGGCTCGCCATCGAGGTCGGCAGGCCCGATGTCGAGGAGCCGCACGGCGCCTTCGGCGTGGTAATGCTCGAAAACCTTGTAGGCGAGCATATTCATCGCGCGGGCTTCATTGCTCTCGGCTGTATTGCCCCAGTAGACTACCAGGCCCACGCCCGGGAGCACGCGGAACACCAGGGCCGCCGCGCAGTCGGCCCCGTCGAGGGTGAGCACGAACGCGTCCATCGTCACCACGGCGCGTGTGGCCAACACCGCTTCAAGACTCATGGCGAGGGGGTAGCCTCTCTCGGTGCGGTTGCGCTCGACAACGGCGTAGGCACGGGCGAGCGCGTCGGCCTTCGCCTTGGGGAACGCCTCGAAGCGGAAGGGGTAACGCCACGCGTTGGAGAGCTTGTTGCGGGCGGCGCTGCTCATGCAGGCATCGTAGCGCGCGAAGTCGGCGACATTGAAATAATAGTCGGGCTGCACCATCTCCACCCGGCCCTCGCGGCGCAGGGCGTAGAGGCTCTTGGTGAGGAACGACTCGGAATACGCGAGCGGCGGGAGGCCTATGCGCACCCTCTCGCCTCGCAATGCACCCCATAGCCGCAGGTCGCGGGCGGCATCGCACATGGTCCGCTGCGACACGTCGGGCATCCCCATCCACCCTCCGTAGGGTGCTGAAAACGGCGACCGCCATTCTCCATCGCGGAGACCGGCGGTCAGCCATAGTTTGGGTTTCTTTTCGCCAACGGCCAGGAACGACACACGCTCGGCTTTTGCCTCGTTGAGCGAGGCAAATTCCGCCGAGTTGAAAACGTGGCGGTTGGCAACGTCTTTCGGCAGGTCGAGCCGTTCGAGTTCTGTAACCACCTGTTTTGGGCGCAGGGCGTTGGTTATGTTTCGCGAGGGCGGCGAGCCTTACTTCGCGGGGGCTTCCTCGTGGATGCCGGCGAGTTCCGGGTCGATGAGGATGCGGCCGCAATACTCGCAGACGAGGATTTTCTTCCTCATCTTGATTTCGAGCTGGCGCTGGGGCGGGATGCGGTTGAAGCAGCCGCCGCAGGCGTTGCGCTGGATGTAGACCACGCCGAGGCCGTTGCGGGCATTCTTGCGGATGCGCTTGAAGGCGGTCAGTGTGCGCTCGTCAATCTGCGTTTCGAGATTCTTGGCCTGCTCGCGAAGGCGCTCCTCGTCCTGACGGGTCTCGCTGACGATTTCTTCGAGCTCGGCCTTCTTTTCGGCCAGGACATGCTCGATGTCGCCCAGCTTCTCGCGGGTGGCCTCGATGTCGCGGGTTTTGTTGTCGATGGCTCGCGCATACTCGCCCTGGTGCTTGTCGCAGAGTTCGATTTCGAGGGTCTGGAACTCAACCTCTTTCGAAAGGAGATCGAACTCGCGGTTGTTGCGCACGTTGTCGAGCTGCTCTTTATAACGGGCGATTTTTGCCTGCGCGTCCTCGGCCTTCACCTTTTCCTGGGCGAGGCGGTCCTTGAGGCCTTCGATTTCGGCCTCGTAGTTGGCGATGCGGGTCTTGAGGCCTTCGAGATTGTCTTCGAGGTCCTTGACTTCGAGGGGAAGCTCGCCGCGGATGGTTTTGATACGGTCGATTTCGCTGAGGACAGTCTGGAGCTTGTAGAGCGACTCCAGACGGCTCTCTACCGACATATTATCGGTTTTCTTCTTATCTGTGGCCATATATGGTAAATGGTATGTTTATAGCGCGTTATGGAAGCTTCGGGGACGTCGTGGCTCAAACGTAGAGCACGGGGTTCTCCTCAGCCTCTGATTTCCAAACCGCAAAGTTAGGAAATTTTTCGCTAATAATGCGATGAAAAAGCGCTTTTGTGCACTGCTCGGTTTCGAAATGCCCGGCATCGATGAGAAGGATTTCCTCGCGGCGGTCGAGAAACTGGTTGTGCTTGCAGTCGGCGGTGACGTAGGCCTGGGCCCCGGCGGCGATTGCCTCGCCTATGAGGTCGCCTCCGGCTCCGCCGCAAAGGGCCACGCGGCTCACGACGCTGTCGCGGTCGGCCGGGCGCGAAAGGCGCAGCATCGCGCAACCAAACACATCCTTGACCCGCTGGGCGAAAGCGGCCCACGGCATCGGCCGCGGGAGGTTGCCCACCGCTCCGAGCCCCGAGGCTTCGAGCGGGGCCGTGTCGGTCAGGCCCAGCATCCGCGCCATCTCCATCGACACTCCGGCGGGAGCGCAGTCGGTCGAGGTGTGGCTCGAATAGACGCTTATGCCGCGGCGCACCGCCTCGGTGAGGCACTCTGTGACGCGGTCGCGCCCCACGAGGCTTTTTATGCCCCGGAAGATGAGTGGGTGGTGGGTCACCACCAGGTCGCAGCCGCGGTTCGCAGCTTCTTCAAGCACCGCGGGGGTGAGGTCGACACACAGGAGCACGCCCCGGCACTCGGCGTCGGGGTTACCGACCTGCCATCCCGAGTTATCCCAGCTTTCTTGAAGCGACAGAGGGGCGTACTCCTCTATCGCTTCAACAATCTGCCGGTTTGTCAAGGCGCGGCTCATGCCTTTTCTTTAAGGTCGAGGGCGAGCTGGAGCTCGTCGAGCTGTTTCTGGTCGAGCGCCGCGGGAGCGTCGAGCATCACGTCGCGGCCCGAGTTGTTTTTCGGGAACGCGATGCAGTCGCGGATGCTGTCGAGCCCGGCGAAGAGGCTCACCCAGCGGTCGAGGCCGTAGGCGAGGCCGCCGTGAGGGGGCGCGCCAAACTTGAAGGCGTTCATCAGGAAGCCAAACTGCTCCTG
>CAYTBH010000051.1:0-15853 GCA_964435935.1 uncultured Alistipes sp.
GTGATGCAGTTGTCAAAACGGTCGCGAACAACCTCGTATTCAACCTCTTTCCACCCTTTGAGCGACTTTTCAACCAGCACCTGGGGAGAGAAAGAGAATGCTTTTTCAGTCAGAGCGACGAGCTGCTCCGCGTTGTCGCAGAAACCGCTGCCAAGGCCGCCAAGCGCGTATGCGGCGCGCACAATCACGGGGTAACCAAGGCGCTCGGCAGCGGCCAGCGCGTCGGCAGTCGTTTCAACGGCCTCGCTCTTGATGGTTTTGACTTCGATTTCGTCGAGGCGCTTGACAAACAGCTCGCGGTCCTCGGTATCCTTGATGGCCTGCACGGGGGTGCCGAGCACCTTGACACCATACTTTTCCAAAACACCGCTTTCAAACAGCTCCACGCCGCAGTTGAGGGCGGTTTGGCCGCCGAACGACAACAAAATGCCTTGGGGACGCTCTTTCTCAATCACCCTCTCTACAAAATAGGGTGTGACGGGGAGAAAGTATATTTTGTCAGCAAAACCGTCGGAGGTCTGCACAGTAGCGATGTTCGGGTTGATCAGCACAGTGGAGATGCCTTCCTCCTTCATGGCCTTCAGAGCCTGCGAGCCCGAGTAGTCAAACTCACCGGCTTCGCCGATCTTCAGCGCTCCTGAGCCGAGGAGAAGCACTTTTTTCACTGTTTTGTCAATATTCTCAGATGCCGTCGTGTTCCAGTCGGTCATGGCGAAATGTGTTAAAGCAAGGAAATAAACTGATCGAAAATAAACTCTGTGTCGCGGGGACCCGACGATGCTTCAGGGTGGAATTGTGCCGAGAAGAAGGGCTTGCTCTTATGGCGGATGCCCTCGTTCGTGCCGTCGTTCATATTGATGAAGAGCGGTTCCCAATCAGACGGGAGAGTTGAATCGTCGACAGCGAAGCCGTGATTCTGCGATGTGATGTAACATGTGTTGGTACCCGCCTGCCTTACGGGCTGGTTGTGGCTGCGGTGACCATATTTCAGCTTATAGGTTTTGGCGCCGGCGGCTTTAGCAAGGAGCTGGTTGCCCATGTAGATGCCGCATATCGGCTTACCCTTTTCAATGGCCTTGCGGATATTTTCAACGGTTTTCTCGGCCATGTCGGGGTTGCCGGGGCCATTGGAAATAAACAGCCCGTCGTAAGGAATGGTGTTGAAGTCGTAGTCCCAAGGGACGCAGACAACCTTCACTCCCCGACGGGTAAGGCAACGGATAATGTTATATTTTGTACCGCAGTCAACAAGGACGACAGTCTTTTCGCCATCGCCATGGGTCTGGACATCGCGGATGCTCACCTTCGCAATGAGATTTTCGGTATTAGGGTCGCTGAACTCAACCTCGTCGGGAGAGTCGAAATAGATTTTGCCCAGCATCGAGCCCTTTTCGCGGAGATGCTTCGTCAGCGCGCGGGTGTCGATTCCGTAGAGGCCGGGAATCTTTTCGTCGCGCAGCCACTCGTGCAGCGACCTTGTGGCCAGCCAGTGGCTCGGCTCCCATGAATAGTCCTGGGCTATGATGGCTCGGCAGTGTATTCTCGAACTCTCAAGGAACTCGCTGACACTATCCTTCTCCCTTTCGGGGGGAACGCCGTAGTTTCCAAGAATGGGATAAGTGGTGACAAGAATCTGCCCCTCATACGAAGGGTCGGTTAAGCTCTCGGGATAACCCGTCATGGCGGTGTTGAACACAACTTCACCGGCTGCGGGGGCCTCGAAGCCGAAGGACTTGCCCTCAAAGAGAGTGCCATCTTCAAGCAGGAGGAATGCTTTGCGCGGGGTAGGCATCTTTTCAGTCATATCGCGAAGTTACGATTTTTTTTGTTGCGGTAAAAAAATACGGGGTACCTTTATTAATTCGGTGTCAGGAAATTCTTTCGCAAGATACCGTTTGATGAATCCATAGGTGTCATCGGCAATCAGCAAGTCGTCGTCGAAACAGCAATTATACAGCACATAGGGAAGCTTGATGCTGCGCCGCTTGATTGCCTCCAACGAGAGCAGAGCGTGGTTGATCGAGCCGAGCGCCCCATGCACCACGAGGATCAGAGGGATGCGGCGGTCGGCTGGATAATCAATCGTGAGATATTCGTCGGTGAGGGGCACCATGAGGCCCCCGGCGCCTTCGATAATCACCACATCGTAGCTCTCAGCGAGCTTTCGGGTCGAATCCTCAATCACATCGAGGGGTATGTCGCGCTTGTCGAGTCGGGCCGCGAGTTGCGGGGAGCAGGGATACGAATATATCAGAGGGGCCGTGGTGTGGTCGAGGTCGACGGGCTGCAAGGGGATACCCATTATGCGCCGGTGTAGCTCGATATCCTCGGAGTACTCGCAATTGCCGGTCTGTACAAACTTTTGGGTGATCACAGTTTTGCCCAGTCGGCTCCACTCGCGGGCGAGCCAGCCGGCGCAATAGCTTTTTCCGGCATCAGTGTCAATGCCACTAAGGAAATATATTTCACTCATATCAAAAATCGCTGGTTAATGTTTTAAGGCCGACGGCTGGTTTTCTAATCACCAGGTAGCATGGCACGAATGTCAAAGCGACCTTCCCTTCGGTGTTTGGTTTGAGCCCCCGCAGAAGCCGGAGTCCTGCACCGACCGATGTTGAACTATCACGGCGCAGAGCGTTGACCCCCGTGTGGCTAATGTGTCGTACAGCCTCCGACGGGGTATCGAAAGTTGCCACGACCTCTTCCTGCTCGGAAACCAGAATTTCACCTTCCACATTCCATTTCGAGGGGTCGGGATATTTCAACGACACACCTGTCACTGCCGCGACCTCGCGATAAGTGCCTTCGCAAAAAAACGCCACCGCGAGGATACCCCCTGGCCGCAGCACGTTATAGGCATTCGCCAAAAATTTCTCTGCCGAATGGAACCACTGAAGAGTAGACGCTGAAATAATCATATCTACCGACTCGGGCTGCAGCTTTCTAATGACCTCCTCGGCATCGCATCTCACGAAACGTGAATTCCGAGGCAGCAGCTCAGCATCAACCTCGGCAATGTCGAGCAATGTCAATTCCCCGATAGAGAGCTCGCTGGCATATAAGTCTGTAAGTAGGCCATCCCCCACCCCGATTTCGAGCACTGTATTCACGCTGCCAGACACAAACTGCCTGGTCAACACCCATAACCGTCGCGCCACAGCGCTCTGCGCGTCGGCGCTCTCGCGATAGGTTCGGCGAGTTGAGCCGAATCGGTTGGCAACCAATTCCTTGTCAACAATATAGTCGTCAATGACCCGCTGCAAGTCGATGAAGTGACCATCGCATGGAAACGGCGTTGCTGTTGTACGGGTTACACCCCAGTAGGCCAACTGATTATCCGGCGGGAAAATCATATCTTTAAGGCCAACTAAAGCGAAATCCCATACAACATCGCCTTCAAAAGGCGCGAGTTTGCCAAAGAATCGCAACTCGGAAAGCACCGAATCAAAGTCACGCCCTTGGTTGTGCTCTTTGAAGTTTGCGAATAGACAGTCATCCACAAACATTCGTGCGTTGAATTTATCGATCGCTTTAGGCGAAAGGCCCTTGAGGGTGAGGTTGAAGATGGCGGGTGGGATGCCCGCCTCGCGGTCGATGTGTCGCGGGGTTCCGTTAATCGCGATTTTGCGGCTTATCGGGTAGCCTGCCAAAGTCTCTAATACATACGATGCAGCGACCACGCCGAATGACCAGGCGATGACGAGAATCTCGGAATACCTCGCAAGCACCTGCCTCAGCTCGTCAAGCGAATTTTCATCGCCCTGCCGGTACCCCCACAAAAGTACCACATCGTAGCCAGGTTTTGACAATGACAAAAATGGCTCAGGCGACATTCCCCAGCCGAGAAACATCATTATCAGGCGCCTCTCGCAAGGTTCGGCGACAAAGCGCCAATCAAACGCCACCGATGTCGACAACTGCCCAGCCAACTTCTCTATCATTAAAGTTTCGGAGGATTAATCACCGGAAGGAGGTCGGACAGCGCTTTGTCCAGAGCGTCAATATCCGACAGCTTCATCGACGCGTTCAAGCTGAACCGAAGCCGTTCTGTGCCGGCTGGAACAGTTGGTTTGCGTATTGGCAAGGCCTTAATGCCGTATATATTATGCAACTTTTGCGACAACTCGACAGCTTTGAGCGAGTCGCCTATGATGAGTGGCTGGATATGCGATGGCGCTACTTCGACCGGCGAATACTTGTGAATAACCTCTCGCAACCGTTCAGCGAGGTTGGCAAGATGTGCCCGCTGGGCATCCATACGCACGAGCGAACCGAGAGTGAAGCGCGTCCAGGCAGCCTGAAGGGGGGGGAGCGCTGTTGAAAATATAAAGCTGCGCGATGTGTTGACGAGGAAGTCGCGCATATCGCCGTTGACCACGGCGAAAGCACCCATCGATGCCGCGGCTTTACCGAAAGTGCCCACGACCACGTCGACCATCTCTGGCGCTGACGAGGCTGCGACCAGGCCGAGTCCGCGGGGGCCGAGCACGCCGAACGCATGCGCTTCATCAACATAGAGTACCACGTTGGGGTAGCGGCGTTTCAATTCTATGAGGCGCTCGATGTCGGCTGAATCACCATCCATCGAATACACACTCTCGACAATCACCAGGATGTTTTCATACTCCTTCGCCTTGCTGGCGACCAAAGCCTCCAGGCGGTTGAAATCGTTGTGGGGGAAGCGCGAATAGGGAGCGCGGGAAAGGATTATGCCGTCGATGATACTTGCGTGCACAAGTTTGTCGGCTATAATATATGTATTCTTTGAAGCAATCGAAGGGATGATACCCGTGTTCGCATGGTAGCCGCTATTGAATATGAGCACCGCGGTGTCGTCGCCGCGCCGCTTGGCATAAAGCAAACGCAAAAACACCTCGAGATTGGTGTATTCGATCTGTCGCGGAGCCAGAAGACGTGCCGCGGAAGAGCTCATCGGCACCTTACCAGAAGCCGGGTCGGCAAAAAAACGCTCCTGAATGGCCTCGTCAGTGGCCAGGCCCATATAGTCGTTTGTTGAAAAATCAACGACTCCGGCTTTGGTGAAGTTGGGAATCTCCCGAAAATTGCCCTCGTCGCGCAGTTGCTGCAAATATCGCTTTATTTCCACTTTTTCTCCTTTATTATATTTAGCATTTCGACACAGAGGGTGTTCATATCCTCCTCGGGAGTGATGTACGGCGGCATGACATATATATTATGGCCAAAAGGACGAATCCAAACGCCGCGGCGCACACACTCTTTCTGAAACACACCAACATCAACGATATCTTCTACCTCGACAACGCCGATGTTGCCCAGCACCCTCACGTCCGTCACGCCGTCAAACTCTCTCGCGGGAGCCAACAAAGAAGCAAGGGATTTCTCCATTCCCTTGATAAGCGATTCCATATCCTGCTCCTTTAAGAGTTTGAGCGACGCGCAGGCCACGGCGCAAGCGAGTGGATTGGCCATGAAAGTGGGCCCGTGCATCAGCACTCCGGCCTCGCCGCGCGAAAGGGTTTCAGCGACCTCGCGCGTCGTGATCACTGCGGCGAGAGTCATATATCCGCCCGTGAGACCCTTTCCGACTGTCATTATATCAGGCACAACCCCGGCATGCTCCAGGGCGAAGCAGCGTCCTGTGTGCCAAAAACCTGTCGCGATTTCATCGAAAATGAGATAAACGCCGTGCTTGTCGCAAAGTCGGCGTGCTTCTTTGAGGTATTGCGGGTGGTAGAACCACATGCCGCCGGCACCTTGGATTATAGGCTCGAGAATAAGGGCGGCTATCTCGTGCGACCGCTGTTCAAGCAAGTCTCGCAGAGGTTCAATGTCGGCCGGGTTCCACTCGCCCCCGAAACGCGACTTCGGTTGTGGCAAGAAGAAACGTTTAGGCAGCGCCGCGCCAAAAGCGCCGTGCATGCCCGTCACAGGGTCGCACACGCTCATGGCATTCCAGGTGTCGCCGTGATAACCCGAACGGATAGTGGCAAAATTGGTTTTTTCGTGAGATCCGCTGCGGCTGACGGCGGCCTGGATGGCGACTTTCAGCGCCACCTCCACCGACACGGAGCCTGAATCGGCGAAAAAGATATTGTTCATCTCTTTCGGACAGAGCTCCAGGAGCAGCTTGCCAAGTTCGATGGCCGGTTCGTGGGTGAGACCGCCGAACATCAGATGGCTCATTTTTTCAAGCTGCGCTGCAGCGGCAGCGTTGAGCACAGGATGGTTATAGCCGTGAATCGCGCACCACCATGACGACATGCCGTCGATGAGCTCGCGCCCGTCGGCAAGGACGATGCGATTGTCGTGCGCGCTCTCCGCCTTATATGTGGGTAGCGGGTCAATGGCCGAAGTATATGGATGCCACAGATGGTCGTGGTCGAATTGGTCGAATACCGGGTTAATCATGTCATTCTATTTCCAACGCGAAGTTACACAAAAAAGCACAAACGGCGGAACCCAACAAAATTTTGTTGCCTATTTGAATAATTGCCGGCATCTCAATGAACCATCCTCGCGCCCACTTGTTCTAAGAGTATAAAAACAACTAAAAAACTATAACACCTACTCAAATTCGTTCACTATGGACTCTACAAAGAAAAGCATCAAGGGAACCCAGACCGAGAAAAACCTCGTAATAGCA
Organism: uncultured Alistipes sp.; assembly: GCA_964435935.1. GTDB lineage: Bacteria > Bacteroidota > Bacteroidia > Bacteroidales > Muribaculaceae > UBA7173. The sequence goes on from CAYTBH010000051.1 coordinate 6,626, forward strand.
TACCTGGCGGAGTCAAGCGCGTATACACGCTACACTTATTACGCCCAGCAGGCCGACAAAGAGAACTACTACCCTATCGGCCAGATGTTCCGCGACACCGCCGACAACGAGCTTCACCACTCGAAAGTATATTTCAAGTTCCTTGAAGGTGGCTCGGTGACAGTGCCCATGGATGCCGATGCCGGCGTTATTGGCGACACCGCTTCCAACCTCGCATGCGCAGCCGAAGAGGAACTCGTCGAAGGCGTTAAACTCTACACCGACGCCGCCCGCGTTGCCGAGGAAGAGGGTTTCCCCGAAATCGCTTCGCACTTCCGCCACATCGCAACCATCGAGCAAAAGCACCACGACCGCTTCGAGCATTACCTGAAACAGGTTAAAGAGGGCACCGTTTGGAAACGCGAGAAACCCATCAAGTGGCAGTGCCTCGTTTGCGGTTATGTGTTCGAAGGGACCGAACCCCCTCAGACCTGCCCCGCATGCGACCACCCCTACCAGCACTATATGGCACTTGACTATCCCGAATAATATTCGCTTAGATAGCTTTCGAAAACGGCACCATGCGATGAATGGCGCCGTTTTCGTTGTTTTATCCGCCAAATGCGCATAGACGATAAACGGCGGGCAAGAATAATCAGGGGTTGTTGAAAACTTTCGAATCGCAAAACGCGTCTCTTTTGCGGAAATTGCATAACTTCGCCGAAAAGTTTCTCCCTCAAATGAACCGCAAAGGCAAGTTATATTTCCGCTACGGCACAATGGGCTCGGCAAAAACCGCCCTTCTTCTCACCACAGCCTACAATTTCGAAGAACGCAAGATGCGATACCTGTGCATGAAGCCGGCGACCGACACCCGCGACCTGCGCAACGTCATTCGCTCGCGACTCGGCATTGAGCGCGAATGCGTGTGGATTTATCCCGAAACCGACCTTTATGACTTCGCCCGCGATAAATTCACCAAGGATGGAGAAGTAGTCGACTGGATTCTTATCGATGAAGCGCAGTTTCTCTCAGCCCAACAGGTCGACCAGCTGTCGCGCATCGTCGATGACTTCGGCTCGAATGTGATTTGCTACGGATTGCGAACCGACTTCAAAACGAATCTTTTCGAAGGGTCGAAGCGACTATTCGAAATCGCCGACACTATCGACGAAATAAAGTCGACCTGCACCTGCGGCCACAAAACAATTGTCAACGCCCGCATCGACGCCAACGGCGATATAGTCAGCGAGGGCGAACAGGTGGAAATCGGTGGCGACGACCGCTACATAGCAGTGTGTCGCAAGTGCTGGCGCAACCGCCGCATTGCGAAAGCCGCCGCACTCGCGCTACCCTTTCTTAACGAATAATCTCCCCCGCTTGCCTATAATTGGCGCAAAACACTAATTTTGAGAAGAATTTTCTGAAACTTTTTGCCCGAGTTCTTGGGTAATTGAATAAATTGCCGTAAATTTGCGGTATAAATATGCGCTGTGTCCAAAAGCGTTGTGACCCAACCGCTTTTTCGCAGCAAAAGAGACTACTTTTCCCTCTCCATTCCTCATCGCCGAGCCTACGCCGGCAACGCGACCCCCTCCTCCACTTTTCTCCAGTTTCGTTTTCCTATTTCAGCTTTTGAACCCGTAACATTCTCACGTTCTATGTTGAGTGCTACTTTCAACAGCCAAGTTTCTCCTAAATCACTCCCCTACCCAGCCAACTTATCAGGCTATTCACACTCGACAGCGCCGGGTCGCGACTCGGTTATCTGACTGTGTGAACCACAAGAATCATCAAACTGAATCTCAACCAATTGCCCCGGTATAAGGCAATTCAACAACATACAGGGCAACTCAACACCCTGAAGCATACTGACTCAAGATGTACAATATCTCTGACTTACAAAGCATGGCCGACGACCAGCTCACTGCCGTGGCCAAAGAACTGGGATTGAAGAAAATCAATCCCGCTGACAAAGAGAATCTTATTTACCAAATACTCGACCAGCAGGCAATCGCGCTCGCCGCAAATCCCGAGCCGGTCGACAAAAAGCGCCGTGGCCGCAAGCCCAAAGAAGAGCAGGCTAACGCCCAGCAGGAAAGCGCTCCGCGCAACGAGCAGGAACAGCCTAAGAAGCGGGGACGCAAGCCCAAGGCACAGGAAGCCCAGCCCCAAGCTGCCATCACGGCTGAGCCCGAAGCGCAAAACGCCGACAACGTGGACGCCGCTGCCGTTGCTGAAAAGCAACCTAAAAAGCGCGGTCGCAAACCCAAATCGCAACAAACCGATGCGGCGGCCACACTCCCCTCGGCTAATGAGGCCGTTAAGGATAACGGCTCGGCAGACTCAGCCGAGACCATTGAGGCTGAGCAGATTCCAGCCGTTGCAGAGGTTGAAACACAAGCTCCCAACCGCGCCAACGAGCGTCAGCCGAAAAACAAGCAAAACCGTTTCCAGCAGAAAGGTCAGCACGTTTTCACGCCACAGGCCCAGACTGCCGCAGACAATCAGCCCGCGGCGGCTCAAGCTGGCGAGGAGAGTGCTGAGGAGCAACCTCGCACCGAGGATGCCGGCGAACAGCAACGCCAGCGTCAAAACCCGCCGGGAGTGTTCGGACGCAATGTCGACGAGTCGTTTGGCTCATTCTTCCCACGCATGGGTGGCCGCAGCTTCGCTCCCCGTAACAATAACCGCGAAAACCAGCAGCATCAGCAGCAACAACCCCAGCAGAACGTCGCAGCCGAGCCTATAACCATTCGCGAACCGGGCGCGCAAAAGCAAATCCAGGATCAGAAAAATAAAAAAGGGAAGAAGCAGAAGAACCAGCAGCAAAAAATGCCGCTCTACAGCTTCGACGGTTTCATCGAGGCATCGGGCGTACTCGAAATTATGCCCGAAGGCTACGGTTTCCTCCGTTCGAGCGACTTTAACTATCTCGCTTCTCCCGACGATATCTACGTCACCCAGGCCCAAATTAAGAACTATGGACTCAAGGCGGGCGATGTTGTTGACTGCACCATCGCGCCACCTCGCGAGGGCGAGAAATATTTCCCCATGACCGAGGCGATAAAAATCAATGGCCGCACCCCGGAATTCATCCGCGACCGCGTGCCCTTCGAGCACCTGACCCCGCTCTTCCCCGACGAAAAGTTCAACCTCACCGGCGGCAAGCACACCAACAACCTCTCCACCCGCGTTGTGGATATGTTCTCGCCCATCGGCAAGGGTCAGCGCGCGCTCATCGTAGCACCCCCTAAAACTGGTAAGACAATCCTGCTCAAAGACATCGCCAACGCCATCGCGGAGAACCACCCCGAGGTCTACATCATGATTCTTCTTATCGACGAGCGCCCCGAGGAGGTGACGGACATGAGCCGCTCTGTAAACGCCGAGGTGATCGCGTCGACATTCGACGAGCCCGCCGACCGCCATGTGAAAATCGCAGGCATCGTGCTCGAAAAAGCAAAGCGCATGGTTGAATGCGGCCATGATGTTGTGATTCTTCTTGACTCAATCACGCGCCTCGCACGCGCCTACAACAACGCACAGCCCGCGTCGGGCAAAATTCTATCAGGCGGCGTGGATGCCAACGCGCTTCAAAAGCCCAAACGCTTCTTTGGTGCCGCGCGCAACATCGAAGGAGGTGGCTCGCTCACCATCATCGCCACTGCCCTCACCGAAACTTCCTCGAAGATGGACGAAGTTATTTTCGAAGAGTTCAAGGGAACAGGCAACATGGAGCTCCAGCTCGACCGCAAGCTCTCGAACAAACGTATCTTCCCCGCTGTCGACATCATGGCTTCTTCTACTCGCCGCGACGACCTGCTGCTGCGTGAAGAAACGCTCAACCGTATGTGGATTCTCCGCCGCTTCCTCTCTGACCGCAACTCCATCGAGGCCATGGAATTCATCAAGGACCGCATGGAGCGCACCGCCGATAACGACGAACTGCTCCGCACTATGGGCGACTAACCCACCCCTCCTCCCTACGAACAATAAAAATAAAGGCGTTGTGATCCGCATTCATCACAACGCCTTTATAATATAACTTCAGTTCTACGCGCCCCCCGGTTATCAACGGAACGTCCTGCCATTATCAATGACGCACCTCGGCGAGCGCTGTATCATACGCAATATCATAATGGGGGAAATCCCTCGGGAACTGTGGCATTATCAATCTTCCACTCGCCATCTGATTCTATCATCCGAAATGTGGTCGATCCTATATGCCCCATATCAGACCAATTCACAACAACTGTATTATCAGCGCCCGGAACAATTGAAAGCACCTTAGAAATAGAGTCGTCGCCATCCTGCATTCCCGACCTCAAAAGCCACACAGCATATCCGGGAGCATCGTAATCATTAGCCTTTTCCAGACGCTTTAAGAAATCGGCTGAACAAATGTCAGATATTTCAAATTTAGGGTCATTAGCATTACAGAATACCGCATTGTCATAAAGCGCCCTGATTTTGTTTTCGATATTGGGGAAATCCTTGATAAACGAGGATGCGCATCCACTTAACGATGCATCACACTCAGTACAGCACTGTTGCGCAAACACAGCGCAAGCCCTGATGACAATCAAAGCAATCAATAAAAGCTTTTTCATAAACATATATGGTTTATACCGAGACTGGGAGTGTTGAGAGACGTTTTTCCAGTTCGGTGGAACTAAGGCGCGTGGTGAGTTTTCCGCGATGTGCTACCGAAATGTTGCCTGTTTCCTCTGACACCACGATAGCAAACGCATCAGTAGCCTGCGAAATGCCAAGAGCGGAGCGATGCCGCAAGCCAAGCGAACGAGGCACGTCGGTGTCGTGGCTCACTGGCAGAATGCACCCTGCGGCTTTGATGCGTCCGCCGGCAATAATCATAGCGCCATCGTGGAGAGGTGAATTTTTGAAAAAAATATTTTCAATGAGTCGGGTGTTGACTTCGGCATTAATCATGTCGCCCGACTTTTCATAGAGTTCAAGCGAAACCTCCTGTTCAATGACGATTAGCGCGCCTGTCTTGCTTTTGGCCATCGACATGCAGGCATAAACTATAGGCATTACGCGGGCGTGAACTTCATGGTCGGAAGCTGCTCCCCCTTTGCGATGGTGGAAAAGGCTTGTGAAAAATTTCCAGCGTTTTTTTGAACCAAGTTCAACAAGGAAGCGCTTAATCTGCTCCTGGAATATGATTACAAGGACAAGCAAACCTATGCTCATGAATTTATCGAGGATAGTGCCTATCAGCCTCATCCCCAATATTTCGGAGGCCACCACCCATACGACGATAAACGCCAGCACACCATAGAAAATATTTATGGTGCCCGACTCCTTCATTATCTTGTAGAGATAATAAAGCATGAGGGCCACGATGGTGATATCGAGCACATCTTTAATGCCAAACGACTCAATCATAGTGCGTAACTATCAATTCGTTATTCTTTCCGTCGGGCGCGGTCGAACAATTCCCAAACTCTGACTGCCTGAACAGCCTCGGCAACATCGTGGACCCGCAGTATCGAGGCCCCACCTTCCAAAGCAAGAGTGTTCAACACGATTGTGCCAGGGAGCGCTTTCTCGGGTTCTATTCCGAGCGCCTTGTAAATCATCGACTTCCGCGAAACACCCGCCAGGATAGGCTTGTCGAGTAGGCGCGCTAATTCGGGCAGATCAGCCATAAGCTCGTAATTCTGCTCAATGGTCTTAGCGAACCCAAACCCGGGGTCTACTATCACGTCTGACACACCGGCCAGGGCCAGTTCGCGAATTTTTGACGATAGTTCCACCGCCACCGCGCGAGCAACTCCACCCGGATAATCAGTCAGCAAAGACATGTTAGCCGGCGTACCTCGAAGGTGCATCAGAATATATGGTGCCTTAACGTCGGCGACAGTATGGAACATTCGTTCGTCAAGCAGGCCGCCACTGATATCATTAATTATGTCGGCTCCAAGGTTGACCACAGCCTCGCGGGCAACCTCGCTCCGAAAGGTATCGACTGAGACAGGGATAGCCGATGACACGCTTCGAATAATTTCCAGCCCGGTGCCGACGCGGCGAAGCTCGTCGTCAAGGGAAATCTCTTCGGCCCCGGGACGAGTAGAATACCCGCCAACATCAATTATATCAACACCTTGCTCAATCATATCCTCTACACGTCGCCTGATAGAATCCCTGGCGTTAGCCGGAGTCCGTGACCCGGGATAGAACGAATCAGGTGTGATGTTGAGGATTCCCATGACCATAGGACGTTTAACCTCAACCAATCGGCCCTTGATATTGAGCGAGAAATGCTTCATAGAACGCAAAATTAGCAAAAGTTCGCCACCCGCGCAAACTATATCAGCAACACTTTTTTAGATTATTCAACATATCGTACCCCTGGGGTGTTATAATTTATATCGGTCATCATCAATGATATGCGATTATGCCCATAGACCTTCGCACGTTGATGCGCGCCATTGGAAACAGCAACGAAATAGCATCAAAATATGGCAAGCACATTAGACATCTTGCTAACCCTCCCCTTATTCAGCGGGGTTAACACGCAGAAAATTCAGGAAGTGGTGGGAAAATACAAATTCCATTTCCTTAAATATGCCGACAAGGAGCCTTTGATTACCGCCGGCGATCCCTGCACGCACATCCGGTTCATCATATCAGGCAGCGTACGAACGTCAGTTGAGAGCCCCGACGGCAGAATAAAAGTATCGCAGACTCTATCAGCACCTAACGTGATCGCGCCCGACTATTTTTTCGGGCGCACAACAACCTATCCCTGTTCAGTTAGGGCCGAGGGCACGGTAGGAATCGTAGATATTGAAAAGAGTGAATATCTGAAAATAATCGAGAGCGACCCGGTGTTTCTTTTCAATTTTCTCAATCTGCTCTCCATGGATGCCCAGCAGGGAATGCAGGGCGTAATGTGCCTCACCTCCGGCGACCTGAGAAAGCGAATAGCATATTGGATTCTCGCCTTAACCCAGCGAGGCGGCGCAGACATAGAAATGGAGTGCCGACAGCGGGATCTTTACACCGTTTTTGGAGTTCCCCGCCAATCACTGAAGGCGGCGCTCGATGAAATGGAGCAAGCAGAAATGGTCACTTACGACCCATCCACCATCAAGGTTAAATCTCGGGAAAAGCTGGTGGATTTGCTGAAAGAATGAGCACATAGAACGAGAAAAATCATTATATTTAGCTATATTATAATCTATATTAAACTCAATTTCTAATTATATATTTAGCTGTAATATAGCTGTTTATTATAAATACAACTTTATATATTTCTATATTGGCCTAATATTGGCGCTTCGGATGGTTGACAACAGCCCCGGAGCGCATTAATTTTGCAAGCGAAAACGACATCGATTGGCCAAGCGAGGCATCATCAATTTCGTTTTCAAAACGGATTAAAGACAAAACGATTTGTTTGATTTTTTTGATCTAAGTATTAAGGGTTAGTATTAAAGATTCAGATTGTGCTCATGGAAGCATTATGAATTGAGAATGCATAATAAGTTAGTTCATTCCAATTCGTGTTTTATGTTAGGTTTGTTACCCCGGTAGCTCTAAAGCGACGACCCGGGAAAGGCTAAAAAGGCGCTCTGTGAAGAGCGCCTTTGCCATATATTGCCATATATTACCTTGCCATACGTTATAATATTATTTGCCATGCATTGGGATGAAACCGCCTTCCTTCGCATCTTCCCATCCAAATCAACCGCATAATATTGCATAATATTATAGTACAAATTTGACCACTGAGGCTACTTTGACCAATTGGAACAAAAATTTTCAATGTTAACATTTGCTTCCTGAACAAAAAATTCGTTAGGGGTGTTATTAAATCAAAAGCAGTTCAGCAATGAGGCTAACAACAATTACAATTAAGATTTTTCGACTTCATCGCCTCTCAGCTGACGCTACTTTTAATTGAGAGAGATAAACATAAACTGATTTGTAAACTTAATTTGCTCAAAGAACAATGAAAAAAAATCTTCTTTACGTCGCAGCTGCGTGTGCATGCGGTCTTTTCTCTACCGCAACAGCTAACGCTCAAGAAGTAGTAGTCGAGGAAGAATCGGTAAGCGTCGTTGACGTGCCCAATTGCAAAACCCACTACAGTGTAAACAAAGGTGACAACTGGTTCATTCAGTTAGGCGCGGGCATTGATGTTCCCGTATTTGAGAACGAACTCGCAAACGGCAAGGATCCCCGCCGCCACATCACGGCAACATATAACCTCGGCGTTGGCCGCTGGTTCTCCCCCTACCTCGGTTTCAGACTGAGCGCGTATTATGGCGCGTGGCACTGGGACAACGTGAACTTCTCGAAAGCCCAGATGGCCAACCTCAACCTCGACTTTATGTGGGATATGTGCAACTCGCTCGGCGGAGTTAACGCAAGCCGTCCCGTAAGCGTCATCCCGTTCGTCGGTCTCGGCGGCACATACGTTTGGGACATTAAGAGCGATGGCCGTAACATCGCGACCAAGGACGGTGGCACCCGTTCGCGTGAATGGCTCCTCCCTGTGTCGGCCGGCCTCCAGTTCCGCTTCCGCCTCTGCCGCTACGTCGACTTCTTCCTTGAAGGTCGCGCATCCTTCTACGGCGACAATGCTAACGGAAGCGCCTACGACAAGTCAATCGACATCAACGTCCAGGCAACCGGCGGCTTCTCCTTCAATCTCGGCGGCGTGAACTATCAGGCCTACAACGAGTGCAAGGACCTCGCATACATTAATTCTTTGAACAATCAGGTTAACGGTCTCCGTGGCGAACTCGCAGCTACCGCCGCAGCGCTCGCAGCAGCAGAGTCGCAGCTCCCCTGCCCCGAAGTTCAGCCCGCGGCTCCCGCACCTGCCAAGGTTTACGCTCCCATGATGTCGACTGTCCGCTTCACCATCAACTCAGCCAAGATTACTGACGAGGAAATGGTTAACGTCTACAACACAGCTGAATACCTCAAGAGCAATCCCGATGTGAACGTAGTCATCAAGGGTTATGCCGACAAGGATACCGGCACAGCCGACTACAACAAAGAACTCTCGGCTCGCCGCGCACAGGCTGTCTACGACGCCCTCACCAACACCTACGGCATCGACGCACAGCGCCTCTCGATGGATGCGGAAGGCAGCGCAACCCAGCCTTACGACACCAACAACTGGAACCGCATCGTGATCTTTGTTCCCGCAAACTAAGCAACTTCATAGAAAACCTGCAAAGGTAACAACCACCTACATTCTGATTT
>CAYTBH010000052.1:0-15677 GCA_964435935.1 uncultured Alistipes sp.
ATGCCCTTCCATTGCGACCACCGCGAAGCGGGAAATCCAAAACGCCCTGCACGTTTCCGGAGCGACAGGCACAGTGTCTCCCTCACTGCGAAATTTCATTCTCCGCGGTGTTTCCTTTACGGCATTGGCATCAATTAGCGTTGATTTTTATGTAACTGGGATTATTTCGTGTGAAATGGGGTACCAAAGATAGCCATTCACCGGCTTGTTGAGCGAGCTGGATAGAAATGCCGCATAGTCGCGCACTTGCTCATGGTACTTGGGGTGCTTTACGTTGCCAAATTTGTAGTCAATTACATCGATTGACCCATCGGCTTTCCAGACAATTCTGTCGGGGCGTCGGATGGCTTGAGGTGTGGTCAGTGGGCGCTCGTTAATAATCCGTTGGCAATTGTCAAACCATTGCGTGACACGGGGGTCATCCAACGCGTCATGCAGTATTTGCCAGGCAATTTCCTTTTGGTGTTTCTTAAGTCGATAGCGGTGGGCGGCTCGGTCGAGTGCACGGCGCAAATCGCTTTTCTGGCGTACACGGCTGAGAACACTATGGAGGAAGATGCCACGGTGTCGGTCGTCGTCAAAATCGAATTTGACGTAATCGTCGAGGTCGGAACTGACTGTGAATTCGTCGCGCTCATATATTGTTATTCCATCGTCGATGAATCGGAGGTAATCTTTCCGTCCCCCTTGATTTGGATGGGTTTCGCTGTGATTGTCCTCCTTTTTTCGCTCTGTGGAGTCTTGGATGACTACGGGTTCGCCAAACTGGAGGATTTCGAATCCATCCTTATCTGTCGAGAGATATTCCGACAGGGGCGATACCCACTTTCGCCGCTCCTCGGAGATTGTTTCGTTGTATTCCGGGGTGCATTGTCTGATTGCTTCAAGGATGCGAGGCCCGATGCTCTCTTTGGTTGCATTAGCTTTGGAATAGACGCAAAGCTCGTTTATGGCGCGGGTGAAGGCGACGTAGGTGACGTTGAGCGCGTCGACTCGCTGTTCGTGCTCGAACTTGGCGGCATTTTTCGCAAACGCTGGAATAGATGTGACTGAGGCGTGGGGCACTGGCATGAAGGGGGGCACAAGCTCCGGGTCGATTTCTGGCAAGAAAGTGCTGTCGAGTGCATACCAGTCGTATCCCCTGCGGTTGACCATCTGCCCCCAGCAGTAGGGCACATGCACACAGGGGTACTGCAACCCCTTTGACTTGTGTATCGTGGTGACTGTTATGGCGTTCAGTCCCGAGGGAGAGTCGAGGGTGGCGTATTTTCCCGCCGCGTCCCACCATTGCAGGAACTCCATGATGGAGGTCGTGCCGCGCTCTTGAAAATCGAGCACGAGGTCCATAAATGTCGTGAGGTAAGGGAGCTCCTGCCGCCGGCATTCGTCGGGGAGCATTACGCGGATAATCCTTTCGACAAGAGCGTCGATGCTGGGGCAATCCATCACCTTCATTTCGAGCGCCTGGGCGTCGATTAGCGCCTGCAAGGGGTCGGGCGCTTCGCCGTCTTCGCGGTCGGCTGTGGCGGCGATGGCCTTTTCAAGAGCCTCGGCACTTGTCAGCCGGCGCATCACGGGGTTGCCTTCGTCGTCAAAGAGTGGGTTGCCGAGCTCGTCGGAAGCCTGAACCTGGTCGAAAAGGCATAGGTTGTAGCGATGAATCATGCGGGCGCGCCGGTAGGCGGCGTTGCGCGCTTGGCGGGGCTTGGAGTCGCTGCCTGTTTTGAGCACATACTCTGGGGTGACGGCAAGGCGCATCACGCCTATAATAAGCTGAACGGAAAGCGATGTGTCGACGCGGAGCGCCGCGGCCGACACAACGGGGATGTGGCCGAATTCCCAGTCGGGTTGCTCCATGCGTTTGAGCAGGTGCATGATAACCCGCTTGCCGTCGTCGTTTGTGCGCACGAGCACGGCGATATCCCTCGGCTTGAAGCCGGAACGGAGCTCGCGCTCGATTTCGGCACTCATTTTTTCGAGCACCCAGTCGTTGTCGTCGGTCGCTCCGTCTGCGTCGCTGTCGGGCATCACGGCGTGGTCGCCCCCATCGGAGGGCTCTTGCTCGAAATAGACGCGCACAAGCCCGGGAAATGACGAGTTTTTCTTGCCAACCGACTGCACCAACCCGGCGTAGGTTGCCGAAGCGAGTGAGAGGCCCCGGCGCAAATCCGGCTCAATCTGTTCATCGATTATTTTCGCCAGCGGGCCGAAGAGCGAATTGTTGAATCTGACAATCACGGGCGAGCTTCGCCAATTGGTGTTGTCGGCAACCTCGTCGCCTTTGATCATCATCGCCTCGCTGCCAAACCTCCCGGCAACGGTTTTCTGCACTTTGTGCCCCAGGATGTCGGGCGACGAGTTTCTGAAACGATATATTGATTGCTTTTCGTCGCCGATAATGAGGTTGTCCGATGCACGCGACAGACTCTCGAGCATCAGCGGGCTCATATTGGCCCACTGCATCACGGAAGTGTCCTGGAACTCGTCAATCAGGTAGTGGGAAATCTGTGTCCCGAGCCTTTCGTAGATAAATGGCGCGTCCTCTTCGCGAATCAGGTCGCGGAGAAAATCGTTCGTGTCCGAGAGGATGAAAGCGTCGTTCTCTTCGCAATAACGTTGCAGATGCTCGTTAACTCCGCTGAACAGGCCCAGGATATAGATTTTCTTAACGAAGAAGTCGTAGGATGGGGCTTTCTCGAGGTAGTCCATTACGGCTGCGAGCGCCGAATCGAGCGCCGCGTCGATTTCGGGCGCGACTCCGTTCTTGCAAAACGCGGCCTTGTAGCGCTCCTTTGTCGCCCCGGAGGCGGCGTATGCGTTTTCGAGCGAAGTCGTGGAACCGGGTATGTAGGGCCTCTGGGCGAACTTGGCGAGCGCGTTGCCCACGTTGCGGTTAAGATTCTCCTGGTCAACGACTTTGAAGAGGTCGGCGGCAGCCTGTTGGGCCCGTTCCGACAACCGCTGCCTGGCGGCGGCTATCGCCTTGTGAAATTCCTGGATATTAGCCGGGTTGGCGAGGTAGTCATCAATCTTCTCGCGGTTCATGCGATAAGTTTCGCCGAGCAGCTGCTTGACAATATCCACGAGGTTGCGGTGGGAGCTCGAGTTGCGGGCGAAGAGGAGGATGCTCTTGGCATCCTCGCTGAGATTGGCGAGATATTTTTCGAGCCAGCCGATGAGAAATTGCCGGCGGCGCCGCTCTTGGGCAAACTCTTCGTCGGTCTGCCCCGGCATCTGCGCCGGAGCGCGGTTGACTGACTCGAGCATGTTGGCTACCGCCACTTTCACCGGGTAGGTCGAGTCAATTTCGAGGTTGAAGTTGCCCGAGAGGTCGAGCTCGCGGGCAAAAGTGCGTAGCACGCTCTGGAAAAAGGAGTCGAGCGTGCTCACATTGAAGGTCGAGAAGTTGAACAGCAGCTCGCGCAAGGTTCTGCGGGCGTGCCGGGCGAGGGTGTCGCGGTTGGTGTGGAAGAGCTCGCAGAAATATTCCAGATAGTCGCTGGGATGTTCCGGGTCGTTGTCGGCCAGGATTCCGAGTTCCTTGATAATGCGCGAGGTCATTTCCTCGGTGGCCTTGTTTGTGAAAGTGACAGCGAGAATCGACTCCTGGGCCTTGGTTTTTCCAAAGCCATAATTCACTGAGTGGCGCAGGGTGTAGCGCTCGCCGCCCCCAGGCAAATGAACTTTTCGGCCGAGAAGTAGTTTTATATATTCGCGGGTGAGCATGAAAGTTTTGCCCGACCCGGCAGAAGCCTTGTAAATCTGGAGCATCCGGAAGTTGTGGAAAAACGATTTTGAGCGAGGGAGCGGCCGCGCCGCCATCAGACTCTCTCAACGCAAATTTCGCAAAAAACTCGGCAAGTTCCAATAATTACGACGAATTTTATTAACTTTGCGAATATAACACAAACTCACGGAAACATGAAGAAATTTCTTTCAGACTTCAAGCAGTTTGCCATGAAGGGCAACATTATCGACATGGCTGTCGGTGTGATCATCGGCGGCGCCTTCGGCAAAATCGTCAGCTCGCTTGTAAACGACATCATCATGCCGGTGATCTCCATCATCACTGGCGGCGACGGCTACAAGAACCTCAAATACGTCATCACCCAGGGGCAGGCCGCTACCGACACCCAGGCCGCCATCGAGGAGGTAGCCATCAACTATGGCATTTTCATTCAGAACATAGTTGACTTCGTGATCATCGCGCTGAGCATCTTCGTGGCACTCCGCGTTATCATGAAGTTCAAGAAGAAAGAGGAAGAGGCTCCCGCCCCGGCTCCCGCGCCGAGCAACGAGGAGGTGCTCCTGACCGAAATCCGCGACCTCCTCAAGCAGCAGGCCGACAAGAAGTGATTCATCCGGCAGCCCCACAGCAGCCAAACGCCTACGTTAGTCCCGGCCCCGTTTACCTGATTGGTTTCATGGGGTCGGGCAAAACCACGTTGGGGCGGGCGCTGGCGGCTCGAAACCCCGGTTCGCGCTACGTCGACCTCGACGACGAGGTGGAGCGCGAGGCCGGAATGACCGTCAGGGAGATTTTCGACCGCCATGGCGAAGCCCGTTTCCGCCAGCTTGAGACGGAGGCTCTGAGGCGCTTTGCCGGTGAACCAAACCTTATAGTGGGATGCGGGGGTGGCACCCCCTGCCAGCCGGGCAACATGGAACTGATGAACAGCACGGGGCTCACAGTGGTTTTGCGGGCATCGGAGTCTGTTTTGACGCGCCGTCTCCTCGAAGCGCAGGCTCGCCGCCCGTTGCTCGACGGACTCGACGAGGCCGGAATCCGCGACTTCGTCCGCACGGAGCAGCGCCGACGCGAGCCATTCTATTCGGCCGCCCGCCTCGAATTCCCCTCCGACCTGCTCGAGAACGAGGCTGAAATCGCGGCCTCTTGCGACGCGTTCCTGCGCCTTATTGCCGACAACAATTAATGAACCAGCCATTATGATAGACCTCAGCGCCGAGATAACCCCGTTGCCTTCGTTGCTCGAAACGGTGACCAGCCGCAAACGGCTCACAATAGGCCTCCCCAAATGCCTCACAACCTCGGAACGCCGCTTCCCCCTCACTCCCGAAGCGGCCCGAAACCTCACCGAGCGCGGGTTCTGCCTGCTGATGGAGAGCGGAGCGGCCGAGTCAATCCACTATCCCGACGGAGCCTATTCGAAGGGTGGGGTGCGCTTCGTGGCGCGACGCGAAACCCTCCAGGCCGACATTGTGATCCACCTGGCTCCGCTGTCGGTTTCCGACATTTCGCAACTGCGCAAAGGGGCGCTTTTGCTGACGCTTGCCAATTTCGGTCGCCGCGAGGGTCAGGAGGTGGTTCGCCGTCTGTTGGAGCGCCGTGTCATCAACATCGCTCTCGACATGATTGTCGACTGCTACGGCCACAAACCGTTTGCCGACGTTATGGCGGAGGTGGCCGGGCGTGCCGCCGTAACCGTCGCGTCGGGCATGATGGCCGATGCTGAAAATGGCAAAGGAATCCTCATGGGGGGCGTTGCCGGCGTTTCGCCATGCGAGGTGGTGATTCTCGGGTCAGACCTCGCCGCGTGCTCGGCAGCACGCTCGGCCCTCGGGTTGGGAGCCATAGTGAGGATGTTCGATAGTGATGTCTACCGCCTGCGCGCCTCTCTGCGTCAGATTGGCGGAGGCGTAATCGGGTCGAGTGTCCACCCGCGGGCGCTGGAAAACGCCCTGCGCACAGCCGACGTGCTCATCTCCACCGACCTCGACTGCCCCGTTGTGGTCGAAGCCTCTGGCGAAACGCTTTTGAAGCGCGGCGTGCTTGTTTTCGACCTATCCAACGAGCCGGGGCGCGCGTTCCCCACCATGCCGCTCCGCGACCTCGGCGAGGCCGATTCAAAAAAAGTGTCGGAATACCGTCCCGGCGACCCCGCCTCGTGCCACATCTGTTATTGCAACGCCGGGAGCGCGGTGCCGCGCACAGCAGCCATGGCCCTGAGCGACACGTTCATAACGATGCTCGACGACATTGCCGGATGCGAGGGCGCGTCGTCGGCCATACAGCTCACCCCTGGGCTTCAGGACGCGACGCTCACGTTCCTCGGCAAGGCCGTCAACCCGCGGGTGGCCCATATCGCCGGAGTGCGCCATTACGATATAAGGCTTTTGCTTTCATTGAGTTAAAGCTATGGCCGAAAAACGGAAATTTTATGTCGTGTGGGAGGGCCGGGTGCCCGGAATATACGACAACTGGGACGACTGCCAGGAGCAAGTGGCGCATTTCCCGGGTGCAAAATTCAAGTCGTTCACGAGCCAGACAGCCGCGACCCTCGCTTTCCGTGGCGACGGCAGCGAGGAGGAGTCGCTTATCCGCGCGATTGCCGACAACCGTCCCTCGAAACCTTCGACCCCGGGCGACTACGCGCTCATTCCCGAAATAAACCTCTCGGCCATAGCCGTCGACGGGGCGTGTTCGAAAAATCCGGGTCCCATGGAATACAGGGGCGTCGAGGTTGCCACCGGCAAGGAAGTGTTCCATTTCGGGCCGGAGCCCGACGGCACAAACAACGTCGCCGAGTATCTCGCGATTGTGCATGCCCTGGCCCTGCTGTTTCAAAAGGGCGATGGCACGACCCCCATTTACAGCGACTCGCGCAACGCCCGCGCCTGGGTGCGCAACCGCCGCAACCGCACCACTCTGAAGCGCACCCCTAACAACGGCAAAATACTTGAGCTTCTCGCCCGCGCCGACGCGTGGCTGCAAACCCACACCTTCACCAACCCCATCCTCTGCTGGGACACTTCGCGCTGGGGCGAAATCCCCGCCGACTTCGACCGCAAATAATCGGCGGTTATTAAAGTTATGATTAAGATTAGCGACTTTAAAAGGCTCTTTTCACTCGCTTCAGCGATGTTGCTGTTGGTGAGTTCTTCTTTATTGATAAGCTCTTGTGGAGGCGAAGAGCCAGATGCGCCTAATAAGGATAATGGCGAATTGGAGAATCCCGATAAACCATCGGACGAAGTTTCAGTTCCCTTAGGATTCACGAAAGTGACCTTGACTCAAACCGAAGGGCAAAACGAAATTGATCTTGGGTGGGGAATCTTGACCTTGAACAACAGCGGCCGCTTGGGAATGAAAGATGGAATCATGCTTAATCAGACGGTTTTTCGGGTTGCCAAGATGAGCTGTGTAAGTGATATAAAGAAAGCGCTCAGTTTTGGTTATCCCGAACCGGTCGATGACAATTACAACAAGCCGTCAGCGGGTTATGGATATCTTGCGCGCGGGCGACGCAAATATGCGCGATTGTATGTCACCAATGTGGAATACTCGCCCATGCGAGTCACTTTGGTGTATGAGCCATTGTGGACCTCCATCCCTGAGAATTCCTATATAGAGCCTAATTGTAACACAGTCTATTTTGGTCAGGGCGCGTTTTCCTCGGCAAATGTGGCCGAGAGAGAAGTTGGGGTTGTTGCCCCGCTGGGATATGAATTGGTGTCAAAGCCAGAATTTGTGTCTGAGGTGGTGTGTGAAAAGAGCAAAATGATTATCCGCGCTGATATCTCTAAATACCCACTGCCAAAAATAAAGAGGAGCGGGGAGGTCGTAGTGGCTAATGAGTGGTGTCAATCCAGGGTGTTCGTAGAGTACGGAGCCGATTTTTATTAATCGGTGGGTATTATAATATAAAGGTTTCGCGGGGTGGATTGCGGGGTGTAAGTTTGGGGGTTGGGAAATGTTTTTGTAACTTCGCGCAAACGAAATTCAGCTCACAATGGAACATTCAAGAATCTCCCGTAGAGTGGAATCCCTCTCGCCGTCGGCAACCCTCGCCATGTCGGCCAAGAGCAGCGAGCTCCGCGCCAGCGGTGTCGATGTAATCAATCTTTCGGTAGGCGAGCCCGACTTCAATACCCCCGAACACATCAAGGAGGCCGCCAAGCGCGCCATCGACGATAACTTCACCCACTATCCCCCCGTGCCGGGCTATATGGACCTTCGCCGGGCAATAGCCGAGAAGCTCCGCCGCGACAACGGCCTGGAGTTTGCTCCCGAGCAGATTGTGGTGTCGGCCGGTGCGAAGCATTCGTTGTCGAACGCCGTGCTCGCCCTTGTCAACCCGGGCGACGAGGTAGTCATCCCCACTCCGGCGTGGGTGAGCTACGTCGAGATGGTTAAGCTTGCCGAGGGCGTTCCCGTTTGCGTTCCCGCCGGAATCGACCAGGATTTCAAGATTCTTCCCAGCCAGCTCGAGGCCGCGATCACCGACCGCACCCGGCTGGTGATGCTCTGCTCTCCATCAAACCCCTCGGGCAGCATCTACACCCGCGAGGAGTATGCCGGGCTTGTCGAGGTTCTTGCACGCCACCCGCGGGTGGCCGTGATTTCCGATGAAATTTACGAACACATCAATTATACCGGCGAATTCACTTCGCTGGCCTCGTTTCCCGAAATAGCCGACCGCGTGGTGGTGATCAACGGCGTTTCAAAGGCCTACGCCATGACCGGCTGGCGCGTTGGTTTCCTCGCCGCCCCGCTCCCCATCGCCAAGGCTTGCTCCAAACTGCAGGGGCAGACGACCTCGGGCATTTCGTCGATTGCCCAAAAGGCAGCCGAAGCCGCCTACACCGGTCCCCAACAGTGTGTCGAGGAGATGCGCCAGGCGTTTGAGCGCCGCCGCGACCTTGTGGTGAAACTCGCCAAGGAGATTCCCGGGCTGAAAGTGAACAACCCGCAGGGCGCTTTCTACCTTTTCCCCGAAGTGACGGCCTACCTTGGCGGCAAAGTGAAAACCGACAAGGAATTGGCCATGTATCTGCTTGAAGAGGGGCATGTGGCCACTGTGGCCGGTTCGGACTTCGGTCTCCCCGGCTATATCCGCCTGAGCTATGCCGCTGCTGACGAGTTGCTCGTCGAAGCGATGGGGCGCATTAAGGAAGCTTTGGAAAAACTTAGATAACACAACCGATTATGGACTTTATACAGGAACTCACTTGGCGCGGCATGATCCACCAGATGATGCCCGGCACCGACGAACAACTCAAAAAGGGGATGACCGCCGCCTACCTCGGCATCGACCCCACCGCCGACTCGCTTCACATTGGCCACCTCGTGGGCGTGATGATGCTCAAACATTTCCAGCGCTCGGGCCACAAGCCCATCGCCCTCATCGGCGGCGCGACCGGCATGATCGGCGACCCGTCGATGAAGAGCCAGGAACGCAAGCTCCTCGATGTTGAAACCTTGCGCCACAACCAGGAGGCAATCAAGAAGCAGCTTTCAAAGTTCCTCGATTTCGACAGCGACGAGCCCAACGCCGCCATCCTTGTCAACAACTACGACTGGATGAAGGACTATGGTTTCCTCGATTTCATTCGCGACATCGGCAAGTGCATCACCGTCAACTATATGATGGCCAAGGACTCGGTTAAGAAGCGCCTTTCGGGCGATGCCGGCCAGGGCATGTCGTTCACCGAGTTCTCCTACCAGCTTCTCCAGGGCTACGACTTCCTGCACCTCTATCAGACCGAGGGCTGCCGCTTGCAGCTCGGCGGTTCCGACCAGTGGGGCAACATCACCACCGGCACCGAGCTCATCCGCCGCATCGCCGGGGGCGACGACGCTTTCGCGCTCACCTGCCCGCTGATCACCAAGGCCGACGGAGGCAAGTTTGGCAAAACAGAGAGCGGCAACGTGTGGCTCGACCCGGCCCGCACCACTCCCTATCAGTTCTACCAGTTCTGGCTCAACGTGTCGGATGCCGACGCCGAGAAGTATATCAAGATTTTCACCGTGCTCGACAAGGAGGAGATCGACGCCCTCATCGAGGAGCAGAAGGCCGACCCCGGCCAGCGCCCCTTGCAGAAACGGCTCGCTAAGGAAATCACCTGCATGGTGCATTCTGAAAAGGACTATGAAATGGCCGTCGAGGCTTCGCAGATTCTTTTCAGCAACAAGGCTGCCGCCACGCTGCGCAAAATCGACGAGGCCACGCTCCTGTCGGTGTTCGACGGAGTTCCGCAGTTCGAGGTTTCGCGCCAGGAGATTGCCGACGGCATTTCGATCGCCGACCTTCTCACCGACCGCGCCCCCGTGTTCCCCTCGAAAGGCGAGTTGCGCAAGCTGGCCCAGGGTGGCGGTTTCGCCATCAACAAGGAGAAGGTGGCCGACCCCTACGCTCCAGCCTCGCTCGACATGCTTCTGAACGACAAATACATTCTCGTGCAGAAAGGCAAGAAGAACTATTATCTTCTCCGCGTGGTTTAACCCCCCCGTATCAGGTGGCATATCACACTATTCAATAGATATTTATGAGCGCCGCGAACGCATTGCTAACCATCGTTGTTCCCATCCGCGACCGGGAGCAGCTTGCCCGTCCGACCCTCGACAGCATCGCGGCGCAAACTTTGCGCCCGCTGAGGGTGATTATTGTTGACAATGGCTCGACCGACGGCACCCGCGAGATGCTTGACCAATGGAAGGCCGAGGTCGAAACCCCGGCTTTCGCGGTCGACATCTACGACGAGCCCACCATTGGCGCGGCGGCGGCACGCGAATGCGGTTTGAGACATGTCACCACCGAATACACAATGTTTTTCGACAGCGACGACCTCATGGCGCCCGTCCATGCGGCCCTCGCTGTCGACGCTTTTGTGCAAAACCCGCTTATCGACCTCGTGGGGTGGGACGTAGAGGTCGGGCGCTCCGATGGCCGTCTGGCCGGCGCCCGTCACCAGTTCTACGACACCGACGTGCAGTGGCACAACATAATGCACGGCTCGCTTGCCACGCAGCGCTACGCGGCCCGAACGTCGCTCTTCCGCGCCGCCGGTGGCTGGAACGGCGCTCTGCGCGGATGGGACGACATCGAGCTCGCCGCGCGCATGCTGAAACTGAATCCGCGCATACAGCGTCTGACGGGTGACCCGACTGTGATCTGGCGGCGCCACAAGCACTCAATCTCGGGCCTCGAATATTCGTCGCGGCCCGAGCGCTGGGAAGGCGCGCTTAAAGAGTTGCGAAAAGTGTTTGCCGACGAGCCGCGGCAGCTGCGCTACGTCGGTCTCAAAGGGGCAGTTTTGGCTGGCGACTACTGGCTCGAGGGCTCGAAAGCCGATGCTAAACGGCTTATGGGCGAGCTACTTGCCGAGGAAAAGTCGCCGCTGAGCCGAATGCTGCTGCGCGTTGCCTTCAGGCTACGAAGCAGAGGCACGCGTGGGGTCGCGCGCCTTCTGCGTCCGTTTTATTAAAGCCCGGCAGCCCGTTTATTTGGGCAGACGGCGGAGCCAGGGCATAACCCACTCGGCTTTGAAATAGTGCGACGGCGAGTCGACATTGGCCAAGCGGAAAAACTCGTCGCGGTCGATGCCGTTTGGCATCGCGTTGAGCGGAACACGGTTGGCTGGGTCGGCATACTTGGCATAGTGGTGATACTCAAAGTTATCCTTGGCGCCGGCAATTTCGTAGGCTTTCGAAATAATCGCGAAATCGCGGTCCATGCCCCCCTCGGTGCAAATCACGGGGCGCGGAGCGAGCGCCGCCACGATGTCGGGAAAGTCAAATTCAGTGAGGAACTCGGGTATCAGGTGCTCGATGTTGTTGGGGAAGGGACGCGAATTGTTAGCGGCAGGTTTGTTCATCACGAACGCGCGCTCGCGGGTGCGGCATAGGAAGTCGTTGTAGACAAACGCCATTATCGAGTCGTCGAGCAGCCCGAGCACCATAAGCGGCTCTGTGCCAAGCGAAAATCCGCTCACGATGATGCGGTCGGGGTCGATGGCGGGCTGCGTCTTCATCCAGTCGAGAATCACCTTGTCCTGCCACGATGCCAATCCAAGGTAGCTCCATCCGGCCTCGAGAAGGAAACGCGACGTGTCGATATAGTCATTGTAGCCGTTATCTGAGAGTTCGCCGCAAGCCGGGTTGTCGACAACCACGGCCACAAGCCCCTCTTCGACATACTTTCGCCCCATGGCCGCCGGGCGGAACACCGAGTCGCGCTCCCCTTCGAGCGAAAAGTTGCGGGGCAGCTCGCCGGCAAGCAGCTCTTTGGTCTGGCCGAAACCTGGGATGCAGAGCGCCGCGGTTCGCGACTGGTCGGCGTTGTCGGGAATCATCACAAGGAAAGGAACAACGCTGCCGGGGATGGGGTAGGACTCCCATTTCTCAATGCGGTAGCCGGGACGCTCAACCTCGGCCACTTTCACCGGCGCGGCGGCTTGCTCCTTCGGGTGGCGCATCAGGCGCGCCATCGCCTGGCTCATCTCCCCCTTCCAGGCGCCGAACGCTCCGGGGGTCATAGTCGTGTCGATTTGGAGCCGCGGGGGAAGGGCGGCGAGATAGTGCTCGGCAGTGCCGCGCGAACTCAGCGAAAGGCCGTCGGGGCGGGTCGACTCGCCCATCGTTTGCGCAGCTGCCGGGAAGGCTGCGAGGGCTGCGGCGGCAAAAAATTTTGAAAACTTGAATTTTGTCATTTTTCCATGGTATTTGTTATGATGTCGCAAATTTAACAAAAACATTTATCACAGTGAAAGTTTCGGCATAAAAGAAACTTTTTATAACTTTGCGACCGCACTCCTCACGCAGACCGCCGAAGCCTGAGGCTAAGCTTTCGCAAGCCAGCCTCGGTCGAGGGCAATGCGGGAGGGTCGGCATAGTTAATGGCATGCCGACAGGCTTGCCAAGACATAACGAAAAGGCGTTTACTCGACGCACTTTCTTGACATCGCGAAATCTGGTAAATTTCATTCTCTGTCAAGAATGCGGCAAACGGTAGATGGCTTAGTGGATATGTAGTATTCCGTCTGAACTCGGCGCGCGAGCGTCGGAGATGGGCGTGCGGCATATTCTGCGTGAGGCCTCTGCGTTTGCTCGTTCAACAGAGAAGGGCATTACCAGAGCCTCGCGATGTGGAACGAGCAAACAGGTGCGGACCTCACGTTTCGCGTTTATAGCCTATGGATGCTAACGATGGCCCGCTCTGACGCACACGCCGCCGCATATTTTTTAAGCCCAATTCATACCGTTTCACACTATGAAAAAAGTATTACCCCTCCTTCTCGGTGTGCTCCTCGCCATTCCGGCCCTCGCACGCGACTTCACCTACACCTACGAAGGTCAAACATTGACATACACCGTCATCGACGAAAACGCCAAAACCGTCAAGACTAAAGAGTGTATTAGCTATCTTTCGGCTGGGAACAACGTTTCCGGCGTATTAGTAATACCTGAAATTGCTAAGGATGGTGAAGTGGAATATACCGTCAAGGAGATTGGTTACGGAGCATTTTGTGGTTGCAAATATCTTATTGCGGTAACCATACCGAGCACTGTTACCAAAATTGGGGCGCAGTCATTCGAATGGTGCTCTGGGCTGACCTCTGTGACCATCCCAAACTCTGTGACTGAAATTGGTTCAGGAACTTTCAACCTTTGTGGAGCTCTGAAATCTGTGGAAATCCCCGAATCCGTCACTAAAATTGGTTCGTCAGCTTTTGCACAATGCACTAATCTTATATCTGTAACACTTCCAGAAGCAGTCACCAAAATCGATTTTTCAACTTTCAGTGGTTGTTCAAGTCTTGTTTCGGTGACGATACCTGAATCTGTCACAGAAATTGGCCCATCAGCGTTTGATAACTGTACCAGTCTGATCTCGTTGTCGATTCCCGCTAATGTGACTTCAATAGGTGATCATGCTTTTAGTAGTTGTTCTAGCTTATCCACCATAATTATTCCCAGCTCTGTAACACAAATTGAAAATGCCGTTTTTTATGGTTGTATAGGTCTGACGTCAGTATCAATTCCTGCCTCTGTTTCCTTCATTGGAAACAATGCTTTCTATGGTTGCAGTAGTCTTCTTTCCGTTGAAATACCCGAATCAGTCACCAATATTGGCGAGGCCGCTTTCGCATTATGCAAAGGATTGTCAACGATTACACTTCCTACCTCCATTAAAGCAATAGGGGAGCGCGCTTTTTACGGCTGTGAGGGCTTAACCTTCATAGCCATACCTAAATCTATTGGAATAATTGGAGATTATACATTTAGTGATTGTAAAAATCTTACAAAAGTGACTATTCCACAATCAGTGACAATAATCGGCCGTCAGGCTTTCTTCAGATGTATCTGTTTGACTTCGGTGGTAATCCCAAAATCTGTTTTATCTATTGGCTCACAAGCTTTCTTCTATTGCTCTGCCTTGGAATCAGTATATTATGAGGCAGAGAACCCAATCAGTTGTGATGCAAATGTTTTTTCTGAAAACACTTATAATACTGCCACATTGTATGTGTCAGAACTGGCTGAGGATAAATGTAGGACTATTGATCCGTGGAAACAATTTGCAAATATAGCGTCTGATACGCCTCCTATACCTTCCTGCGACTTCTCCTACACCTACGAAGGCCAAACCTTGACCTACACCGTCATCGACGAAGCCGCCAAAACCGTCAAGACTAAAGAGGGAGGTATTGGAACGCCTGGCAACAGTGTGTCGGGGGCATTGATTATTCCTCGCAAAGCAAAAAATGGCAATACTGAATACACTGTCACTGAAATCGCCAATGCTGCATTCCAGCGTTGTAGCGACTTGACCTCAGTCTCCATCCCTGAAACGGTCACCAAAATCGGCTCTGACGCATTCGAAGGTTGCACCGCCTTGACTAAAGCTGAATTTGCAAGCGTTAAATCGCTGTGCGAAATCCAATTTGAGCAGTATACCTCTAATCCTCTCTATATAGCCCACAATCTATATATAAATGGTGCACTGGTCAAAGACCTCGAAATCCCGACTGCTGTTGCTGAAATCGGAGCGTTTGCTTTTGACGGCGCAAGTTGCCTGACATCGCTTGTAATCCCTAACTCAGTGAAATTAATAGGCGAATCAGCTTTTTATGGTTGTAGTGGTCTGAACTTGGTTAAAATTGGAAATGCGGTTGATTCAATCGGCGAGTTGGCCTTCTATGGTTGTCGCGGAATGCAGAAGGCTGAATTTGCGAGCATTGAATCACTCTGCCGAATTAAGTTCGCACATTATACATCCAATCCACTGTCATACGCGCACAATCTGTATGTGAATGGTACGAAAATCACCAATTTAGAAATCCCTAATTCTGTCTCGTCTTTAAACGAATATGCTTTTAACAGTTGCAGTGGACTGAACTCGGTGAAAATCCCTGACACCGTAACGGCAATAGGCTCTTCTGCTTTCTACAGTTGCACTGGCTTGAGCGAAGTGTCGATTGGCGATGCGGTGACCTCAATCGGGTTGGAAGCGTTTTATGGGTGCACCGGCCTCACATCTGTGGCGCTCCCCAACTCTGTAACAACTGTCAGCGAGCGAGCATTCTATGGATGCGTCGGACTGACTGGGGTGTCTATCGGCAGTGCGATAGATTCAATAGGTCCTGGCGCTTTCTATGGATGCACAAGCTTGAACAAAGCTGAATTTGCAAGCATTGAATCGCTTTGTCAGATAAAATTCGCACACTATTCTTCCAACCCGCTTTCTTTGGCGCATAATCTTTACGTTAACGGCGTGCAAATCACCGAGCTCGAAATCCCGAATGCCGTCACTGAAATCGGTTCATTCGCTTTCGATGGAGGAAGTTGCTTTACATCAGTGACAATCCCCACCTCGGTAAAAATAATTGGCGAGTCGGCTTTCTATGGCAACAGCGGCCTGAGCGAGGTGACCATT